>PEAB01000065.1 GCA_002753395.1 Nitrospirae bacterium MYbinv3 | reverse complement strand
TACCCTGCCCACCGTTAATAAATCAGGGCTAACCTTGAAGATATGAAAAAGGAGGTTGTCAAAACATAAAAAACATAGGCTGTAACAATAAGCATCTAATTTACTCGTTTTATCACAAAAAAAAGATGTACAGCAGAGATTTGTACAAAATATTTCCATGTTTCCCTGATAAGTTTATACTCTGAATCGCTGGCATTCGTTCTAAACATTTGACAAAGCTATATATTAAAGTTTATAATAAAAATTAACAATATTGTATGTGATTTATTTTTAGCGCTACAATTATTTAAACCTTTATTAGAAGGGGATTTAACGGAGGCTATATGATAAATAAAGACTGAACTATTATTTAGTAACGCCGATTGAAAACACTTTGTGCAGTATTTGGTAGCACTCCAGGATAGCGTGGTCACATCGCTTAAGCAAAGTAACAATTCCATACTACGAAAACATAAAAGTGCCTTAAATCCTGACACCACGGTTGATTGTAGTGCTACCTGGGGATATGGTAAGGTATAATATACTTGTTATAGTATACGTTTTAGCCAATAAATAGATATTTAGAGGATAATTTACCGAACAAAGCATATTTATATCAGAATATCTCAATATTAAAACAATTTAACTATAATAGTACGACTATTATAGACTTTATAACACTAAAGCACAAAAAAACCATCTTGGATGGTAACCAAAATATATTTAAAGGTTGAGTAGGTTAGACTGTTGTGTGGTGCAGACGTTGGACTGCAAAATTGTTCTCAGTCTAACCGAAAAAATGTGGGTTGTGAAAAAAAATAAAGACTTGACAAGCTTTAACGGGTCCTGTACCCTGGTCCCTTATTCTTATGATAGGGGGTTTAGTATGAACGGTACAATAAGATGCAATAAGTGTTTTAACGCAATGGTAACCAGTACGTGTTCAAGGTGTGGCTACCCGATCTGCTACATCTACCTGTATTGGCAGGGGAAGCGTTATAAGTTTTGGAAGGACAGAGACGGGGGGCAGTTGGATTACAGGCGTGCAACTAGGTTGATCACTGTAATCCGATCCGCCATTGATAATAAGACGTTCAATCCCGATGATTTTACACTATCCAAGGTGAAGGAAAGACTTGTGGAGAACAAGTTAAATGATTGGCTATATCAGAAGTCCGAGGAAGAGCAG
Source organism: Nitrospirae bacterium MYbinv3 (assembly GCA_002753395.1). Lineage (GTDB taxonomy): Bacteria > Nitrospirota > Thermodesulfovibrionia > Thermodesulfovibrionales > Magnetobacteriaceae > Magnetobacterium. The sequence continues at coordinate 18,485 of PEAB01000065.1, read as the reverse complement.
GCCGATGAACTGTCACCCGAGACCATTAGACACTATAAGTCTTACGTAAAGAACCACTTCATACCCTTCTTTAAGGGCTTAGATGTAAAAGAGGTGGAGTTCCATCACATAGAAAACTTCAAAGATCAACTCCCCAAGTCTCTCAAAATAAAGACAAGACGAAACACCTTAAACGCCCTCCATTCCTTCTTTACTTGGCTAAGACGCAAGGGGATTATAAAAGAAGTGCCTAATTTCCCGGAAATTCGGGGCAATGACGCAAAAATGCGAACATCCATTGATGTGGACCAGCAGAAAGAGGCGTTAAAAAACTACCGAAGCATCATAGAGATATCTTCGCTTTCTCGTTTGAGACGGGGTTAAGAGGTGGTGAACTTTGTGCTCTCAAGGTTAAAGACGTTGATATTAACAAGAAAACTATCTTAGTCCAAAGGTCGTTCAGTCGCCATAAACTGAGAGAAACCACAAAGACACATAAGAAGCACTATATGCCACTCTCCGACACAGCCCTGGAGATAGTGAAGAGAAATGTAAAAGATAAGACTCTCGATGCTTTCCTCTTCATAAACGAAACCACCAATCAGCACTACACCGCAGACAACTTATGGCGTGTTTGGCATATTCATTCGGGGCTTGATGTTTCTTTTTACGAGGGGTCGAGGCATTCATTTATCACGCAGTTGGTGGAGGAGAATACCAATCCTCTAGTGGCTAAAGAACTTGCCCGACATACCGATCTACGAACCACTCAGAGGTACTATCACGCCACCTCCAGTAAGTTACGGGACGTGGTCAACAAGAGGGGAAAGGTTGTGCCTATAGATGGGGGGAAAACTGCTGTTACTGATAAGGGTTAAAAGTGGAGTGGGTCCTTATAAGAATGTGATTTTTATCAGATTATTGAATTAAATCAAGGAGTTATACAACAGCAAATGAAAAACAGGAAATCGCTGGAGAAGGGCATTAATTGGTAGCCAGGACCCATAAAGGACCGAGATTTCATGGTAGATGTTTGAGCAAGACCCAATCAAATCAACGGTTTATAAAATGCCGAAGGGGGGACTCGAACCCCCATAAAGGCATACCGGCTTTACCATTGAGGCACGACCTGGAATGACTCTGGAATGAGTGGGTTTTTTGAGGGTGGTATCTGGGTGTGTGAGTGTTGTCACTAATTATTACACGTTGTTGGTAATTTTGGCTCAGAATGTGGAACAGTTTGTATAATAGTCTGAGAGGATTTATATCATATGAGAATGGGGTAAGTCAAAGAAATTAGCGGGGTTAGAGGGGGTGGTTGTGGTGGAATAGATTTTACCCTATACGTAAGATTAGCCTTATGCTATCTGTAGTGAGTTTGCCACGGGCACAATTTGTGATTCCCTGTATGAACCAACTATACTTGAAAATACACTATATATAGTGTATAATATATATATAGTGAAGGGTAAGGATTTGATAAAGCAACTGGTAAAGGCAGGATGGGAGGCTGATAGAATAACCGGCAGCCACCATATTCTTAGAAAAGGAGACGAGTTGATTTCAGTGCCGGTACATGGCAGTAAAGATATAAAACCTGGAACGTTAAATAGACTTTTAAAGCAAGGAGGGTTAAAATGAATAGGTTAAGATATCCAGCAATCATAGAATATGTTGCAGAGGATGAGAATTTTACAGTAGAGTTTCCAGATTTAAAGGGCTGCATAACGTATGGTGATACTATAGAGGCAGCAAAGGCTCATGCAAAAGATGCTATGTCCGCTTTTTTGGCGTCAATGTTTGATAGAGGATTTAAAATTCCTGAACCATCAGATATTAAAGGAGAGAACGTATACCTCATTGAACCAGAGCCTTACGCATCTGTTCCAATACTTCTCAGGAAATTACGACAGGAATTTGGTTATAGTCAGATTGATGTATCAAAAAGACTGGGAATTCCTTATCAGGTTTATCAAAAATTAGAAAACCCAAACAAATGCAATCCTACAGTCAAAACTCTTGAAAAAATTGCCAACATCTACAACAAGCATTTACATTTAGAAATTGCATAATGTAAGGAAGTCTAAAACATCTGGAGGTCATGTTTATAGGTACTTAATTTGCAAAGAAATTTAATGGTTAAGTTTATAGTGGAACACATTTTGCCGAAGGGGGGAATTAGAATAACGTCCCGATATAACGCTGTGGAACAATAAAATGCCGACAGAAATAATACTTAAAAATCAAACAGTTACAGTATCAATAAAAAGGGAACTTTGTCCCCCTCCTATATGATACCCCCCTCCCATTGAGGTAACAAAAAAAAAAAGAGGGGATGTATAACCCACCCCTCCTTCGCCATTGTTTCTATACCCTCGTGTCTATTTTAGTTGCCAATCGTTACTGAGGCCGTTTGCTGCAAAGCCGCCACCTATGATCTTTATCCCATTCATCAGATACACGTAGACATCACCGCTTGTGGTGTTCTGCCATACGATATCGGCCTTGCCGTCTCCATTGTAGTCATTGGTTGCCTTTATCTGCCAATCGCTTGGTATATCACGTACTACGTAGCCGCCACCGATTATGCTATTGCCGTTCATCAACCATTGAGCAACGTCGCCTGTTACGCTGTCTTGCCACAGGATGTCAGCCTTGCCATCGCCATCGAAGTCCTTTACGGCCTTAACCTGCCAGTTGCTGGGAATTCCCATGGCTGCATAGCCACCGCCCGATATCGTTAAACCATCCAGCAACCACACATAGACATCACCGGTATTGGTGTTCTGCCACAGTATGTCCAGCCAGCCATCGCCATCAAGGTCTGCCACTGCCTTAAGCTCCCACTCTGCAGGCATACTTTGCACCACATACCAACCTGATGTTATCTTTGTGCCATCCAATAACCATAAATAGACAGCACCCGTTAAAGTGTTTCTCAACAATATGTCAGCCTTGCCATCCTTGTTGAAATCAACAACAACCTTAATAGCCCATGTCTTGTCCAGGGCATTCACTAAAGTACCATTCGATATGCGTGTTGCACCATCCATAGTCCAATAAACAACCTGGCCGGTGTTGTTGTTTTGCCAAATGATATCGCTCTTGCCATCAGCGTTAATATCACCAATGCCTTTGATTGCCCACTCTAACGATACGCCATTCATAACGATGCTGGACTTACTGATGGATGCGCCATCCATAAACCACATGGCTACGTCACCTGTTGTCTCACTGCGCCACAGCATATCGCTGTTGCCGTCGGCATTATAATCGGAGCCTGCCTTTATGGGCTTAGTGAACTCAGCAGAGACGTTCTTTACATCAGTCATCTGCACCGTGCACGTACTACCCATAGTTATATCGCAACCAGCCCATCCCTCGAACTTTGAGCCAGCATCAGCCGTGGCCGTCAGGATTACAGTCGCACCGGTATTGTACGATGCCGTGGCCGTGTTGCCGCTCCAAGTAAGGGTGCCTGTCGATGCCGTTACCGTACCGATGCCCATGCCCGTCTTGGATACCGTTAGAACAACCGAATCTGGGGCCGTTTGCGTTACGTTAAAGTTTGCCTGACCGGATATCGTTATTGCACCAGTCCTTGAGTTTGCACCTGCGTTTGCCGATACCGAATACACTACCGTACCATTGCCTACACCTGAACCACCTGAGTCTACTGTTAGCCAACTAGAATTACTGCTTGCCGTCCACTGACATGTGCTGTCTGCGGTGACATTGAACGAATCACTGCCGGATGAGGCAGAGAACGTCCTGCTTGCCGGTGTGATTGTATATGTACAGACGCCCTCCTGAGACACGGTAAAGGTTTGTCCGCCTATCGTAAGTGTCCCGGTGCGCAGGGTATTTGCCGTATTAGCTGCTACCGAGTATACAACCATGCCATTGCCTGTAGCTGCACTGCCCGATGTTACCGTTATCCAGGCATCATTACTGGCAGCTATCCACTGACAAGATGAACTCGACGCCGTTACGCTTATGCTGTCGCTACCACCTGTTGCAAGGAAAGACTTACCGCTTGGACTCAGCGTAAAACTACAACTTAGGCCACTCTGTGTTACGGTAAACGTCTGTCCGGCTATCGTCATCGTGCCGGTTCTGCCGGTTGACCCGGTGTTTGCTGCCACTGTGTAACTCACGCTGCCATTGCCATAGGTGATACTACCGCTACCACCGCCCAATGAGTTAATCGTTATCCAGGTTGCATTACTTGTAGACTGCCAACCACATGTGCTATTAGCAGAGACGATCACGCTATCCGTTCCACCTGTGGTGGTGAATGTCTTGCTTGTTGAACTCAACGTGTAGTTACAGTTCAGGCCGTTTTGGGTCACTGTAAACGTTTGCCCGGCTATTGTTATCGTGCCGGTCCTGCTACTTGTCCCTGTATTAGCTGCAACCGTATAACTGACGCTGCCACTGCCTGTACTGCCGGAGTTAAACGTAACCCCATTGACCGTTATCCAGGATGCGTTGCTTACGGCCGTCCACCCGCAAGTGCCGGTTGTGGTAACGTTGACACTGCCTGGGCCGCCAGATGAAGTGGCTGTGCCGGTTGTACTGCTCAGGATGTAACTGCAACTCGATGCAGTGCCATCCTGTGTCACAGTAAAAGTCTGTCCGGCCACTGTTATGCTACCTGTCCTGCTGCTTGTCCCTGTGTTAGCTGCAACCGTATAACTGATACTGCCACTGCCGGTACCCGAACCGGAGTTTATCGTTATCCAGTTTGCAGTAGTCGAGGCCGTCCACGTACATGAACCATCCGCTGTCACTATCACGCTGTCGCTGCCACCGGCGGATGTGAAGTTCCTGCTTGCAGGATAAACCGTTGCTCCTGTGCACAAAGAAGGTAGAGTAAAAGTTGCGATAACGCTACAATCACTTGTTATCGCACCAGTGGTATACGTATTGCCGTTAAGTGTTCCACTACATCCACTTACTGAGCCTACCTGATAGCCGCTATCTGGTGTAGGTGTAAGCGTAAAGATCGTTGTTTGACCGTGATTGACCGTCCGGGTCGTTGGTGAGATGGTACCACCTGAACCGCTTACGGAGGCCGTTACGGTGTAGGTGTTAGGTGTAAATGTTACGTTTACTGTACAATTTGCAGTGATTGGCGATGTTGTATAAGTAGTACCTCCAACCAAAAAGCCATTGCATGTTCCTCCTACTGATGGAGAATGGTAGCCGGAACTTGGTGATACTGTAAACCTTACGGCACTTAGTTTTTGTGTTGTTACCGCACCGATTGGTGTTATCGTACCACTACCGCTTGAAACAGATGAAGTTACTGTGTTTGTGATTATGCTTGATGGTTGCGTAAGGGCAGATGGAATCGTGGTCTGATTATAGTCATTACCTCCCCAGGCCGCAACAGTGCCGTCCTGCTTTAACGCCACTATATGCCCATGTCCACTACCAATGGCGATAACTCCGCTTAAACCACTGGGCACATTTGTCTGCCCAACGCTATTATCTCCCCAGACCGCAACAGTGCCGTCCTGTTTTACTGCTGCTGTATACCCACCACCAGCAGTAACAGCTATAACATTGCTTAGACCACTTGGAGGCGTGGCCTGACCAACGCCGTTATCTCCCCATGCGACAACCGTACCATCCTGCTTTAACGCCACTGTATGTGCAACTCCGGCAGATATGGCAATAACGTTGGTTAGACCAACTGGAACCGTGGCCTGACCATCGACATTATATCCCCATGCGACAACAGTGCCGTCTTGCTTTAACGCCACCGAATGATATTGACCAGCAGCAACAGCAACAACATTGCTTAGGCCTCCTGGAACCGTGGCCTGACCATCGACATTAGATCCCCATGCGACAACCGTACCGTCCTGCTTTAACGCCAATGTATGAAATCCACCGGCAGCAACTGCAATAACATTGCTCAAACCAACTGGAACCGTGGCCTGACCATCGACATTATATCCCCATGCGACAACAGTGCCGTCTTGCTTTAACGCCACTGTATGCTCCCATCCAGCAGTAACAGCAACAACGCCGCTGAGACCACTCGGTACATTTGTCTGTCCATCAGCATTCCACCCCCAGGCAACAACAGTGCCATCTTGTCTCACAACTGCTGAATGCGCAAAACCAGCCTCTACTAGATGCTGTGCTACCTGTACTGCCGCTACATTAGATGCACTGGCGACAAGAATCATGAACGATAACAACCACAACAATACTTTGTTTCTTCCCACTTTGTCCCTTCTCCTTTTCTTAATCCTTATAGTTTGTATACCAAGACAATGTCTTGTATATTTACTTTACATCACCTTCAAGTTGCACTTCTGTGATCGCCCTCACAAAATTACACCTTGAGTAGAAAATTTTTGTGAAAGTGGATATGCTTGTTGGGTAGTATAGAGATATCACCGTTCTTCTTCCACTCGCCTATCACCCTGCTAACCGTTTCTCTTGTAATGCCCACCATGTCAGCAATCTCCTGATGAGTGAGTTTCATGTTTATGGTTATACCCGTATCGGTAGGGATTCCATACTTATTGAGATTGACAAGGAAAAACATCTTTATACGACGGGCAGCATTATCATACGTCAACAATTCGCAGGTATTCCACATGTCCCTTAGTCGAACACAGAAAAACTGCATCAAATTATTAAGAACATCCTTCTGGGAAGAAATAAGCGCATAAAAGTTATCTTTCTCTATAAGGGCTACCCGCGATAACTCCATAGCAACTGCTGTAGCCGGACACTCCTTGCCGTCTATCACTGATATCTCACCAAAGGAATCACCGCTTTGATGAACAGCAACTACCATCTCCTTTCCATTTTCGTCGCTTCTTAGCATCTTTACCTTGCCTTTGATTAATGAGTAGAATATGTCATTGGTGTCTTCCGGGTAAATAACGATCTCTCCCCTCTTAAAGTCCTTTATGTTTACATAATCCAAAATGCCCATTAACTCACTGTCAGCCAGACCATGAAACAATTTTACCTTTCTCAGTTCTGTGAATTTGTCGTCAGTATACCGCCTTTGCATGTAGCCTCCTTATATAAGTTTTCTAACTCTACCTGAATGCAGAGATCGTTTCTCATATTCAGATTGTAGCAGTCCACATGTTACAGATATGTTACCGGAGCATCCCGATCAACCGTAGTCATGCAGCCGCCGAGATTTAAAAATGATAATGTATCCCCTGATGCAAGAAAGAGGAAATTAGGAAAAACACTAACACTTTAAAGGCGGTAAACAGATAGCTTTTGTCCGCTCTGTGGTTCATTGATATCATTTCCATTAGCATGATGATACAGTAAAACAAGGAGCCTGCCGATAAAGAAAATAAAAATACTACAACCGACACTGATAAATTTACACTGCCAAGCAACACTCCAAAAACAAACGGTATGCCCGACAGACTGCCAATAATCAATACCCTAACCCAGTTTAAAGGGAAACGTGCTATAGGAGCAGCTATGCTTAAACCCTCTATGACAGTAAACAATAGATAAGGTAATAATGTGGCACTATAAGTACCTTGATGTTTAGCATTTAGATTTAAAGAAAATGCTACTCCAGAACCTACAGCATGTATTGCATAGCATAAGGCTAAGTCATAATTTAGCGCGTGTATATTGAACCTCCTTTTTTTAGAGGAGGTAGGGTCAAGAAAAAAAATCTTGTTGTCAAACTCTTCAACCATTATGATATCTTCCGGACCAATCCATACAGTATCTCTAAAAGTAACATAAGCCATCAAAATTCCAGCACCAAGGATAAATCCCAATGATGACAATATGATTTGTTCAGAATGAGATATAAGAGCATTTGTATGGAAAACAGAAGCAGAGATAGCCACAAAATGGCAAAGCATAACACCAATGGCAATCTCTAAGAAGGTATAGATGGTATTATCATTTAGCCACTTATTTTTGATAACAAAGGCCATAGAAGGATATATAGGAAACCAGCCTAACAATATCCCCATCAATATCATTATGTGGCTATCTGTCAAAAATTTAATTACCTGATAATTTATGAGACAAAGAAAGGGCGTTTTACTCCCTTATGCAAAGCAAACACTATACCCTCCAATAGAAGAGCGCCCCTTCTTTAAACTCATTATACCTTGTCTATAATCTATACTTATATCAGTTTCATTGCTGTATACATTTACTGCTTATCACTTAATTAACAGGCAGATTTAGAGATTTTCGTTTCTGTGTTATAATCTCTAACATCTGTTTTGCTGCTATCAACGGGTCTGGCTCCACTATATAAAAACCACCCGTTAACTCTTTCATATCAACAGTTAAGAGCTTTGACACCATTGGGCTTCCCAATACAGGTGGTACAACAGATACATGGACTGGAAAACCAAGGGCAACAGCACCGCTACCAATAGATACTGCCTTTTCTGTAACAGCCTCAGCTGCTGATACAACTATTGGTAAATCCTTAAAATCCGTACCCAATGTTACTGCAAGTGCAGATGCCAGGTTAACAGCTCTGGAGTTATCTACACACGATCCCATATGCCATACCGGAGGAAGCGGTTGATTAAGACCAGATGCTTGTCCAATGGCTGTGAGCACCGCTGTTAGTTTCTCACCTGTGTACCTTGCCGTTGCTTGTGTATTTAGCATCCCTCCGCGCCCACATGAGCCTGCAGCACATCCCGTTGCTAACACTAATACGTTGTGCTTACTTAATTCTCTGACCAATACGTTATACATATCATCTGTAGTCAACTTAGGTGTGTTGCAAGATGCCACGAGACATACTCCGTAGATGTTGCCATTGACTATGTTATCTATAAGCGGTTTAAGAGGATTAACGGCATCGAGTTTAGATAATACACTAACACATGATTCAACGCTAAAACCACATAAGACATCTACAGGCTTATATGGTGGCAGATGTACCTTATTTGGTCTTTTTGCGAAATTGTTTATTGCCAGGTTCAACACCTGTTTTGCCCATTCATCTGCACTCTCTGCATGAAATGCAATATGGTCAGCCTCCGGTACCCTAGCGTCTTTCATCGTTGTTATTATCTTTGTATGGAACTTGTGTGCCATATCATGAGCACTTGGGTAGGAACACTGCACATCCATTAAAAAGGCATCTACCACACCCGTGGCTATTAACAGGTCCTCCTGAAGATTGTTTCCTGCCAGTGCTATCTTATGTCTCTGTAGTACCTCGGCACCCGTACAACAAATCCCAACTATGTTTATACCATCAGCACCAGATAGACGTGCCTTGTCCTTAAATTCACGACTGTCACTCCAATGGATAATCTTTTCAGCTAATGTTGGTATATGCCCATGGACTGCTATATTAACCATTTTCTCATTTAATACGTTTATACCGATCTTTGTTGCCACAGGTGTTGGTGTTCCAAGAAGTATGTCGTGCATCTCAGTAGTCATGAGTAGAGCAATGATATCTGCGACACCTATCTTTAGCGATTGCATAATAAAATAATAGGGATCTGTCATCATCCCAATTACTGCCTGATGATCGGCGTCGGCAAGGTCCTCAAAGGATGATGTAGGCATGATCTCAAGTTCCTTTAACCTTGCAACAACTTTTGGTGGAAGATAAGCATTAGCAAACATCATGCCGTCTTTATTGGAGATACCATCTGGTTTCCCCATAATATCTGAAAGTGCACTAAGGGCTATCTCCTGTGCAACAACCTCATTTGAAGCACCACCGTTAATACCCAATTTCAGAGAGACATCCTTTAATTTATCTAGGTCTTTTAGTTTATATGTCGTTTGCCCTTTACCTGTCTTTAACAGAGTTTCGGCAACCTCTTTACATGTTGTCGAGTGGGCAGCGCACCCCCTGCTGTGGTAAACAAGCCAGTTTCGGGCTACAATGGTATCAGCTGTTGCCCCACATGTACCTCGGCTCTGCATAGGGGCATTTATTCTCAAGGGTGTATCAACATCTTCATGCCATATACGGCAGGGACCCATCAAACACTGCCTGCAACATATGCCGAGAGAACCAAAATCACATCTGCCCGACTTAGATATAATACCCAACAGCTTGTCTTCATATCTCTTTTGGCGTGTAAACACACAATCTAAACCTAACCCCTCAACATAATTTATCATGTGCTGGGTTGCAGGGTCCCCTGTTCTTTTTTTCTGACGAAAAGACTTCTCCTTTTGGAATATCTCTAACTTTGCCATAAATAACCTCCTGTTAAATTTCATCAAAAACGATAATCTAATCTTTGCATCATTGTGCAACATCCACCGCATCATTGTCAACCTAAATCTTGCAAATGGCTTTTTTTAGAATCCAAATTATAATCCATGTTGACTCCGTGGAAGCAATCGGTAAATCCTATTGCTAAGAAATTACTCAAAATTGGTAAATTTTTAATTTTTGTTGCTTTTACCCTCTTATCGCCGTCTCAACATCGGGTAGCACTCCGGTCCGGCGTGGTCGCATCGTTTAAGCACAGTGACAATGCCATACTACGAACATAGAAACACGGCTTAAATCCTGACAACAACGGTTGATTGTGGTGCTACCCAACATCGGATGTATTTTCGATCTGGCTTGTTTTCTCTGTTCCCTCATCAACACCTATCAACTCACTTTCTTTCCCCTTTACATCATTGCCAAGTACATCCCAACCTTCACGACGCTTGCGGGCAAATACATCTATCTTAGGCCCTGGTGATACATCCTGCACTAAATCATAAAACACATCAGGCCTCAAACCATGCACACTTGTTTCTTCCGCAAAATCAAGCCTCTGACCACTCTTCAATAGTGGTAAACGCCCCTTCGTACAAAACAATACATGATCCGTAGAATACATCCATCTGTTTGATGGCGTTATACCCAGGTTCTTTACACACGTCATTAAACATTCATACTTAAATCCCCAATGCTTTGCTAACTTAAAAGCCATAGGTAAATGCCTCGGTGTCGTCCATAAGTATAAATGGCAATTATCATGCGCCATATTCTGTAGCGGAAACTTTTTAATCTCCTCAATACTCATTGTCGGATAGCCAACCTCATTCCCATTTAACTTCGTATCCATTTCCTCTATCGGCCACGGTGGATCAAACACTATCGTGTGATATTTACCCTTCGGAAATACCGTCTTACCACTCTCTATGCCATCATGTATATGCTCCATCTTTATCTCATTCAGTGCAGTACCAATCTTCTTACCGTCACGCTCAACAATTTCTATTACCTCTTGAATCTTCTCTTTCGGCATGTTAGATAACTCGATTACATCTTTCCGATTCCTGGCTATCACACCTGATATTATCTTGTCCTTTATTGTCGGATCATTTACCACCTCTGCTACCGTGTCTATCGCATTCGCATATGCCTGTGCTCTTTCTACCGTTTTTGGTGACACTTTAGTCGCAACTGCTAATTTATCCCTAGTTCTACCTTTCTTGTCTGTAACCGTTTGCTCAGGTTGATCGATATCGGAAACCAATGGCGCCACTCTGACGCCTTTGGCTTTGTTGTGTGATGGTGCCCCTATCTGGTGCCCAACTGTACCCTTTGCTTCCCGGTGTAACTTGCCTATAAGGTAAAAACGCTGACCCTCGGTTAAATTCCTACGACCCATCTGGTTTAGTATTACCCAATTCTGAGCCTCACTTCGTCCACCAAATGACATCTCTATTTTCTTAAACTTTATATTATGCTCGCTACATATCGCATGACGATTATGACCATCGAGCAATATACCTTCCTCTTTCCACACAACTATTGCATCCCTACAGCCATCCACAAGGATCGAACTTTTTAACTGCTCGTACTCATCCTTCGTCAACGACGGTATCAGATTCTTAAACTCTTCGTCTATCCTTAATTCCTTGCTCATTACCCTATCTCCTTCGCTCCCCAGACACTGGGTACATATTGTATGTACATAAGCATGATGCCATGATCAATTATAACATAACTACGGGAAGATAATCGCCTCCCATCGTTATGGCTACTTACCATTGAAATATATTTCGACATTTGGCACAACAGTATATATAGACACCAGTAAATGATTGTTTTCAGGGTGTTAGCAATAACTTGGAGCGACTGTAGACAACATGATACGGTTATGCTTACTACGTTTACATGCCTCACTTTCAAATTTTTCGCTATAAAAATGAGACAATGCCTAAGCCCGACAGTATCTTTTCGAGCAAATAGTTTTTTGTAAATTATAGGAAACCGCTTTTTATGGGGGGGGTAGAGGGTGTGTACTACAACACGAGCCGATACAGTGTCGCAAACAACAAGGGATCTGGAGTTACTGAGTAGCATATGAAACAATCGTAGTCACGCAGCCACCGACATTGTTTAGTTTTGCAGGTGCTTGGGTGATCGTCCTCGTTGCGGAGGTTCGATCCATAACTGCAATGGTACCTTAATTCCTAACAACTATAGCATAGTCAATCTACGCATCTGCTATTTTCTTTCCTTATTTATTGGATGCCTAAAGTAGATACATAGCGCTTACTATATTGTGGTACTCTGTCTATTTTCCACGAACTAAAAAGTCCTTGACACAGATAATAGTCATGTGTTATAAAAGTACAAGAGAGATTTTTAGATAAGGAGGAGAGAAAAATGATAAAGTTAACAACAACAGACGTTCTTTCTTTACCGATTCAAGACAGGATTCAGCTAGTTGAGGATATATGGGACACAATAGCCGCTGAGTCAGATTCGGTTGAATTAACAGATCACGACAAAAGGATCATTGATGAAAGGATAAATAATTACCTTAGTAATCCTGCACAATGTTCTTCATTGGATGATGTTTTTAAAAGGATAACCAATACAAAGTGAATTACGCCATTGTAATCACGCATGAGGCTGAGAATGACATCAAGGAGGCGTTTTTATGGTATGAAGGTAACAGGAAAGGATTGGGGTACGATTTTCTATCTCAAATTAAGGTTGGGATACAATTATTAGAGCGAACTCCGTATATACATCCAGTTGAATACAAAGAAATAAGAAAACACTTTATTAAAAGGTTTCCTTATAAAATAATCTATATGATAGAAACAGATCGAATTGTTATTATGGCCGTTATTCATAATAAACGAAATCGAGGTACGATAAATGTGTAAAAACACCCGTATATGTTACCGTGAAAATCTTATTGAGTTAAGGCCTACCCCCCTCACCGTCTGTGACAGTTTTTTGGGTATTGAGGTAACCAACCAAAACCCATGCACACACTTCGATTCTCTCCATCGAGATCAACATTAATACTACAATCTTCCTACCTACCCTACCTTCCACGAATGGAAGGTGACCTTAACCCATTATCACAGTACTGATCAGAATGGCATTGATGGTAGCCGCCACCATGCTTTATAGCCATCATCAGTGATCTGCTTACATTAACCATGTTAGTCCAGCTGGGGAAAAAACCCTCGATCCCTCTGAGGGTACTAAGGGGTGCTAGTGGAGTACAAGCATACAACGTGATTAGAGGTGTAGGCAGCAGACAAGCAAATTTATAAGGGTTTGGGGACAATAGTGGCAGTTCGGGACATGCTAGAGTGCCCCAAACAGCGAGGGATCTGTGGTCAATGGGTAGCAGCCGAAACAACCGTGACCATACAGCCACCGCCATTGTTTGATTATTCAGGTGGTTGGGGAGGTCGTCCTCGTAGTAGAGGATTGACCAATAACAGCAACGGTCATTCGTGGGTGCTATACTATGTCAGCGGATTAACATGCATAGGTGTTTTATACCGTATATGTTTAACTCCATTCGTTAATCAGGCTATCAACCCTACGCTGCATATCATCCAGCATGAACTGAAAATTCTTGAGGTTATCACGGAGTTTATCTTTGGATGTCTGAGGAATTGTGTCCTTCTTCAACTCTCTGACTACCTGAAGGAAATCCTCAGATATTTTACGGACCGATACTATTTTCTTCTCAACTTGCTTATATATCGCTATACCAGCATAGTCATTTTGAGGTTTAACTGTCGCTAAGGCTTCACCAAGTGATACCTGCCCGTCAACGACCTGATTCCACAATGTGGGGTTGCTTTCCTTGACTTTCCTGGCATAAAAGACTGTCTCATACGGAACCCCCGCTTTCTTGGCTGCAATTGTTAATGCCTTTCCTTTCTGCTTAGTTAGGTCTGAATCCGACCGAACTAAGGAGACATCATCCATAGACTGATATACAAGCAAATTCTGCATCCCAGCCTCTGCTTGTCTCAACTTAGCCTTTGCCTTTTCTAACTCCGATAGCATCAGAGCATATACTACTTTCTGAACATGTGTTAGTTGCCCGCGAGCGAGATTATCCAGTAATGCGTACTCCGTGAGTTCATTGTGGTTTAGTTCTTCATTTATAATGAAGCATAACAGTTCAGTTATGCCAATCTCTATCGCTATCCTTAAGCGTCTGTTTCCCGATAACACCAGATACTCCCCTGTCTCTTGAGGATATACATGCAGCGGAGACTTTATGCCTCTTTCCTCTACATCTACCTTTAAACGGCAATAATCCTCTTCTGAAAAGTTCATATTACCATCGATTTCAAACGGCTTTAGTAGAGTTACTGGTAGTATCTGTAATTCTCCTCGCATATTGTCTACTGCACCGAACCCGGTGGTTGCCACAATGGTTTCAATGGCTTTCATTATATTGCCCTCCTTTATCCACTTCAACAATTCTACGACTTGCTATTTCACAGTACTCTTCACAAATATCGACGCCTATAAAATGGCGTTTGAGTTTTTTAGCCATTGCGGGGGTTGTGCCACTTCCGCACATAGGATCAAGCACGATGTCCTCTTCGTTACTCCAACTCAATATATGGTCTACGGCAAGTTGCTCAGGGAAGATTGCAGGATGCTTATAAGCATCTCTGAACTTTGATGATGTACCGTAGCCTCCTGTGTTATACTTCCATATATTCGTCTTCATTCCTAAATTTACCCCGCTACTGGTATTACGCTTTACTTTCTTGAGACTGTCATCCCGTTGTCGATGGATACTATGCCTCCTATTCTCAATGCGTTTCACATTATCGTTGATTATTGGATTAAACGTCTTGGGTTTCGACAGTTTGCTGAAGACAAACATATACTCAAAAACCTGATGATATCTATTTTCTCCCCTACTGGAAGGAAAAGAGAAGCAATTTTTTTCATATATCATCGTATCGTGCATTATAAAACCACAGACATCTTTAAAGTACAATGCCTGTCGTAAGGGTATCAATGTCTCACCGTGTCTTCTTGGTGATACACTATCGCCTACAACCCAAACAAGTACTCCACCGGGTTTTAAAACCCGGTATAACTGGTGTGCGATAGTTTCAAATTCAAAGTTTTTGCTATAGCCGTTGTATTCCCTTTGATCATTATACGGCGGCGATGTTATGACTGTATCAATACTGGAATCAGGGAACGAATGAAGCACTTCTATGCAATCACCGTTTACAATTTTATCTACCATACGTTCAAACAGAGCCTGCCCGCTATTGTAATCATATATATAGTGGTGATCTTTACTTATTTCTGATTCCTTTTTAGGTTTTTGCAACTCTGCAATATTCTGGTACTCCGCGATGTGTATGACACGCATGTTAAATCCTCCTTTTCCTAAGTTTGCCATATGGTTATAGGATAGCACGTGATTTGACAAATGGTCAAGGTAGATAAATATAAGATTAACCGGTTCCTTTTTATTTCAATTGAGTACATCAATTTAAGGTTAGCGACCAACGGGAGAGGGTGAGGGTCAATCTGCAGCCTTATCCTTAATATAGGCTGTTCCTTTCTCCACTTCCTAGTGCCCAGAAGCAGGTCTGCTACTAATAACCATTTACTTTACGAAATATCCCCAAAAATACACTGTCGAAGGTTCAGAAGATCAAAGAAGTAGCAGAGAATAACGACGATGTGGCAAAAGAATAGTGTAAGGCTTTGTCTGAACAGCACGTTGTAACCGGTTGTATAAGATACTCAGGGATATTGATCATGCAGAGAAAAGAGCATTACATTGAGAACATAAACGCCAACAACACCAGTGTTATTTTCAGACACGGTGACTTTAGAAGTTTTATAAGGGAATATCTGCAGAAGGGTTATGTATATATGCTATTGACGGAGCCACCATATACTTCAGATAAAATTCATCGCATAAAACGGGACAACATGATTATCCATCCAATTGCCTATTAGATAAATTTACAACTGTAGGTGATTTAGTTGTGGGAACATTCGTGGGTGCTGGTACGGTAATGCTTGCCTACAAGGAGATGGGAGGTTGACGAAAAATCCTACAGAAAGGTAATGGGAATTACATACGGTAAATGACGATTGTGATGTAGTCTGCTTATGATGCTGTATAGGTATCCATAAAGAGACATGTTGAAAACAGGAACCTTTTTTGATCAACAAAGAACACAGTCTGCTACAGAGTAGGATATTGTAGAGTGCAGGTAACAATATGCACCCAATCCTTCAACACAGTCATCTATGACCTGCATTACGACAGCAGCCTTTCTATCACCCTCCCTTCCCTTACGGTAAAGAAGCCTATAACACCTATACATCGAATTATTATTGATTATGTATATCCCATAAATGGTAATCCATAGTTAATGGATTACCATTTATGGGTAGGCATTCACTTCCAAAAGAAGCATTACCCTTTTTTATTAATCGTGCATCTACGCCCATTACGGAAAGGAAAAATACTATAGCGCACTTCCCCTAAATACCCACCCCTGCGCTGCTATACTGACGTCCCATGTAATACTGGTATGCTTTCATTTTTTTCCATATATTTTTCGTAGCCTATATTGTGCATCTCTATCACCCAGCCGCGCTGCTACCTTAAAGTCTGATATACCCTTGTCAACATCCCACATGTCCATCCAAACGTCTCCTCGCATACGGTATACATAAGCATCCTGTGGATCAATCTCAATAGCCTTGTTGGATACGGTTATTGCGTGATTGTAACGCTTCATGTATGTGTAGACAATACCACAAGCAAGGTAACCGTAAACCTCATGAGGGTACATCTCAATGACCTTGTTGAAATCAACAAGGGCATTCTCATAATCCCCTATGTTTCTATAGGCGACACCCCGAAAATAGTAGGGAACAGCATCATGTGGATCTGTCTCTATCGCCTTGCTATAGTCAGCGACAGCATTATTGTAATCTCTTTCGCCCATGTAGGCATTGCCTCTATTAAAGTATACATCTGCATACTCTGGGCATATCTCTATCACCTTGCTAAAATCAGCGATGGCATTATCATAGTCTCCTTTGTGTTTAGAGATAAAACCACGATGATCATATGCAGCCGCATACAGCGGGTTTATTTCAATAGCCTTGCTGAAATCAGCAATTGCATTGTGGTAATCCCCATACTCTGGGCATTTGTCAAGAAGATTGATGAAATAGCCATCTCCATCGTCTATATAGACAGAATCATAATCATATGCGTAGTCATACTGCGGACATATTTTCACACAATTGTTGAAATCGGACATAGCCAGAGAGTAATTTTTATTTTTGCGATACATTAAACCTCGATGATAGTACGCACCGACATGGTAAGGGTCTGTATCAATTGCTTTTGTGTATTCACTGATCGCTTCCTCAAAGTTAAAATAGGCGTTACCGCGATTAAAGTAAGCCTCAGCGTACTGTGGGTTAATGTCGATTGCCTTGCTGAAATTAGCGATGGCGTTATAATAATCCCTTTTGCCCATACAGGCAACACCGCGATTATTATATGCCGCAGCATCTACTCCCTTTGTGAATGAGTGGGTAGTATTTTCTCCCATTACATTGTTCTTATTACTGGCACGGAATGCCGTTGTGGCTATTCCACAATCGCCAGTGGATATCTGCTGATTAACTTTTTTATTTCTTAAGATTTTTCTCATTTGTACCTCCTGTGTAACAGTATAAATGTTACAACCAATAAAATATTATACACGACTAAGTCATGCTGTATTTATAATAACAAAATTTAAAACCACAATCAATTAGTTTTTTTTTACGTTATACACAGTCAAAATAACGTCTAAAATTGATAGTGAAGCGCATACCTTTCTTTCGATAACTACATACCAACAGTGTAACCAAAATTTTCTTCGTTAATATAAATACTACTGATGCTGAATTTTTCTCTGGTGAACGAAAATAAATTACCATAGGTTACCACCATACATATATATTGTATACGCATCCTATCGCAACACACAACTTTGTTAAACAAAAGCAGGTGCCAGAAACAATACCCACCAAGTGGAAAGTAATGCTCATGCAGCCTCAATTTTTTATCCCTCCGTTATCTCTGACATTAACATCGTTTAGAATAATTACTACTGGCGATAGAGTTATGAAGGGTTATTTTTACGTATGCAAAAAAAATCTCTACAGTGGCATGTATCTGTTTAGGACAGAACCGGTCCGAAAACAAATGTTTGCG
>PEAB01000004.1 GCA_002753395.1 Nitrospirae bacterium MYbinv3 | reverse complement strand
GACTCCTGGTGCTGTTTGGAAGCTCGCCACAGATAATGACCAAGTTTGAGGTGAAAAACGAAGTTGCTCATGGATACAACAGCAAAGGTGAGCTCGTGGCCCAGACGCCTATAAAAGAACCAGAGGTGCTCAGGGAATCCTATGACAAGAAGCTGGACGTTTACCGTCTTGACGTGACATAACCTTAAACAAGATGCAGTAAACATATAGGAGGAGATAATGAACAAGAAGTTGATAGGTATAATTAGCATAGCTGTTGCCCTGAGTGTGATGTGTACAGGCGCACTTTTTGCAGCCTCAGTTGACAGCGGTCTGAGGGTTCAATACGTCAATAAGGCTATCACGTTAGACAGTGATGACCTGTTTAGTGCAGCAAAACCCCTTGACGTAAAACTCATAGCCATGGAGGTTACTAACCCGCTTGGCCCAGGCTCAATCCCTAAGGATGATATCAAAACACTTCAAAGCAATGCCAGGTACGTGTTTAACATGTCTAAAAATGCGCCAAACCTCTCGGTTAAGGCAATACACAACGGTAAGACCATTGCGTTTCAACTGATCTGGGATGACAGTGCTGCAGACATAGAAGGCGCAGTTGATACCTTCCGTGATTCAGTATCATTGATGTTTCCACTATCACAGACAGGCAGTCTTACACCTTCGCCTCTGATGGGTTCAAAGGGTGAGGCTGTCAATGTATGGCAGTGGAGGGCTGACTGGCAGGCCGAGAAGGATGGTATCAGGCACCTTGAGGCTCGCCAGCCGCAAGTTGAGGGCGTACACGTTGGTCTGTCAGACTCAATCCTTAAAGCACAGTACCCAGGCAAACCAACACCTGATGCCACTATGGTTGAGTACATATCAGAGGGTTTCGGCACCCTGACTAGGCAGAGCCAGCAGAACGCTATGGCTATGGGTAAACACCAAGGCGGTAAGTGGAAAGTTGTGTTCCTTAGAGATCTCAAAGACCAGGACGCTTCTGACGCAGTATTCGTACCCGGTAAACGGTCGTATGTAAACTTTGCAGTATGGAACGGCGGCGAAAGAGATTTCGATGGTATGAAGTCTATATCTATCGTTTGGACGCCCTTAATGCTTGACTCAGCGAAGTAGATAAAGTGGAGAATGTCGATAACGACATAACAATAGCTAAGTTAAGAAGCAAGATCTACAGTCTCCTTGCCAGGGGATTTAAAGAGATTAACGAGGATCATTTTAACTACCTTAGCTCTCAATACATATCTGAGTGGCATGGAGTGATTGAGTACCTACAGGGGGGAGAGGAGTTTCTCCCCCTCCTTCAAAAAGTACAGAAGGCCTTGGATGTCAGCAGCCTTGATAGTCTAAGTGATGAGAGTTATAATCTATTCTCATCAACTGGAAGGATGTTGGCCATGCCTTGTGAGATGGAATACGTTAAGGAGACCCCGCAACATACGATGTCTCAGCAGGCCGAACTAGCAGATATTGCAGGTTTTTACAGGGCATTTGGGTTGGATGTAGCCTCAACCACGCCCGAAAGGGTCGATCACATTGCCACAGAGCTTGAGTACATACACGTAATGGCCCTTAAAGAGGCAACCGCACTGATAAACAATGATGCAGAAAACGCATGCATTGTTGTGGATGCTCAACGTAAGTTTATCAACGACCACCTTGGACGGTGGGTGGATAAATTCAAAGAAAGACTCATCCAAAACCCCATCAGCGAATTCTACGCAACCCTCGGAGAGATGCTTGTACTATGGATCAACATCGATAAGGCTCTCTTGTTTGAACAAACAGGAGAAAACAAATAAAAATAGAAGGGAGGGCTTTGCCCTCCCTCAGACCCACCCACAAGGGGACTGGTCCCCTTGACCCCATTAGTTTTTATTGTCCCCCATGACTTTCTTATGCACCCCCACCTCTATTTTAACTTGATTTTTTTGAGGTAAATGTTTATTATTTAAAGATTATGTTCATAGACTTGTGTATATCTTTATGATAGCAAAGATGCCTTTGAGAGACACGTTGCTCATAAAATATGAATTGGAACCGTAGCAGATTTAGTGGAACAATGGTTCAGACATAACTTAGATTACGTGTTTCTTGTCTATGGATTAGCATTTGTAGTGATGGGGATATTAATATTTGCTCAAAATAGAGATGAGAGTGTCTTCAAACTATCAGGTATTATTGGATTGTTGGGCGCTTTCGCCTTTATCCACGGTATGAATGAATGGTTTGATATGCTCCAATTTATACACCCATCCGTCAAAATATTAAAAATATTGGGTTGGATTTGCCTAGTAACTTCTTTCTCATTCTTATTTGAGTTTGGTAGGAGGATTTTGGCGATTAATAAAAATAAGACGCTCAAAAATATTTCCTCATATCTAAGTTGGTGGATAACACCAATTATACTAGTTGCTATTTTTGTTGTCTCATATACCTCTGATGATGGATTAAATTCGGGACAGATAGTAACAAGGTATTTTTTGGCATTTCCTGGTTCTATCTTTACAGCAATTGGTTTTTATTTCTATCGTAATGATGATGTTATAATACGCCGCCTAAGAGTTACTAAATATTTCTTATTAGCTAGTGTATCATTTCTAATGTACGCATTTTGGGGTGGTCTCTTTGTCCCAAAGGGCACTTTGTTTATATCTAGTGTACTCAATGCAGATGCTTTTCTATCTTTCGTTCATATCCCTGTTCAATTGTTTAGGGCGATTACTGCAGTAATAATAACAATATCTATAGTTGGCGTACTCAAGTTATTTAATTGGGAGTCAAAAAGACAATTACAGGATAGTTACGAAAATATAGCTAAGAGTAAAGAAAGAATAGTTTATGATGCCAAGATTCAAGAGGTAATAAATAATATTCTAAAAATATCACTGTTACCAATTTCTTTGGAGGAACAGTTGAAACAGATCTTGAATCTGATAATGTCGGTATCATGGATATCCTTACAATCAAAAGGCTGCATTTATGTTTGTGTGGAAAATTCAAATGTCCTAAAGATTATGGCATATCATAATTTTAACGCAGCTCATTTAGACACATGTAAAGATTTACCATTTGGCGAATGTCTTTGTGGTCTAGTAGCCGCTACAAAGAATGTGGTGTTTGTTTCTACCGCTGAAGATGTAAAGCATACACTCAGATACAAAGATATGCAGCCACATGGACATTATTGTATCCCTATCGTTTCAAACGATAGATTGCTTGGTGTCATAAATGTGTACCTGAATGAAGGGCATAAACAAGATATTGAAGAAGAGGGCTTTCTCACTAACGTAGCAAACACTATTGCAGGTATAATCTTGCGTAAGGTAGCAGAGGCTAAGATATTCAAGGAGAAGATGTTTTCAGAGAAGATAATAAGTTTATTGCCAGGGATCTTTTATCTTTTTGATAGCGATGGTAGATATATATCGTGGAATAGAAATCTTGAAGATGTGACAGGGTATTCATATGAAGATATCGAGAAGATGAAGCCAGAGGAGTTTTTTATTGGTGAGAGTAAAAAGGATGTTATAAAGGCGATCCGATATGTGTTTTCTACAAAAGAGAACACCTCTATAGAGGCTGACATGCGCACCAAAGATGGAAGGTTGATTCCATGTTACTTTAATGGATTTTATATTGAATTGGAGGAGGACAAACCATGTCTAATAGGGATTGGTTTGGATATAAGCCAACGAAAAAACCTTGAGAACCGATTACGTGATTTAAATGAGAACTTAGGGTTAAAGGTGGAGCAAGAAACTGAGAAAAGAAGACAGCACGAACAACTACTAATCCAGCAGTCAAAGATGGCATCAATGGGTGAGATGATAAGTATTATATCACATCAGTGGAGACAACCTCTTAGTGCCCTCTCTACAATTCTACAAGACCTTACGGATGCATATGACTATGGAGAACTTGATAAGGAATACCTTAATCATACCGTAGATACATCTGTGCAGCAGATAATGTTCATGTCGAAAACCATCGATGACTTCAGAAAATTCCTGATGCCTTCAAAGATAAAATCTGAAATTGATGTTAAAAGGGCAATAGAGGACATATTGTCAATGTTCTCAGGCATATTTAAAAAAGACAATATTACTGTTACCCTATATGAGGATAGGGCAGATACATATATTGCTACAGGATATCCTAATGAATTTAAGCAGGTAATCTTAAATATTATCAACAATGCAAGAGACGCTATACTTATAGGTCGTGATGAAGGATTACTTGACAGAGACTATGTAGGCGTTATCGATTTAAGAATAAAAAAGGAACAAGGTAAGATCATATTAACAATCGTGGATAATGGTGGAGGTATACCAGAAGATATTATTGGCAAAATATTTGACCCTTACTTTACAACCAAGTCAACAGATAGCGGTACTGGCATAGGATTATACATGTCTAAAACGATAATAGAAAATAACATGGGCTGGAAACTTAATGCAAGGAATATAGCGGGTGGAGCTGAATTCAGGATAGAGATATGATTGTTGGAAAAAGGAGAAAGCAATGTTTTTTGGCAAATCAAAGGACGATGAGATACAAAAGGTTTTTATAAAGCATATTGAAAATACCCATGCGTGTGCGCAGGACTTGATTACTCTGTGCAATAGCGATAACCCTATAACAAACAGTTGTATGATACAAAGCATTCTTGAAAAGGAGCACTTAGGTGACAGGTTAACCAACGATGTTCACCTGCTCTTGGAAAACGCATTCATTACAAAGATCGATAAGGACGATATCGTTAGTCTGTCAAACTATCTAGATGATATAGTGGATAAGATAAAGATGGTAGCGCGTTTATATCATGCCTACCGTATTAATAAGATGAGAGATGAGGGTAAAGAGCTAGCCAATATAATACTTAAGATGGTACAGATATTGGAAGAGATGCTGAGTAATCTGTCAAAACATACTATGGATTCGATAAAAGAGATGGTTCACAGTATAAAGACATATGAAGAAGAGGCAGATACAATATTTTACAACTGTCTTGAAATGCTTCACACCAAGGAATATGACTACAAGATTGTCCTTGAGTGGAGAGATATCATTAGAGCTCTTGAGGAGACCACTGATTGTTGTGATCGTGTATGCAGTGTCATCTCAGCTATAGTTAGAAAGGCAACATAGGGTGTGTGATATATGTCTTTATTGCTGTTGATAGTCTTGTTTTTTGTCTTAGTTGCGGAGTTTATTAATGGTTGGACAGATGCCCCCAACGCCGTTGCAACGGTGATCTCTACGCGTGTGCTTGCACCTCACAAGGCTGTTTTGATAGCCTCGGTGCTTAATGCAGCTGGTGCGTTCTCAGGCACCGCCGTTGCAACAACAATAGGCAAAGGGATAGTGAACATAGAGTCAATTAATGTATATACAATATTGGCTGCACTCATAAGCATCGTTATTTGGGGGGTATTATCTGCCCATTACAGTATCCCGATTAGCAAATCTCATGCCCTGATAGCAGGTCTATCCGGGGCTGCTTTGGCTGAGGCAGGCCCGCATGTGCTTTTATGGGCGGGGTGGAAGAAGGTATTGTGGGGGCTGGTGTTTTCTGGTTTTTTTGGTTTTTGCGGAAGCCTTTTGTTAGCCAAGATGGTGACCTGTTGCTTTGCTGGTAGTTCCCCAGCCAAGGCAGGTAGGCTCTTCAGCTACCTACAGATAGTCTCTTCTGGGTTGATGGCCTTTGAGCACGGTTCAAACGATGGACAGAAGTTCATAGGTATTTTTACCTTGACTCTATTTTTGGGTGGCATACTGCCCAAGTTTCAAGTGATGTGGTGGGTTATATTAATCTGTGCGATCACTATGGGTCTTGGGACGATGATTGGTGGAAAGAAGTTGATCAAGGAGATCGGGATGAAGATGGTAGACCTAAAGCCCTGGCAAGGGTTTTGTGCAGAAACCTCAGCCGGTCTTACGATCTCTCTTGCGTCGCACTTAGGTGTTCCCATGAGCACCACACATGTTGTGACTACCTCGATAATGGGTGTGGGTGCTTCTAGGGGATTAGGGTGCGTTAGATGGGACATTGTGCAAAGGATCGTAACGGCCTGGATGCTCACCTTTCCCATCTGTGGGACGATATCATTTATTACAGCATTAATCATAAAACACATACGTTGAGGATACACATATGAAAATCTGTTTCTTTAGACACTCGTTGTTAAGCCGAGGTGGTGACAAAATGGTTGTAGAGTATGCCAATCATTTAGCGAACCAGGGGCATGACGTAACTATTGCAACCAATGTCCTAGACACAGTCTTTGATGTCAAAGCCAAGATACACAGGATATCTAGTATTAGGAGCAAGGCAATGACGATACTTAAGGCAGTAATGTTTGCTGACAATTACGACGTAGTCATCGCTGATATCGTAATGATGGTGTTATTTCTATCGGTTAAAAACACGGGCAGACTTCTGTGTTTTGCACAGGACTATGACGAGTCCTATTATAAGAGCCCACTTATGAGATTACTTATAAGGGCTGCGTACTTTTATTGTTTTAGGATACTAAGGATTCCTGCAATACCGGTGTCAGAGGTCTTAGGACAACTGCTTAGAAAACGTTTTAAGGCCGATGTCCACGTAGTGGCAAACGGTGTAGATACAGAGGTGTTTTATCCAGAGCAGGAGTACATGTCCTTAAAAGCAGGACGTCCAGTTGTTTTGGTCTTTGGACGCAGCGATTACAGAAAGGGGTTTGACATAGCCATAAAGGTGTTATCGCAGTTTAAGACAGAGATCGATGCAGGCGCTATTGAAGTCTGGTCGGTGGGGGAGGATATAAGCACGCCGTTTAGGATGCGCAGGTTTGGCTTTGTTACACCGGATAGGTTGCGTAAGATACTCTCCGTATCGGATGCCATGTTGTACCCCTCACGACATGAGGGGCTTCCACTGTTTGTTCTTGAGGCCGTTGCATGTGGCTGTCCTGTGGTAACTACAGAGGCGGTCAACATACTCACAAACGGCGTTGATGCTGTCGTCTGTCCTATACAAGACGTGGAGTGCCTGACCAAAGGACTTAAGTCTGTCTTAAGCAGCGCCGAGTTTAAGTCCAGCCTTATTGCAAATGGATTCAGAACTGTAAAAAGATACGCCCTTTCTGAAAGTAAGAGGCTCTTTGAGAAACAACTCTTAGGGCTGTTTAGAGTGTTGAAATAATGGGGTCAAGGGGGCTGGCCCCCTTGCGAGGGGGTCTGAAGGGGGGCGGAGCGCCCCCCTTCTCCTTCTTTCTTCTTCTTTTGACTTTGGACTACAGATTGTCAAATTCGTTTTTGAAGTATGACAGGGTGTTGTCGTCGTATATGCAGAATTCCACTATTTTGAGGCTTGACTGCGCGTTTTGTTCTAAGAATAGCCTGGTTTGTCTGATGAGGATTGACGCACACCTGTCCTTTGGAAAACCAAAGATACCGGAGCTTATGGCCGGCATAGAGATGCTCTCAAAGTTATGTTCAGAGGCTAGCTGTAGAGAGCTGTCAACGGCACTAGCGAGCTTTTCGTCCTCCTGACCTTCGCCCATCCTTGGCCCTACGGCATGTATAACGGCCTTGCACGGTAGCGAGCCAGCCCTTGTAACGGCAGCGCTGCCCACAGGGACATAGCCGACCTTGTTGCTCTGTTCCTGGATAATGCTGCCACCCTTCTTGACTATGGCTGCTGCTACCCCGCCTCCGTGCTGCAGGTACGAGTTCGCTGCATTTACGATTGCATCTACGTCACGCTCAGTTATGTCGCCTTTGACTAATCGTAGAGTTTTATTGCCGACTGATTTTTCGCTAATTATTTGCATTTTATTATCCCCTATCAAAAATTAACAGCCTGTCAGTTAGAGAAGAAATGGTAATTGTTCTTACCGCGTTCTTTGACGTTGTACAGAGCCGTATCAGCGTTTTTTAGCAGTGTTTCTGCATCGTTACCGTCAGATGGATAAATACTGATGCCTATGCTGACACCTACAAAGCACTCTCTATCTTCAATCGTAAACGGTTTATTAATAACGTCAAGTATCCTTCTTACCACAAACAGCACGGTGGTGTCGCTCTCGATTCTGGCCAGTAAGATAGTAAACTCATCCCCGCCCATGCGGCTGACGGTATCAGAGTCTCGTACACATTTCTTTAATCTCTCGGCTGTTTCTTTAAGCAGCAGATCTCCTGCATTGTGCCCCATTGTGTCGTTTATAGACTTAAATCCGTCAAGGTCTAAAAACAGCACAGCAACATAGTATTGGTAGCGCCTTGCCTGATTAAGCGCTTGGTTTAAGCGGTCAAAGAACATCATGCGATTGTGCAGCCCTGTAAGTGAGTCGAAGGTGGCCATGTACTGAAGGGATTCCTCAATCTGCTTGCGTTTGATGATGCCGGCCAGGGTATTGGCTACGGAGAGCAAGAATTCCTCCTCTCGTGCATTGCGTTTGTAGCCAGCCTTGATGTACATGTTTAGCACGCCGAGCAGCTCGTTGCCAGAAAGAATGGGTAGACAGTAGTGACCGTGCGCAAGCATGTCCTCATATCCAATCTCGTGACGGTCGTCAACACAGTCCGCAAAGACCATATTCCTAAATAATGCAGCACGCCCGCACAGACATTTACCAAAGGGAACATTTGCACATTCGATTAAGAGCTCCTTAGCCAACCCCTTCTGTGCCTTCAGAATCAGCACCTCCGGGGTGTTTTCTACCAGAAATATTGACCCCTTGGATTGTAGGGCAAGCCATGGTATATCAAGGATCAAGGCAAGGATACGATTAAGCTGTTCCTTTAACGAAATAGGACGCAGTGAAATCTTTAGTATTGCGCTTAAGACGTCCTGTATTTGATGACTCTTTTTGATCTTATCTTCAGTCTTTTTGCGCGCTATAATTGCCGCTAAGGCATTTGCTATCGAGATCAGATATCTTTCCTCTTCTTCTGACTTCATGTGAGAGTCTTGCACATAAAGCACTAACACGCCAAGCAGTCTTCCCTCTGACAATATCGGTACGCAGTAGTGTCCATGAGGGTGCATCCCATCGTATCCGATATTATGCCTTTTATCGATCCGGTCGGAGAACACTACCTTTTTCTCCAATGCAGCACGTCCGCACAGACACCAGCCAAAAGGCACACAAGCGCATTTATCAAGCAGCGCAGGATGCAAATTCCTATGCGCCTTAAGGATCAGGTGGTCAGTGTCGTCCTCCACGAGAAAGATACCACCCTTCGGGCTTAAGGGCAGCCACGGTATGGAGAGTATCTTTTTGATAGCTCGTTGAAGTTGCTCTTCTAACGTGTTTTCACTAAGACCAATCTCTAACAAACCATACAGTATGTCTCTGAGGCGTATCTCTAAAAGTCTGGTTTCTTCTTCGTTCTTTAGGTTGGTGATATCCCGTGACACTCCAATGGTGCCAATTATTTCTCCACCGTCGTCAAGCCAGGGGACTTTTGTAACGGATACCCATACTTCCTCGCCGTTTAATCTGATAACCTTCTCGACTTTGGACTTAATCGGTACACCAGTCTTTATTACTCTGTCATCGTCTACGTTGCACTCTATGGCTATGGATTTAGGTAAATAGTCAAAATCGTGCTTGCCGATCATGTGTTCGACAGTGGTGTTATAGTGTTCAGCCTTAGTTTTGTTGACCTTGACAAACCTGTTGTTAACATCCTTAAACCACATAGCATCTGGTATGCTGTCCATGAAGGTAAGGAGTAACTTGTATTCAAAAGTTGCGTCCTCTAATGGTCTGTCATATAACTGTAAGTCTTCCATTGATGATCTCATAAATTTAGGCTTGATTTAATTATGATTTATAGCTGTCATAGCAAGAATTCCAGAGGCTAGATGAATCTCTTGGTCTATGCCCCTTTAAGGTATATCCATAGGTCATCCACAGACACAGACCTCTTTAATAGTTCTTTAAATAACTCTAATTTTTCTACGCTTTCAAGGGTTCTAACACTGTCCGTAAGCTCCACCCCTTTATCTCCGTATTTGATCTCAAGCATCCCTTCTATTCCTTTTATCAATCCCTTACGTTCACCCTCAATAAGGCCTTCGAGCCTGCCTTCGATTTTACCTTCATCAAACGAATTTTCAAGCGCACCCCTCTCATCCTGTAATCTTATCTGCCAATATTCATATACCTCAAATTCTTTCTTGCTCCAGGCGATCTCATTTGCTATATTATAGGCCTCCCTTAGCTCAACGAAATCTGCACACTTAGGCACCATGTCCAGCGAGTACGCATTCTTTATGAAATGTATCCACTTATCTATTATACTTTCTAAGTCATCCTCTCCCTTTGCGAACTTGGGCAGCTCTATAAAATTAAACTCAAAATCCTTTAACTCATGTTTAAATGTATCCGTGTTCAATATTAGATGTCTTGTTAAATAATTATCACCCTTAAATATTTTAAAATCCACTATCCCTATATATATTACCTGGTTTAACTTGGGGTAGTCATCCCCTTTTTCAAGCTGGCCTACATATGCCTTACTTGTATAATACAATACCCGTTTTTCAAATCCCTTTTTCTTTTGAATCTGTATCTCTACTATAAACGTTACGCCCCTTTTGTCTACTGCCCTTATATCTAATATAGTGTCCTTCAATCCCTCTATCTTTGGTGCCTGATAGGGATTAAGTATCTCTACGTCACCGATCTCTCTATCCCCACTGAGACCCAATACTGCGTTTAAGAAAGATATCAGTATCTCTTTCTTACCTTCGTTGCCAAATATCTTCTTAAAGGCTATATCACTTTTTACATCAACAAATCTCATATTTTATTTTAACACACTCTTGAGTATTCTGTTTGTAAGATCTGACAGGATCACTCTTTTTTTCACACAGGTATTTTGCCGGTTCTTTCAATACCTCCCTCTCTAATATATCATGTTGTCCAAGAGACTTGATGTGCCTTCCTTAAATTCGGCTATTTCCTCAACACTAGTCATTAAAATATTGGCGGCTGACTTATGTGTCGTAATCCAATCCTCATCGTGTTGTAGTATGCTTGTGCCTGATACACCAAGGTAATTACAGAGATGTTCTGACAGTTGCAGTGTTGCCCATAAGTAACTTATCTCGTTTACTTCTTTAACGTTTTTGGGTATTTCTAATTTAATGTCATGGTGTTGCCTGATTGTCTCATACATTGTTGCCTCCATCCCCCATCCCTTAGATATGAGGCAGCCCACGGTAGCATGGTTGGTATTATAGGCTGCATCCTCCTGTTCAACTATATCAGTAGGATTGCTTAATGCGCTACAATACGTTTGTTCATATTCCTTGAATCTTTTTAAGAGAAGCGGGATAGAGCAATCATGAAACAGACCTAGGAAGTAAGCATTATCTGCAAGTTCTGGGGTTTTCTGCTTTGCTAAATATCCGCATACCGTTGCCGTTGCCAATGAGTGTTTCCAGAATATCTCCGTAACAACGCCTACGTTCTTTACTACGTTATGCAATGCCGAGGCTATCACCATGTTGGAGAAATTTTTCAGACCAAGGACGTGGAGCGCCCTCTCTATTGTGCTTACCTTACCGCTCCCATAAACAGGGGAATTGGCAAAACGGATTACCGTGGCGGACAGCGCTACGTCTTCTTTTATTAGATGTACAATCTCCTTAAGATTAGGCGTCTGTTTTTTAGTCTCCTTGGACAATCTTAGGATTATGTCAGGACAGGGGGGGATGTCAATATCTTTCATGTTGTCTGACTTACCTTTTGCAGTTTCAGTCTTCTGGGCGGGTTGTTTTATCTTGATTTTTTCGATGTGGGGTTTTAATTTATGCTCTATTGTCTGAGGGGTCAATGGCCTGACGATGAAGTCTGTGACACCTGCCTTGATTGCTAAAACCAAGCTATCTTTATCAGTCCTTTTGGTGATCATAATAAACGGCATACTCTTTTTTATCTTTCTCACATTTAAAAGGAGCTCGTAGCCATTCATGTTAGGGATATCCCATTCACATATTATGAGATCGTAATCATTTTTCTCTATTCTTTCCAACGCCTCTATGCCATCGAGTGTTTGTTCGAGCTTTATCTTTGGATAGTTAGTTTCAATATAGTGAATTAAATCTTTGTGTGTACTTCCAACAATTAGCACCTTTTACCTCCATCTAACAGCATTATCTTGCCTCTATTACGACTATTATAATAAAAAACTACGACTAAATAAAAGTCTCCACCGATCCACATTTTATCACATAACATCCCCTTGTGTAAACATAATAATAATCGTTTATGACGAATACATAAAAACAGTATCTTCTTCATATTTCATGGTAACAATGCTTTTACGCTTTCTGGATTCCTGTGTACCCCTGTTCAAGCCAGGGGCAGGCTGTGGAATGACATTTTCATGTTATTGGATGTCAAGGTCAAAATCTTTTTGCAAACTCCATTTAGTTTAGTATATATCCTCTCCGGCAATGACAGGACGACCCATAAGTTTCTTATGCACCCCCCCTGGTTCACCCATTGAAAAACTGACGGGGTTTTTGTTATGATGAACTACAGGTTTATATATACCAATGGATAAGAAACCCTTTAAAATATCTGACTGGGGTGTCGGGGTTATGCTTTCAGTTCTCGTGCTGGTTGCCTTTTTCACCCAATGGTATCCCTTTATGTATATGGAATATGTTACCTACGATTTTAGGGAGGGGCTACGGCATAGAACGGGCGCTGATAGCGTTGCTATAATTGCAGTAGATGATGATTGTATAGAGAAGATAGGTCATTGGCCACCTCAACGCGCGTTAATGACTCAAGCCATCAACAGATTAAAGGACGATGGGGCCTCCGTTATTGGGATAAACATCATATACAAGGATGACGATGAGGGGGAAAAGCTCTCCGTAATTAAGGAGCTCCAGGCAAGGATAGAGAAAGACCCTGGTTCTCTAACTGACAAGCGTATTACAGATATATACAATGTAATAAAAGAGGCTGGTCAAGGTATCAAGGGTGAAACGAACCTTGCCAAGACATTCCAGTCTGCAAATAACATTGTTCTGCCTATACATTTTTCCTTTGACTCCCACCTCTCCGGGCAGAAGAGTGTTGGTACCGCAAATACAATACCTGAATTCTTACAGAAAAACTCTATTGACTCTCCACCTCACCCTAAATACGCAAAGGCTAGGCACATACACACCCCTCAGATTGGGTTATCCAGTTCTGCCCTGGCAGTTGGTCACGTAAATGTAATCGCAGACAGAGACGGTGTTGTTCGTAGAGAACCGCTGTTTGTTCAGTACAGAGACAGGCTGTACCCGTCATTTGCTCTACAACTGGCCTTAAAACACAAAAAACTCAATCTCAAGGAACTGTCACTAACAGCAGCAAAAAAAGGTTTAAAAATAGGAACGTTCAACATTCCTATAAATGACACGGGCGATATGCTTATCAGTTATAAGGGAAGGTATGGAAGTTATATTTACTATGACTTCCTCGACCTGGTCAACAATAAGCTGCAGGGGGGGGTATTTAAGGATAAGGTCGTTATCATTGGCTCTATTGCAGAGGGTACTGCATCATTAGCAAAGACTCCGGTTGATAAAAACCTGCCATATGTAGAAATAGCAGCAAATGTGGTAGATAACATAATCAACGACAACCACATTAGCCGGCCAAATTGGGCTTTCTATCTGGACATATTAATCCTGCTCTTTTTGGGTGGGTATCTGTCGTATATAGAGCCAAGACTAAAACGTCGCCTGAGTGTTTTCATAGGTGTGGCGGCGTTAGCGACGATAAACATTACAGGTATCTATCTGTTGTATGCCCACGGTTACTGGATAATGACAGCGTATCCAACCACTCTGCTGCTTATGGGCTACTCCATAGCGGCAATACGATACTATTTGCAGTCATACAGGAGGATTAATTTAATAGAGGAGGAGGATACAGAAACAAACAAGATGTTAGGTCTATCGTTTCAAGGACAGGGGTTATTGGACCTGGCGTTTGAGAAATTCAGTAAGTGTCCAATTATTGATAATTCGGTCAAGGAGCTGCTTTACAACCTGGGCGTCGATTATGAAAAAAAGAGGATGCAGGATAAGGCACTGGCCGTGTATGAATATGTATTAAGCTCCGGTCCCTATAAGGACCTCAACGATCGTGTAAAGAAGGTTCGGACAAGCGGTGAGACCGTTATCATTGACTCTGCTAAGAAGGACTCAACTGTTATATTCAACAACAAGGCGGAGGGTATGTACGTGTTCAAGCTGGGCCGCTATGAAATCTACAAGGAGCTTGGGCGCGGCGCTATGGGTATAGTCTACCACAGTAGAGACCCTGAGATTAACAGGGATGTGGCACTTAAGACGCTGGATTATGCGGAGGTGGATGAGGACGTTAAAGAAGAGGTCGAAGGCAGGTTCAGACGGGAGGCCGAGGCGGCCGGCAAGTTGTTTCATCCCAACATCGTTAAGATCTTTGACGTTGGCACGCACGTTGAAAACAATAAGGAGATAGCCTACATAGCAATGGAATTCCTCGATGGAACTGATCTTGCTGCCTTCTGCACAAAGGACAAACGTCTGCATCCCAGGGATGTAATCAAAACCATCATCACCGTGGCTGACGCCTTGGACTACGCCCACAGCAAGGGAGTGGTTCACAGGGACATTAAGCCGGCAAACATCATGATGCTCACTAACAAGGAGATCCGGGTTACTGATTTTGGTGTTGCTAGAATAATGGAGTCTCCAAAGACGCAAACAGGAATGGTCATAGGAACACCAAGCTACATGTCACCAGAACAGATAGCAGGTAAAAAGGTTGACGGCAGATCTGACCTGTTCTCACTTGGGATAGTGTTTTATGAACTGTTAGTATGCGAAAAACCATTTAAAGGCGACAATAGGATTGCAACCATCATGTACAACATAACAAGCTCTCCAGCGCCAAACATAAAAGATGTTGACCCAAAGGTGCCAACTTGTATTGCCAATATAATTAACAAACTGCTTGCTAAAAACGCAGATCAAAGATATCAGACAGGCAAAGAGCTTATTGAGGCAATAAATGATTGTAAGAGGCTCATTAAACAAAGAGCTGCCCAAAGCGCAAATAAACAGAAATAAGTACATCGTGCAGAGAACTGCACAAAAACATAACAGTTCACCCGTTTGTATTAAAAATGGATGGCTTTGCCTACTGCCGCAGGGGTTCGTAACACCCACCCCTAACCCCTCCCATCAAGGGAGGGGGATTGAATATCACTACCTCTGCAAGACTACCAAATTTTTATGTCTATTACTAAGTTTCATCCTAAAAAGTTGAACTTTAATGGGGTCAAGGGGACTGGTCCCCTTGCAGAGGGGTCTGAGGGGAGACAGGGTCTCCCCATCTATACTAATACTGGTATAAACGCAACTTGGTATATTACAACGTTTGCCTAAGCTAAAGCAAACATTTTCATAGCTTTATCTCTACAGTAATAAGAAGGCATAGTACTTGCAAACAAAGCTTAAGTAATTACTACGTTATGTATGTGTCATTATGTTATGTGACATTCAAGCGAAGACAGGAATCTATACCTGTTGCAATCATACAGTGGATTTAACTCAATAGACGATACTTGTTATTGGAGGGAAAAAGTGCAAAAAGAGCTTAGTTTGCGTTTTGAATCTTTTTTAGGCCGATATAAAATTTGGTGTATTAGCAAATCAAAACACTTGTTCTGCACTGAGTGTGTGGATATTCAGTTGTCGGACAATAGCAGCTGCTTTTGGTGTGGCTACTATGTAAGTGAGCTTGCTTGCAACAATGTGATGCTAAAATAACACAGTATGTCCGAGATTGAAAGCTGCCACAGAAGAAAGATCATACACGTTGATGGTGCAAGTTCTCAGTCTGTATAAAACATATAACTCTGATTTTTAGAGAGGGAGGGGTCTAAGGCATGTTTAAATATGCCCTCTGTCTTGAACGGTGATTTATATGATGGATTGATGAGCTATGAGTACAACAATAAAAGGCTGATCTTGCTGTTTAATCATAGCTCTCATCTGATCATTCTAATCAGAGTTCAAGACAACTCAGCAACACTACTATTTAATCTGCCATGTTTGATAATCGACGGTTGCAGGGGAGGCACCGATCTCTACCGTTGCACCATTCATAAGCCAGATATAAACCTCTCCTGTATAAAGGTTTTGGAAGACAATATCGCTCTTGCCGTTGCCGTCATAGTCGCTAACGTTTTTAATTTGCCATGTTAGGTAATCAACGGTCGCAGGAGACCCCCCGCCTGATACTGTATAGCCATTCATAAACCATATGTATATCTGTCCTGTTTTAAGGTTTTGTAGAACTATGTCGTTTTTACCGTCATTGTCAAAGTCACCCACTCCCTTAATCTGCCATGTTAGATAATCAACGGTTGCAGGCGAGCCCCCGCCTAATACTGTATAACCGTTCATAAGCCATACATATACATATCCTGTTGTCATGTTTTGGAATACAATGTCGCTCTTGCCATCGCCATCGAAATCACCTACTCCCTTTATGATCCAGGTAAGTTCTACTGTTGCGGGTGAACCCTTGTCTTTTATAGTTGTACCATTCATCAGCCAGACGTAGATCTGACCAGTTGTGAGGTTTTGGAAAACGATATCGCTTTTACCGTCGCCGTCAAGGTCACCCACTCCCATTATTTGCCAAGTGAGGTCAACGGTTGCAGGGGACCCTATAGATTTGATTGTGTAACCGTTCATAAGCCAGATAACAATCTGACCCGTAGTGAGGTCCTGCAAGACGATGTCGCTTTTACCATCGCCATCGAGGTCTCCGACACCCTTTATCTGCCATGTAAGGGCTACTGTTGCAGGGGCACCTCCACTAGTGATTACCGTTCCATTCATAAACCATATGTAAGTTTCTCCGGTCTTTAGGTTCTGCAGGACAATATCGCCCTTGCCATCGCCGTCGAAGTCACTCTTTCTGGAACTGGCATTGAGGTTAAAGTTGACTGTGATATCCTTATTCGAGGTCATTAAAAGCACACATGTTGCAGTTGTAGTTGGACTGCATCCAGTCCAGTTTGTAAATAGAGAACCGGCATCTGCTGTGGCCGTCAGTGTTACCTGTGTCCCAGTATTGTAGGTTGCGGTACCGACTGAGCCATTCCACGTGATCGTCCCAGTGGATGTCGTAACAGTGCCAGAACCATTGCCTAATTTAGTAATCATGAGGGTGTAGGTTGTGGCAGCCTCAGCTACAGACAGGCTTAAAACCATAACCCAGCACAGTACAAACATCTTAATTAGATAACCCTTCCTTGAAAACATAAAACATCTCCTTATTTATTAGTGGTTAAGTTGTGAAACAACCTTTACTTATTATAAGCACATTGCCATGTTAATATTCAATGTGAGTTCAATCAGTCTTTTTCACAAGTCATATTAAGTTGCATCCAAAAAAGTTGAATTTTAATGGGGTCAAGGGGACTGGTCCCCTTGCGGAGGGGGTCTGAGGGGAGACAGGGTCTCCCCTTCTATACTAATACAGGTATCCAACATCATCGTTCCTCACATCCTCCTATGTATGTCGCAATAGCGTTAATAATGGCAAAGACAATTATACTCCTGTACGTAGATTTTAATAGTACCTCTTCCTCTCTGTGAACAATCACACCACACTCCAATAATATGGCGGGCATCTGCGTGTTTGCTAAGACGACCAAATCGTCATACCTGTATAAGCCTTTTGTCTCATCGACTATTTCACGATTTTCGCCAGGTATCTTTTCTGCGTGATGCAGTGTAGGTCGTAATCCCTTATCTAACAAGATCTGTCCCATTATACTTGCAAAAAGCATACTTTCCATTGGAAATGCGTTTCTTTCTGAGTAAAAGATGGAATAACCCTTAAAAATATCGCTGTAACGGTGCTCCACTCCGTTATAATTCCACTTGGAAAGGTAAACAGGCTGAACTGAATCATGGTGGATAGATATGAAAAGATCAGCCTTCATCGAATTTGCTGCTTGGACCCTCTCTTTCAACGAGATGCTGTCAGCGTCGATAATAAAGGCCTTTGTGAAACCAGCGCCGCGCAGCTCCTCAAGCAGGAGCGTCCCAACAGCCTTATTGAAATAGTATTCCCCCTCGCCTCTAGCACTGGTTGCCCCAGGAGATTTTCTGCTGTGTCCAACATCAATTGCTACAACAAAGGAGGCATTATCACAACCTGCCTCTGTATACGATACAGACGTCAGCACACAGACAAACAACCCAACGATTATGCTAGAAACCGTCAGGCTGGCGCTACACCTGCTATTTTGATCTAAACGGAAGATAGTCATCCGGCATAGCATAATCAAAGGGTAATGTTATTGTTAAGAGTCAGGAAACGCAGAACAAACACCGTAAACCCACACTCTCTCATTTTCACTCCTTATTGTATATGCCGTTTATAGTAAAACGGTATTCTCTTAAAAAAACATGCTATTTTTATAGTTTCAAGACATGGATTCCCACTTTCTTAGGAATGACAGCAATAGCCGTTTTCCAAGTATGTCCTTCCTGCGGAAGCAGGAATCTATAAAGCTTAAAAGCATAGTTACCATGAAATATAAAGAAGATGCGTAAAATGCCTTAAGCGCTACAGTAAGCAGCGTTGTAGTCTAACAGCTCCGTAATGGTTGGGTTTTCACCGCACACGGGACATTTTGGATTCTTTGGCACCTTGACCTTCCTAAACGTTGTCTTAAGGGCATCTATGATCAACAGTGTCTCTTTTAGCACATCGCCCTGACCAATGATTAGCTTAAGGACTTCCATCGCCTGCAGCCCCCCAACGATACCAGGCAAAACGCCTAATACCCCCGCTTCCTGACACGATGGAACAAGACCGGGCGGCGGCATCTCCTCAAACAGACATCTATAGCAGTGCCCCTGATGTGGCAGTATCGTCGTTACCTGTCCCTCAAACCTCAAGATTGCGCCGCTGACCAGCGGTTTACCAGCTATCACACAGGCATCGTTTACAAGATACCTTGTTGGGAAGTTATCGCTGCCATCTACAACTATATCGTAATCACTTATGAGTCCTAAGATGTTATCCTTAGTCAATCTCTGTTTTAAGGGGACGATCTCGACCTCTGGGTTTAGCGCGTTAAAGGTCTCCTTGGCGGACTGCACCTTAGGCATCCCCAGGGTCTTTGTGCTATGGGCTATCTGACGCTGTAGGTTGCTTAACTCAACGTGGTCGTCATCTATGATGGCAATCTTGCCCACACCCGCCGCTGTTAAGAAATATCCAACAGGACAGCCAAGTCCGCCAGCACCAACTAAAAATACCTTTGCTGTAGAAATCTTGGCCTGCCCCTTGCCCCCAACCTCTGGCAGGATTATATGCCGGCTATAACGCAATATCTGATCTTCAGTAAAATCCATAAGAACCTAACCTACTCCTTTTCCTTTCTGATTAACAGTAACCAATCCTTTTCGCTGATCTTGTCAACCTTCAGTACCTTATGTCCGTGGTCCTGCATCGACTTTGGAATACTGACCGAGGCCTCTGGATAATCAAGAACTATCTCCAAGACCTCGCCAACGTTCATCGATTCTATGGCGAGCTTAGACTTTACAAACGTATAGGGACAATGAAGCCCTCTTATATCTATCCGCTTATTTGGTATTATATCTTCCATTATTGAGTTGTCTCCAATAGAGTTCTTAACAGCTTTTTAAGGTATCTTCGTATCTTCTTTATATTTCATGGTAATTATGCTTTTAAGCTTTCTGGATTCCTGCTTACCCCTGTTCAAGCCAGGGGCAGGCTGTGGAATGACATACTTGGAAAACACCTATTACTGTCATTCCCAACGAAAGTGGGAATCCATGTTTTGAAACCATAAAAATAAATTTACCATGTTTGTTTAAGATGATACTCTTTAAGATTATTCCTTTCCCTCTACCCTTATAAACTTTGTGGTATCGGCCACAACAGGAAGTTTATCTATCTTCATAACGGCGTCTAGGACGTCCCTTTCCCTTGCCTTGTGGGTTAGTACAACAAGAGGGACGGCCTCCCCCTCTCTTCTTTCCCTCTGAATTACGGCAGAGATGCTTATGTTATGCTCACCAAGCACGCCAGATATCTTTGAAAGCACACCTGGCCTGTCCAACGCCGTAAACCTAAAGTAGTACATCGAGTGTACGTCTTTCATGTCTTTTATCTTATATACGCCAGCGTTGTACTGCTTCAGGGTATGATGGTTTCCCCTGGCTATATCAATGATGTCGCTGACAACGGCGCTTCCAGTTGGCATGTCTCCAGCGCCCCTGCCATAGTACATGGTCTCACCTACGGCGTCGCCAATGACATAAACAGCGTTAAGCACCTCATCAACCTTTGAGATAAGATAGCTCTCCGGTATCATAGTGGGATGCACTCTAAGCTCTATCTCCGAATCAACACTCTTGGTTATAGCCAAGAGTTTTATCTTGTAACCTAATTCCCTTGCAAACTGTATATTTCGCGGGGTGATTGCAGTGATGCCCTCCTTGTATACCTTATCGTAAGACAGGTCGATCCCGTAGGCAAGCGATGACAGGAGCGTGAGCTTATGGGCTGTGTCTATGCCTTCAATGTCAAAGGCTGGATTGGCCTCTGCGTAACCCAGTGCCTGTGCCTCCCTAAGGGCAGAGTCGAAACCGATACCCTCTCTGGTCATCTTTGTCAGGATGTAATTGGAAGTTCCATTGATAATCCCATATATAGCGACGATATTGTTAGCGGCAAGCCCTTCCCTTAGAACCTTGATGATAGGGATACCCCCTGCCACAGCTGCCTCAAACCCTACTGTTTTATTTTGTCTCTGTGCCTCTGCAAATATCTCTTGACCCTCCTGAGCGAGAAGGGCCTTGTTGGCTGTTACAACGTGTTTACCTTTTTTCAGTGCATCGAGGATAAAGGTCTTTGCTGGTTTAAAGCCGCCTACAAGTTCCACTACAACGTCTATCTCAGGGTCGTTGATAATTTCGTAGGCATCTGTGGTTAAGACACCGGAGGGGAGCGTGACCCCCCTGTCTCTTTCTATGTCAAGGTCGGCTATCTTTTTTAATCTAACCTCAACGCCAGTGCGTTTTTTTATCAGATCGCAATTTTCAAGGAGTATCCTTGCTGTACCTCCGCCTACAGTGCCGAATCCAATTATGCCCACGTTTGTCATTTGCTTAATAACCTCCTGATTCCCTTAGTGGCCTGCTTAATCCTATGCTCGTTTTCAACCAGGGCAAAGCGTACGTGTTCGTCGCCTCCCTCGCCAAATCCGATGCCTGGCGCTACAGCCACCTTTGCCTCCATAAGCATGAGCTTACAGAACTCAAGCGATCCCATCTTTCTATATCGTTCTGGTATCTGTGCCCAGACAAACATCGTGGCCTTTGGCGGTGGGACAATCCAACCAGCCTTGTGTAGACCGTCGATCAGGACGTTTCTTCTCTTTTCATATGTGGCACAGATCTTCTCCACGATTTCTTGTTTCTCTCTTAGGGCAACGATAGAGGCTATCTGTATTGGTTGAAACATACCGTAGTCAAGGTAGCTCTTGAGCTTTGTCAGCGCACCGACGATCTCCTTGTTACCTGTACAAAAGCCAACCCGCCAGCCGGCCATAGAATAGCTCTTGGTCATTGAAAAGAACTCAACGCCAACGTCTATTGCGCCCTTTACCTGTAGAAGACTTGGGGCCTTATAACCGTCAAAGACGAGGTCTGCATAGGCGAGATCATGGATCACGATAAGGTTGTTTTCCTTTGCAAAATCCACCACCTTTTCAAAAAACTCTACGCCAATGACCTCTGTAGTTGGGTTGTGTGGGAAGTTTAGTATCAGGAGCTTTGGTCTTGGCCACGTATTTTTATAGGCGTTTTCCATCTCGTCAAAGAAGTTTATGCCCGCGCCTATTGGGATATTTCTAATCTGTCCGCCGGCAATAATAACGCTGTATGGGTGGATTGGGTAGGC
This sequence comes from Nitrospirae bacterium MYbinv3, assembly GCA_002753395.1. Classification (GTDB taxonomy): domain Bacteria; phylum Nitrospirota; class Thermodesulfovibrionia; order Thermodesulfovibrionales; family Magnetobacteriaceae; genus Magnetobacterium. The sequence continues at coordinate 56,033 of PEAB01000004.1, read as the reverse complement.
GGGCGTTGGTGTAAGCGCCACGTCGCCAGGTTCGATCATCGCAAGTATCAGGTGGCTCAAGCCCTCTTTGGAGCCGATAGTCACCACTGTGTTTTCATCAGGGTTAAGTGATATGTTGTATCTTCTCTCGTACCACTCACACATGGCCATTCTCAGTTGGGTGATCCCTCTTGATGCTGAATATCTGTGATTTTTCGGATTCTTTGCTGCCTCACGTAATTTACTTACTATGTGTTCAGGTGTGGGTAAATCAGGATTACCCATCCCAAGGTCAATTATATCTTCCCCCTTTCTCCTTGCCTCGCTTTTAAGGTTGTTTACAACGGCAAATACGTAAGGAGGCAGCCTATTTATCCTATTAAATTTAAACATGTAGACATTATACCACAAAATATTTTTTTTTCAAAATATGTATGGACAAAAAGGGGTGTTTAAGAATTTCATAGGTTTAGAAATAGAATGGAGGGGTGAGGCACCCCGGCCACAAAGAAGTCCCCTTGACCCCGTTAAAGTATGTTTTTGTTCCCATAAATTTCTTATGCGCCCCAACACCCTTGGTAAATTTTAATTGCTTTATCTTAAAATGTCAAGGATTAAATGCCCTGTCCCCCCCTTCTCTTTCCAAAGACCGCACGTGTATAATATAGACTATGGAAGTGCCTCTTGAAATAGTGGATAGATGCTTAAGGGTAAATGCCCTGATCTTAGACGTTGATGGTGTGCTTACGGATGGAAGCATTGTCATCGATGCGCAGGGCAAAGAGCTTAAGACCTTTAACGTCAGGGATGGGCAAGGTGTAAAGATGCTCCAAAGGGCTGGTGTTATTGTTTGCATAATCTCTGGTAGGGCATCTAAGGCTGTTGAAAGACGAGCCGCTGAACTCAAGATCCTTGACCTCTTTGCCGGTTGCGAGCACAAGGGCTGGGCATACGAACAGTTCAAGGCCAAGCACCAGCTCGTCGATGATGAGATTGCCTGCATGGGGGATGACATAGCCGACCTCGTGATGCTTAAGCGGGCAGGGTTGGCCATCACCGTGGCAGATGGCGATGAGCTGACCAGAAAACACTGTCACTACGTTACGGTAAGACCCGGTGGCAGAGGTGCTGTCAGAGAGGTGTGTGAGATAATACTTAAGGCAAAGGGTCTGCTTGACCAAATAGTTGATGAGTACGCTAAGGTTTAATATACCTACGCTTCTGACGTTTAGCAGGATAGTCCTTATCCCTGTGTTTATACTCGTAACGCCTAATTATCCATTTTGGGGGGCGGTGGTGTTTGGTATTGCCTCTATAACGGATTTTTTGGACGGATATCTTGCCCGGCGCCTGGGACAGATTACCGAATTTGGTGTAATAATGGACCCAATAGCTGATAAGTTCTTAGTGATATCGGCATTGTTCTTGCTGGTCAGTATGGGAAGCCTCTCCGTGTGGCCTGCTAACATCATCACCGTGAGGGAGTTTTTAATAACGACACTGAGAGTTGTTGCCCTGTCAAAAAACATCGTGATAAAGGCAGAGCTTGGGGGTAAACTAAAGACGATTGCCCAGATCACCGGTATTCTATGTCTGATATTAGAGGATACTTTGTTTGGTATCAACCTGTACGGCATTGGCCTGGTTATGGTATGGATATCGGTTGTACTGGCTGTGGTTTCTGGAGTACAGTATACCGTTTTCTTTTGGAAAAAGATATGATAGTCGAACTTACACAGATAGGCGATAGACCGTTCAATGCCTGACCCCCACCCCTTAAATATAATTTTGTATGTGGGTGCGTTTTTAACCGGGTCGATCCCGTTTGGTCTGTTGATAGCTAAAACCAGGGGTGTTGATCTAAGAACGATGGGCAGCGGTAACATAGGCGCCACAAATGTCCTGCGCAGTGTGGGCAAGGGGGCAGCCCTCTTTACACTCTTGTGTGATATCTTTAAAGGAGCCGTCTTCGTGGCAGTTGGTAAGTACCTAAATGTAGGAGTGGCTGTTGAAGGGCTTATAGGTCTCTGCGCAATCTTAGGACACATTTTTTCCATATTTTTGAGTTTCAAAGGAGGCAAGGGTGTTGCCACGGCCCTAGGGGTGTTTCTCATCTACAGTCCTTTAGCGTGGGGGTTAACCGTTATCACTTGGCTGGTGTCTGCCTTTACTACGAGGTACTCGTCGCTTGCCGCGTTAATAGCGTTTGTGTTCTTGCCTTTATACGTATTTATTTTTGATCACTCAAGGATTAAGATAGTAATCAGTATATTCGTAACACTAATAATTCTATTTAAGCACAAAGACAATATTGACAGGCTACTAAAGGGTACGGAGAAAAAGATCGGACAAAAGGCGGCCAAATGAATAGATGCGTAGTATTATTAAGCGGCGGGATTGATTCGGCAACGACGTTAGCCACAGCCCACAAAGAGGGGTTTGAACTCTATGCCCTGACAATTGATTACCGGCAGCGACACAGGCTTGAGATAGAGTGTGCAAAGGCAATTGCACAAAAGTATGCCGTAAAAAAACACCTTATCCTGTCCGTTGACATGAGAGGTATAGGCGGTTCAGCCCTTACATCAACGGATATAGACGTCCCCAAAGATACGATTCCCATCCCCCTTGGAGCGCCGCACCCTATTCCTGTTACTTACGTACCTGCAAGAAATACTATCTTTCTCTCCCTTGCACTATCTTGGGCAGAGGCGCTTGAGGCAGATACTATCTTCATGGGAGCAAACGTGGTAGACTACAGCGGTTACCCCGATTGCCGCCCGGAGTTCATCCATGCCTTCGAGGATATGGCAAACCTGGCAACCAAGGTCTCAGTGGAGGGAAGGCTCAGGTTTAAGATACGCACCCCACTTATTTTCATGACCAAGGTGGATATTATACGAAAGGGTCTGTCCCTAGGTCTGGATTACTCCATGACCTGGAGCTGCTATGACCCAACCCCTGAGGGCAAACCGTGTCTCAGATGCGATAGCTGCGCTATCAGAGAAAAAGGGTTAAAAGAGGCTTCTGGACTAGGATTATAGGATTTACGTGAAAGAGATTTTAATCAATCATGGTAATCCCTTAATCCGTTAAATCTTGGTTCAGACATATTTTTAGGATGAAAAGGATAAAGAAATGAGAATGTTCTAAGGAGGATAAATGGAGGAACTATCAATAATAAAAGACTACATGGGGGCATATCGTAAGAGCAGGATACTCTTTACCGCAAACAACCTGAAGGTCTTTGACCAACTGGCTTACCTGACCTCTGCCAAAGACGTTGCACAACGCCTTGGTGCAGACTTACGGGCTACCACAATACTCTTGGACGCCCTTGTTTCAATCGATCTGATAACAAAAGAGGGCAGCCTGTACGTAAACACCTCTATAGCGTCCCAATGTCTCGTAACCGGAGGCCCGCTGACACAGACAGACATCATAAGTCACAATGATAGCCTCTGGAAGAACTGGTCAGGATTGGACGACGTCGTAAGAACCGGTAAATCAAACAGGGTGGCACACGACCACAGGGCCTTTATCATGGGGATGCACAACCTGGCCTCCTTGAAGGTCAAAGAGCTTTTCGATGTAATCGACCTATATGGGGTTAAGAGCGCCATCGACATTGGAGGTGGCCCTGGCACCTACGCGATCGAGATGGCAAGACGGGGTATATCGGTTACCCTCTTTGACAGGCAGGAGACTATCGACATTGCATCGGAGGTTATCACAGGGGCTGGTGTGGAAGGCATCAAGTTTCTGCCTGGGGACTTTACTACCCACTCAATAGGAAGCGGCTACGACCTAGCCCTTATAAGTCAAGTCGTTCATTCAGGGTCGATCCAGGAAAACGTGGAACTTATCAAGGCTGTAAAAGATGCCTTAAATCCAAACGGAAAGGTCGTTATCCACGAGTTCTACATAGAGGACAGCATGACGCAGCCCTTCAACAGCGCCATGTTTTCGATAAACATGTTGGTTGCCACTGAGGCAGGCAGGTGTTACACCGTTGGCGAGATGGCAGGATGGCTTAAGGAGGCCGGATTTCAGCATATCACACACAATCTGTTGACAGAAACGGTTGTCGTTATAGGCAGGCTATAGACACACCCTTTAATAATCGTGAAAGATAACAATGGGGGTAAAAGATGTCAAAGAAACTAAACATATTAATGGTAGCCTCAGAGATGGTGCCATTTGCCAAGGAGGGAGGGTTGGCCGACGTGGTTGGTTCTCTCTCAAGGGAGCTAGTCCGTTTGGGGCATGACGTCAGGGTGGTCATTCCAAGATACTTGACGATCAATGCACAGAGGTTCAACCTAAAATTGGCAGTCAGTCATGTGCCGGTGCCTATGGGAGTGATCGGAGAGATGGGCTGCTCCGTTTGGCAGTGCCCCATCGATGACACAGAAGGGGGCAGAGGGGTTGTTTATGCAATTGAGCATCATCAGCTTTTCAGCAGGGACGGTGGCTTCTATTCCAACATAAACGGCGATGGCTACATGGACAACGACAACCGCTTTATTTTCCTCTGTCGGGCATCCATAGAGCTGTGTAAGCACGTGGGGTTTAGGCCAGATTGTATACATGTCCACGATTGGCATACGGCCGCTGTACCGGTGCTAGTCAACACGGATTACAGGGATGAGCCAACAGTGGGCAGCAGCGCTACATTGTTGACTATACATAACCTCCAGCATCAGGGGGAGTTCGACGAGGGGGTGATGGACGTCCTTGGCATCGGCTGGGAGCACTTTCATATCCGAGGGCTTGAAAAGGATGGTAATACTAACCTTCTTAAGGGCGGCATCTATCACGCTACAATTGTCAATACCGTCAGTGAGTGTTACGCCAGCCAGATTCAGACACCTGAGTATGGCTTTGAGTTAGACGGCGTGCTGCGCGACAGGACCGACGACCTCTACGGTATCGTAAACGGTGTGGATTACGAGGAATGGGACCCACAGACCGATAAGATGATTGCTGCCAACTACAATGCTGATGATCTAAGCGGTAAGACCATTTGTAAGGCAGACCTTCAAGGCAGCTTCGGTTTGCCAAAGCGGGCTGACGTACCGGTAATCGGATTGGTTACCAGGCTCGTAAAGCAAAAGGGAGTTGATATCCTGGCCGAGGCCATTCATTCACTGCTTGAGTATGATATACAGGTAGTGTTGTTGGGGACAGGGGAGGTGTGGGCAAATTTTTACTTTGGCGATCTGCCTAATCAGTATCCTGATAAGTTTGCTTGCTATATTGGCTACAACAACACACTGGCGCACAAGATAGAGGCAGGCGCGGACTTTTTCTTGATGCCGTCTCTGTTTGAACCGTGTGGCTTGAACCAGATGTACAGTCTCCGTTACGGCACCATACCTATAGTAAGGGCTGTTGGTGGTCTGGACGATACCGTAGAGAATCTGAATGTTAAAGAGGACGTGGGTACAGGATTCAAGTTTGACGACCTTAATGTCGGGGCATTAATAGATACAGTGGGATGGGCAATTTATACGTATTACAATCAGAAGCGCGTGATGGAGGCAATGATCCAGCGGGCTATGAAAAGACGTTTTTCTTGGGCTGACGCAGCTATGAAATACGTAGAACTATACAATAAGGCCATTAACAAGCGAAAGGGGAACTAATCGATGGAAACGGAGAAAGGACAACAGATACGTCTTAAATACTTTTATAGGAGGCTGGTTATGAGGGGCAAGTCAAACCTCCCCTACTGCGCTGCCGTTAAACTCGTAGGCCCCGACTGCGCCTACCATCTGTATTCAACCGTCAACCTTGAAGAGGAGGAAAGCAGGGGAGACTCTGTCTCCCCTCAGACCCCTCTGCAAGGGGACCAGTCCCCTTGACCCCATTATAATATTCTTGTCCCCACGTTTTTCTTATGCACCCTTGGTGAGCCTAAACCATTACGATATGTGTTAAAATATATCATGCTGAGGTGATTCTCTACTAAACATCTATTACAAAGTATGGTAAGGTTAGGGATATGCAGTTTGTAGACATAAGAAGTGATATAGCATTTAAGAAGGTATTTGGCAATGAAAACAAGAAGGAGATATTGATATCCTTTTTAAATGCGGTATTAGACCTCACAGGTGATAGAGAGATTGATGACATAACGATACTGAATCCCTATCAAGCGCCAAAGATAGAGGCATTAAAAGAGACTATATTAGACATTAGAGCAACAGACAAGAGAAAGGTAACTTTTATAGTGGAGATACAGCTCCAAAAGCGGAAGGGATTTGAAAAGCGTGTGCTGTACTATACGAGTAAGGCATATGTTAGTCAGTTAGAGAAGGGCGATGATTATCCCAAGTTGAATCAGGTGATATATATAGGGATAGTGGACTTTGATATATTTGAAGGCGCCAGGTATCTGACGAGGCATCTGATACTAAATAAAGACACGTTTAAGCAAGAGTTGAAGGACTTTGAATTTAGTTTCATAGAGCTGCCCAAGTTTAACCTGAGAGAGGATGAGCTGGAGAGCGTTGTAGATAAGTGGATACACTTCATAAAGAACGCTAGTTCTCTGCAGGCGATACCCAAGAGTGCAGACTTTATGGAGATAAGGGAGGCGTATGATATAGCGAATAAGATGCAGTGGAACAAAGAGGAGCTTGATATCTACGACTATTGGCTGATGAGATTACAGGATGAGAGAGGGGCCAGAGAATATGCCTTTGAAGAAGGAGAGCGTAAGGGAAAACTTGAGGGGTTGATAGAAGGAAAACTCGAAGGGTTGATAGAAGGGATCGAAGGGATGCTGGAGATCAAGTACGGAGATAAAGGGCGTGAGCTTATGGGCAGCGTCAGGAATCTTGGAGGCATAGAGAAATTGGAGGAGTTTAAGGAGCTAATAAAGAAGTCTAGTTCGGTAGATGATTTGTTTAAGACGCTTGAAACACCGTAAATGTTAAATCGTTGATTTGTTGTTGACAACTATAATTAGAAATTGGTATCCTCTTCAAAAAAGTATGGTAGATTTCTTTGGTAGACCTGCAGAGATAGTGGTATTCAATTCCCCTCCCTTGATGGGAGGGGCTAGGGGAGGGTGTCAAGCTAAGTGTCACCACTACTTGTGCAGGACTACCATTTTTTTATGGCTTCAAGACTATGGATTCCCGCTTTCGCGGGAATGACAACAATCGCCGTTTTTCAAGCATGTCATTACTGTGTAAACAGGAATCCAGAAAGCATAAAAGTATAATTACCATGAAATATAAGGAAGATACAGAAATTGTTTAAATTTAATACAATCTAAAATTAGACAAGGAGAAAGAAATGAATGACTCGTCTATAAATGATATGAGTGATAATGCTGTAGATGGTGAATTGCCCAGTGAGTCAGATAATCTGGAAATAGAAAGAAACGATTTCACTGTTTATCATAGTGACGTGGATTTGTCAAACTGGATTAATAGAATAGAGAGTAAGTCAGTACCTATAAAAATACCACCTTTTCAGAGGGCTTACAAATGGGAAAAGTCAAAGGCTAGTAAGTTAATAGAGTCTTTTCTTCTGGGTCTACCTGTGCCTCCGATAATGGTTCACCAAGAGAAAGTTACAAATAGATCGGTAATAATAGATGGACAACAAAGGCTCTTTAGTGTTTACTTTTTTTATAAGGGGCTATTTCCTAAGCATGACATTAGTTTGACGAATTTATCAAGCGGCAGTATATTTTACGAAAGTGAAAATTTTGAGAATTTTGAACTCGAAAACGTTAAGGAGCAATGGAAAGGAAAAACATACGAAACACTCGCTGAAGACGATAAACTCTGGTTGGATAGCAGGATTTTAGGGGCTATTATTTTCAGGCAGATAATACCAGATGATGAAAAGGGTATATTTTATATATTTGAACGGTTAAACACTGGCGGGCTGTTGTTGACGCCCATGGAAATAAGAAAGGCAATATATTATGGAAACTTTTTTGAACTACTTATTGAACTTAATAACTTGCAAACTTGGAAAAAACTAACAAATAAGTTTGTACCTGATCAAGATTTAAGAGATATTGAATGGATTTTACGATTTTTTTCTCTTCACGATTGGAAGACGTATAAGGAACCAATGAAGGAATATCTAAATAAATACATAAGAAAAAATAGACAACTAACCGATACAGAATGTAATCAAAAGAGAGAGAGCTTTGAAAATACATGTAATTTGATACACAACTCTCTTGGAGATAAACCATTTCACATCCTAAGTGATAGGTTAAACTTAGCATTACTGGATTCTTTTATGGTAATTGTCAGTAAACACATTGATAAATTAAACAAACAAAGAGTCATACAACTTTATGAAGAGATGCGAAAAAGTGATAAGTACATTGATAGTGTTAGAAGTCGGGTAAACATTGTTGAGAAAGTGTTAAAAACAAGATTTGACACGTTAGAAGGTTTGTTATATAAGCTATTGGAATCTGAGAAATAGCTACTGAACGATTATGTTAAGCAAAACAAGAAATCTGTTAGAGGAGATCGATTCAATGATCTCAGGTGGAACATTGCGTGAAAACGATTATCTAACCTGTAAACTATGTGAATACTCGATAATCTTATTTCATGCTGAAGTTGAAACACGGGTTAAATCATTGATTTATGATCAAACGGTATGTAATCATGTGACTGCTGACTTCAAAAAGACAATAGCAAAGGGCGTTGTCAGAGCGCTTAAGTATAGTGACATAAGAAGCAATTTCCAAGATTCATTCTGGAATAATATAGAAGAGTTTGTGCAACAACAACTATCAAGAGATGATGACTTTGAACGATTAAAAGAGATCTATAGCAATATAATGGCAGCGAGAAATGAGATATCTCACGCTGGAGAAACCCAACATGAGATAACACTAAGAAGGGTAAAAGATGCCGTTAGATTCTGTGAGTACATTATAGAGGCTATACGTCAGCATTATAGATAGAACTTGTCTCTTACGTCTTGTGAATTTCAATAAGAGCTATGGGGGATAATAAGATAGACCCACTTCTCGTTGGTCTTACCTCGGAGGAGGCAGCGCAGAGGTATAGGAGGGGGTTATACAATAAACCCGCCTCTAAGAAGACAAAAACGGTACCTCATATAATACTAGAAAACGTATTCTCCGTTTTTAATCTTATAATAGGCATTGTAGTACTATTTCTCGTGTTTTTCTACTTCAGGAGCAGCGACTTCAGGCTCTTGCTTGATTCAATAGGGGTGTTCTCTGTGGCATTTTTAAACACGTTAATAGCAGTGTATCAGGAGATTCGAGCCAAACAGGCGCTAGATAAGGTCAATCTCCTCTTAAAACGGGAGGTGTCCGTCTTAAGGGATGGTATGATGCAGTCAATTGATGCCAGAGATATTGTAATTGACGATGTTATCCGTATACAACGGGGTGATCAGGTTGTGGTGGACGGAGGTGTCTTGCAGTCAAGCCGTCTTGAGATAGACGAGTCGTTGTTGACTGGCGAATCTGTGGCGTTATTGAAAAATACGGGCGAACAGCTTCTCTCTGGCAGCTTCTGTGTCTCTGGCTGCGGGTACTACAAGGCCGTAAAGGTCGGTTATGACAGCTATGCCGCTCAGTTTACAAAGCTCGCAAAGAAGTACAAGTTTACCATAACCCCGCTGCAAAGGAGGATCAACTTTATCATAAAGACCCTGTTTGTGGTCTGTGCTGCGCTTGTTGTCTTTGCGTTTATGTTGAAGGGAGGGAAGGCTTTTTCGATAGATTTTGTCAGGCAGGTTGCAACCATAATGCTTGGCCTTATACCGCAGGGGCTTGTGTTGATGTCCTCAGTTGCCTTTGCCCTTGGCGTTTTTCGGATAAGCAGGATCGGGGCAATCGTACAGAAACTCAATGCAGTGGAGTCCTTTTCAAATGTGGCCGTGATCTGCATGGACAAGACCGGTACGCTGACGCAGAACAAGCTCAGTCTCCGTGCTATCATGTCACTTACGGAGGCCAAGGGGCTTGAGTCCATCGAAAAAGCCCTGGCCACTTACGCCTGCCACACGGCGGACAAAAACACCACCATCCAGGCTCTAGAGATCTGCGAACCAGATCACGGCATAGAGGTGATAGACGAGCTTCCCTTTAATTCCGTCAGGAAGTTGAGCATCCTTAGGATGCGTTGTGCCGCTGGCGTTGAGACCTACATCTTGGGTGCCTACGACGTCCTTGTTGAGCGATTGGAGGACCAAGACGCAGTTGTAGCGCGCAAGTTATTCGTGGTCAACCGCCTTGGCATCTACAGAAACCTCCTCTTTGGCCGGCTTGCAGGTAACGATACTGAGTTGGATGAGTTTTTAAGCGCTAGCACCAAAATAGAACCGTTGTGTATTGTATCCATCGCGGATAAGATACGGGAGGACGCCTATGAGACGCTCAGTTTGTTTGAGGAAAGGGGTATAGGGTTTAAGATACTATCAGGTGACTCCGCAGAGGCCGTGCAGTCGGTTTGTCGTGAGATAGGTTGGGACGTAGGAGCTGAGGATGTCGTAACCGGTGGGGAGCTTGATGGTCTCAACCAGTACGGGTTTGCCGAGGTTGTGAGGGACAAGATGGTCTTTGCGCGTCTGAAACCCGATCATAAGTCGAGGATCGTCAAGGAACTTCGGCAAAACGGCCTCTACACCGTTATGATAGGGGATGGTGTAAACGATCTACCGGCCATCAAGGAGGCAGACATGGGTATAGCCATGCAGGAGGGCAGCGCCATAACCAAGGAGGTTGCCGATGTTGTCTTGCTTGAGAACCGCTTTTCGCTGTTGCCAGCCATCTTCGATGAGGGCAACAAGATCGTAAACACGGTAAGCATGGTTGCAAAGCTCCTGCTGACAAAGAACTTCATGGTGATATATCTAAGTTTATTGTTTATCTTTCTTGACATGGAATTCCCCCTGACCCCGCGCCGCGTGACCCTCATTAACATCTTTGCCATTACCCTGCCTTCTGTGATGATTGCCCTCAATAATAAAAACACGGCTCCCTACAGGCGTTTTACCGTAGACATTCTGTCCTACGTATCCCTTTCTGCCTATATCATTGTGCTGTCAGGTTATGCCGGTTTTTTCCTGACAAAAAGGTTTCATAGTAATCACGACAACTCAGAGATGGTAATGCTCTCGATAATAGTTGTGGCCTCCATAGCCAACTTTCTTGCAGTGGTTATAGACAGGTTTGATACAAGCAAGATAAAACACCTGATATACAGCTTCTTTATGCTTTTAGTGTATTTTGCTCTTGTGAGTGTCGAGGTCAATAATATTGTAATCCGAGAGATCAAAGGCTTTTATGAGATAATGACACTTGAAAACAACTCTTGGGAAATTATAATGCTTGTCAGTCTGCTAACGACTGTTGCACTTATAACAGCGCAGAGGCTAAGAGGGCGTCTGTTGAAGATTCACGGGGGCGCATAAGAAACTTATGGGAACAAAAACATACTTTAATGGGGTCAAAGGGACTGCCTATCGACCGTAGGGAGTGGACTGATCAATGAGCGTAGCGCTTGCGGAGGGGTCTGAGGGGTAATGCTGTTGACTTAAGGCTGTGAAAATGAATAGGGTGGGCTTTGCCCTCCCTAGACCCACCCACAAGGGGACCAGTCCCCTTGACCCCGTAAATGTCAGGCATGATTGCTTAAGTCAACAGCATTAGGTCTGAGGGGAGAGGTTGCGAACCCCTGCGACAGTGGGCAGAGCCTCCCCTTCTTTGACAAACCCCACGACTTTCTTATGCGCCCATTTACGGGGAGAAATTACGTACCTATGAGTGATGTGATATAATAGAGTTATGTTGATATCGCCAAACAATGCAAAAGAACTAGACAGGAAGATGTTTACATCTAAAAGACGCCTCAGTTTAAAACTGGCTATAGGTGAAGAACAGTTAAAGGACATTCAGGATTCCTATTTACAGTATATAGAATCTTCTGCTTCTATTTATGAGGTAAATGGAGATTATGCGGTAAGTCTTTTCACCTCCGGCTGGTGCGATTTTCTTAATCAGGCGTCCATGCGGCTGTGTAGCAACGTCTCAGAGGAAGAGGCGCTGAAGTCAGGCAAGTGGATATGCCATGAAGATTGTTGGGCAACAAGCCTTAAGAGCATAAAGGAAAAAAGACCTTTTGAAATGGAGTGTTCTGGTGGTATTGCTATATACGCCGCTCCAATCATTGCAGATGGCATGGTCATCGGTTCAAATAACGCTGGCATTTCAAACCCGCCTACCGATGAGAACAAGATCAGACAGATAGCTGATATCTACAAAGTATCTCCAGTTGAGTTGCTTAGACTATCTAAGCAATACACACCCAGACCGGAGTATGTGTTTAACGCATGCAGAAAACACATTACAATAGCCGCCAGTACGATTGCAAACATTTTTCTACGTAATCAGGAGAAAGAAGAGCTCATATGGTATGAGGAACACATTGAAGAATTGGTTAAAGAACGTACATCTACACTTCAAAGGGAAATCGAAGAACGCACAAATGTAGATAAAGAGTTATCTGCAGAGCGAAATAAACTTAAGTCTATTATTGACGCTATGGAACATGACGTTATCATTCAGGATTTGGAATATAACATCGTTTATCAAAGTGAAAAAGTTGGATCTTTATTTGGTGAGCGGCTGGGAGAGAAATGTTATCAAGTTTTTGAAGGTAACGATAAGATTTGTGATGGATGTCCCGTGCAGATGGCTTTCAAAGACGGGGCGTCGCATACCTCAGTGAGAAAGGTGTTAACGCCTAACGGAAAAACTGCATTTTTTGAAAACACAGCCAACCCCATCAGGGATGCCAACGGAAATATAGTCTCGTGTCTAGAGATTGTAAGGGATATAACTGAGCGTCAGTTATTGGAAGATAAGTTAAAAGAAACCAGAGAACAATTACAATCCATAATAGACAATACAACTGCCGTTATCTTTCTAAAAGATACAGAAGGGCGTTACTTATTGATTAATCGTCAATACGAGGAACTCTTTCATATAACCAAATTTGGTATCATTGGTAAAACTGATTATGATGTCTTTCCAAAGGAGTTGGCAGACAACTTTAGAGAAAACGACATGACTGTATTAAATGGTATGAGACCTATGGAGTTTGAGGAGATCGTACCCCATGACGATGGTTTACACACGTACATATCTATGAAATTTGTTTTATTAGACGTTAATGGAAATCCTTACGGTGTATGTGGTGTGGCAACCGATATCACTAACTATAAACGTCTCAGCGAATCTTTAAAGTTATCGAGTTTATACAATAGGAGTTTGATAGAGGCGAGTCTTGACCCGTTAGTAACGATAACCACTTATGGTAAAATAGGCGACGTGAACACTGCAACTGAGACAGTTACGGGATATTCACGGTATGAATTGATAGGGACTGATTTCTCCGATTACTTTACTGAACCTGACACTGCAAGAATCGGTTATCAAGCAGTGTTTGAATATGGCAGGGTACAGGATTACGAACTTTTTATTAGACATAGGAATGGACACATTACACCGGTTTTATATAATGCATCTGTATACAAGGATGAGACTGGAAAGGTAATAGGTATATTTGCTGCTGCACGTGATATTACTAAACTTAAGTTAAAAGAACAGTCTCTGATCCAGGCAAAAAATGACTGGGAAATGACATTTAATACTATCCCTGATCTTTTGATGATATTGGACAGCAATCATAAAATAATGAAAATTAACGAAACAATGGCTAAGAAGTTAAACATAAACCCAGAAGAGGCAATTGGGAAAATCTGCCACGAAGTTGTTCACTCAACAGATAAGCCATTGGATATCTGCTCTAACCAGAACTTAATTGAAGAAGGTATAGAACATACTATTGAAATATATGAGGAACGTCTAAACGGATATTTTATGGTAACCAAAACCCCCTTACGTAACCCAGATGGAACGCCCTACGGGTTAATCCACCTCGCTCGAGATGTCAGCCATATGAAATATATACAGAATCAGTTGTTTACAGAAAATGAAAAAACCAAGGCCATACTTATGGCTATAGGCGATGGAGTGACGATTCAAGACACTAGCTACAGGATAGCTTATCAAAATCAGGTCGTAAAAGACATCTTTGGCGACCGCATTGGCGAGTATTGTTATAGGGTTTACGAAAACAACGATCAAGTGTGCGATGGCTGTCCTGTACGTGAAGTATTTAAAGATGGCGATATTCATAGAAGCATAAGAAGAGTTGTAAAACATGACGGCAATACTGCTTATTTCAGTGTTATCGCATCACCAATTAGGGACGCCTCAGGCAGCATTGCATCGGCGATAGAGATAGCAAGGGATATAACTGATGAGAAGATGGCTGAAGAAGCATTAAAGGCGTCAGAGGAGGAGCTACAATTAAAGACCTACACACTTAGACGGCTGAACGAGAATCTTGAATCACTAGTTAAGAATAAAGTTGAGGAAATAAGGCGTAAAGAACAGCTTCTCATCCAACAGTCAAAGATGGCCGCAATGGGTGAGATGATAGGCGCAATAGCCCACCAATGGAGACAGCCTTTGAATGGTCTTGGCCTTATGATCCAAGACTTGAAAGACGCTTATGAATTTGGAGAACTTGATGCCAATTATATAGATGATACTGTGACAAATGCAATGAAACAGATTGAATTTATGTCAAAGACGATAGATGAATTCAGGAACTTCTTCAAACCCTCAAAGAAGAAAGAGACCTTTGACTTACTGGAAATATCCTCAGAGGTATTTTCAATGCTCTCATCGCAGTTCAAAACCAACTCGATCTCCTACAGCCTCACATGCCATATCCATAACAAGACTTACAGAGATTGTTCTATGATAATGCCTTGTAACGACACTTTAATTACGACATATAAAAACCAATTAGCACACGTTATGTTAAACTTAATAACAAACGCAAAGGATGCTATTATCGAAAGAAGAGAAAATGGATTGTTAACGACAGCGGGAATGATTGCAGTTGATTGTTTTAAAGATGACAGAACACTGAGGGTAGAGATAAGTGACAACGGTGGCGGAATCCCTGAGGACGTTATAGATAAGATGTTTGAATTATACTTTACCACTAAGGCCGATAAAGGCACAGGGATTGGACTCTATATGTCCAAGATAATCATTGAGGAGAGTTTAGGCGGTAAATTATATGCCAAAACAACAGGTGAAGGTTCTATCTTTACCATAGAATTTGGATTAGAGAGGGTATAGGCTAATTGCCCAGCAGGCACTTGTAGATT
Source organism: Nitrospirae bacterium MYbinv3 (assembly GCA_002753395.1). GTDB lineage: Bacteria > Nitrospirota > Thermodesulfovibrionia > Thermodesulfovibrionales > Magnetobacteriaceae > Magnetobacterium. The sequence continues at coordinate 40,775 of PEAB01000004.1, read as the reverse complement.
GCGCTGAGGAGGATGTCTTTTATGATAGGTTTTATTATGTTTACACAAGCCTTATTGCTTTTGTGTTCGTCATCATTATAACCAGTTGTGATTATTATAACCTGATTTAAATCAATCTCCTGTATCTTGTCAATCATCTTTAGCCCGTTCATTATAGGCATTTCTATGTCTGTAATTACTATATCGTAGGCTTTTGATGAATAAAGTGCCAGGCCTGCCTGTCCGTTTTCCGCCTCTGCAACTTCCTTGAATCTACGTCTTAGGAAATGCGCTATGTTGACTCGGACTATATCATCATCTTCCACGTATAAGAGGCTTTTAGTCTTAAACAATTGGTTAGGATCCATTCTTATACCTTATCTTTTTTATGTTTCATGGTAACTATGCTTTTACGCTTTCTTGATTCCTGCTTAAACAGGAATGACATATTTGGAAAACGGTCATTTCTGTCATTCCCTCGAGAGTGGGAATCCATAGTCTTGAGACCATGAACATTTTTACCCTGCTTTTTAAAGAAGACACCTTATACCTCTATTATAAATTCTGAACCATCTTCAGTGCTGTTTACCCTTATGTTACCATTGAAGTTGTTTTCTATAATAACCTTTGCCATATATAAACCAAGACCAGTACCCCTGGATTTATGTTTTGTCGTGAAGTACGGATCGAATATCATAGGTCTGATATCTCTGCTTATCCCCCCCCCGTTGTCAGCTATGGAGAGCGTTGTCTTGCCGGTCTCTATGTCTTTGAATATCCGTATCTTTATGTATCCGTTGTTTATATCTCGTTCGTCAAAGACGTCCTTTATATTATTAAAGACGTTTAATATTACCCTCGAAAATTCATTGAAATATCCTTCTATCTGTATATCTTCTTCCCTCTCTATCTCTACCGTTATCTTTTTTGACTTAATGTAATCGTCGTTAATAATCAGGTTTTTTTCGAGGCAATCATAAACGCTAAAAAGTTTTTTTTCTTTGTCTCTACGGTAGAAACTGCTGAAGTTATCAATAGTCTTTGAAAGATAAATAAGCTCATCTACGATTTTCTTGACCGAGTTGTGAAAGAACTCCTCATCTATCTCATTATAGTCGAATGCGTCCTCAAGGTTCTGGACAATGGCCCCTATGGCGCTAAGAGGCTGTCTCCAATGATGGGCAATGCTAATCAGCAACTCGCTCAGGGCCAACTGACGACTCTGCTCAAACATCAACTGTTCTTTTTCCCTGTTTTTTCTAACCTCCTCGTTGACCACTCTAGTAAGATTTCTGTTTAACGCCTGTAGTTCCTGTTCTATTTTCAAGCGGCGGCCGATCTCCTCTTCAAGCGACTTGTTGGTCTGTATAAGCGACGCCGTTCGTTGATAAACGAGATCTTGCAGTTGGGTCTGAAATCTCTTTAATTCATCCTCATCCTGTCTGCGTTTAGTAATGTCCCTTATTATTGCTGTGAAATATAACTTATCCCCTATATACCATTTGGTCAGAGAGAGTTCCAATGGAAACACAGTGCCATCTCTTCTGATTCCCTCCAAGTCCAGTATTTTACCAGAGTATTTTGATATTCCTGTTGTAGCTACATTGTGGATACCTTTTTTGTGTGCGTCTCGAAACTGCTGAGGGATTATGATTGTAACAGGACTGCTTAATGCCTCATGTGTTGTGTAACCAAACATGACTTCTGCCGACCTGTTCCACGTGGTGATATTGTCATCACTATCAATTGATATTATGGCGTCCCCTGCTGCCTCAACCACGTTTCGGAAGCGTTGCTCACTGTTTTCCAAGCGTTTAAGGGTTTGACTGTTGTAGAGAGCAATTGCAGCAAACTCTCCAAATGCCGTAGCTATACGTAAGTCGTTTTCGTCAAAGTCGCAGGGTTTGTTGGCCAGCCCAATCAACCCAACAACCTTACCCCCTATAATTAAAGGGGAGAACAAGACGTTATCTAAAGTTACATGCCCCTCAGGTAGATAGTCCCACCACTTACTGGTTGCAAAGTTGTTCTCACATACCGCCTTGCCAAACCGGTAAGCAGTTTCACGTAGTCCGCGTATAGGCATTGGAAGCTCAGGGTCAACAATACATTTACGCCCGCCAGGGTCTAGAAAGAGTACCTCGTTCTCAGAGCCGTCGGCGCTTAACAGGGCAACGTATCCGCTAGTGGCGCCTGTCATCTCCTTGCACTTATCAAATATAGCACGAGCGGCATCCTGAAATTTTTTGTACTGCAGGACGGCACGTGCTCCCTCCAGCAGCGCAGTCATCTCCAGTTCTCTGCGAGTGTCCTGACTGTTATCGCTTCTGATTAGCTCAAGCCCATTTATGCCCTCTATCATTCCACATATATTTTAGCTTATTGTGCAGATAAATTTGTAACATTTTTTAGGAGGGCCATAACATTTCAATAAAAAAACTTGGGGGTCGTCCTGTACAAGTAGTGCTGAACGTAAATTTAACACACTCCAGAGGCAATTGAGTGCATATAAATTTCATGGGGGACAATAGAAATTAATGGGGATCAAGTGGACTGCTCCCCTTGTGGGTGGGTCTAGGGAGGGCAAAGCCCTCTCTTTTTTTTTGCATCTTTATATCCTTTAAGTCAACAGCATTAGGTCTGAGGGAGGGGGTTGCGAATCCCTGCGGCAGAGGCAAAGCCCTCGATTCTATTCCAAAATCCCCACGACTTTCTTATGCGCCCAGGCACAGCAATTCTCACTGAATTTGCATAATGGCTTTTTATAAGGATTTTACTATTTATATGAAAAATATTTTTCGCGGTGTTTTTTATAGTATATTGCTTATATATCAATAAATTATATTCATTATCAGTGAGAATCGCTGGCCAAGGCAATTCCGTCTTGACAATTCTTAATTAATTAGATTATAATGTAAAATAGTTAAAGGAAGTGTTTATGAATCATGGAGCAAGGATAACGGTAGCAGATGAGTATAGTTGAAGAACTGAAGAAACAGATATTGTTTGAAGGTCTAAACGACGATGAGTTGGCAATAGTAGCTGAACTGGTAGAGCAGGAGAGCTACGAGAAGGGTGCTCCGGTATTCAGAGAAAAGGAACCCACCAGGGGCATTTACCTGATTAAGAGCGGTGAGGTGGAAATAACCAAAAAGCTTCCCATTGATTTGAAGACAAAGATGCTTATTACCGTCAGAAACATGCAAAACTGCTGTGAAATACGTAAGACCCCCTACGGATGGAGACAGGTGTTTGCCTCTCTTATAGAGGGCCAGTATTTTGGAGAGTTGTCTGTGGTCGAGGGGAAGAAGAATCATGGTGCTGATGCTGATGCCGTAGACGATTGTGAGATCTATCTCATAAGGAGCAATCACTTTAACGACATAGAGCTGAAGAACCCTCTAATGATGTTAAAGGTACTGCGTACTATTGCCAGGGTCTCGTCAAAAACGATGCGTTATTTAGACAGACAGTTGTTAAAGCTGTTAATTGGTTTTTAGGAGCAAGTGGTAGTCGTAAAATGAACTTAGGTAGTCAGATGAAAAAGGCATTATTTAAACACAGAGTAAAGATGTGGTGAGGTGGGAATGGCCCTTGTTGATGAGTTAGTTAAGCAGAGTCTTTTTGAGGGGCTCAACGAAATGGAAGTAAGTGAGATTGCTCAATATGTTGAAGAAAGGATTTATACTAAAGGTGGATTTGTCTTCAAGGAAGGTGATTCAACATCTGGGATTTATATGGTTACCACCGGTAAAATAGAGATAAAAAGGAAGTTGCAGCTTGATACAAAGACAAAGATGTTGATAATGTTGCGTAATATTCAGAGCGATGAGGTAAGACACACCTCACACGGTTGGGAGAATCGTTTTGCCACGGTGGAAAAGGGGCAGTTCTTCGGTGAGTTGTCCGTAATAGAAAACAGAAAGAAACACTCAGCAGAAGCCGTTTCCGTAGAGGAAAGCCATCTATTTCTTTTAAAAGCAGAAGATTTTAATAAACTAGAGACAGCATCCCCTCTAATGATGGTCAAGGTTATGAGGGCTATTGCAAAGGGCATGTCCAGCAACGTTCGCCTGCTTGACAAGAGAATACTTAAAGCCCTGATGGGCAATTAATAGTGTTTTAACGGTTGTGTATGCAGATATATACCCTCTAAACGACGATACGCTATTGATTTAAAGAACAGGAGGTTGATTATACACTTGGATATTTGTAAGTTGAGTTACATTATTCATAGCCCTTTGGTGTTTTAGTTTGTTTCTTAACACATTCTAAAGCATTCCTTAAGGGCTTAGTTTTTATTCTAAAAACTTATTCGCTTCTTAACAATCTGCTATCCGTTATATATTGGCAAGAAATATTAAAATGTAGCAGCATTTCACCATGATGATCCAACATTACATTGCGGTTACACAACAAAATGTATGCCACTGGAGAGGGCGAGGAGTTTTATTATGATTTCAGCAGTCAATGTAAATATAGACAGAATTATAACAGAGAGGGGTTACTCAACTTTCTCCTCGACTCTGAACAGGGGCTTCAACTTTGTGGTTGCATTGATACTGTTAGCTGTAACGCTGCCCATCTTTGTAATTGTTACTTTGATAATAAAGCTAACTGACAAGGGAGAGATATTCTATAGAGGCGACAGACTGGGTAAGGATAAAAAGACCTTTAAGATGTATAAGTTTCGTACACTGGTTCCTGATGCTGAGAAGATTGTAGGCGCCAGGCTCCTTGAACCTGGCGATAAGTTGGAGACCCGATACGGGAGATTCTTAAGAGACACACGCCTAGACGAACTACCGCAACTGATCAATGTCCTGAAAGGGGATATGAACTTCGTAGGCCCACGACCTGAACGTCCTCTCATCTACGAGACCATCTGCAGGCATATAGACGGCTACGACAAACGCTTCAATGTTAAGCCGGGGCTTATAGGATACTCACAGGTGTTTACGCCATACAGCGCTGATAAAAGGATAAGAACCCTTATAGATAACAGGTTTTTAAATATGCGTCAGAGTTTTTTGTATGACCTGTTTTTCATTGGTTATACATTTTTCAAGCTGTTTACTAAGGTGATGCAAAGGACGTCAAAGGCTTTAAGGGTAAACGTAATCAATGGAAAGCTATTTGGCAGATATAACGAAAAGCGTAAGTACGAAAGGATAGACCATGACAACGCTGCTATATTTATAGTGAGTTTTTCTAAGGAAATGGAGCGTATGCAGGAAGATACGTATGAGAAACTTCAAGAGTATGCAGAGGATCTCAACCATCTAAGAGAGGTCACCCTAGTTGATATCAACAATGAGGCATTTCTTATTAAGTCCAGAGAAAAACTAGAGAAATTCGATAAGAGCTCTATGATATTGGAGATTACTATAAAGAAACGGGGTAAAATCCGTAAGAAGATTGCACGGGTTTTTGGATACTACTATAAAGACTATGAGAAGAAGGATCAAGACGGAGTTAACGAGTTCTATTACGTGATCATGTACATACCGGTATCTAAGTTCAGCAGCTATTTGATAAACAAGTATCTGATATTTGAAAGCGTCTCCTGAGTATGGTTGACGTACAGGCGTCAATAATAATCCCTGCCTACAATGAGGCAGAGAATATAGGCAAGTGCATAGCCTCCATCTTAAAAAACACAGATGTACAGCATGAGATCATCGTCGTTGACAACGGTTCAAAAGACGCTACGGCTGAGATAGCCAAAGTCATGGGGGTTACTGTACTAAGTAAACCAAAGGCTACAATCTCTGCCTTAAGAAACTCAGGAGCCAGGTGCGCCAAGGGTGAGCTGTTAGTGTTCTTAGACGCCGACATGGTCGTACCGGAGGACTTTATCAACAAAGGCAAGAAATATTTTGACAGTGGATTTATGGGGGCATTGGGGTTTGCCATTATAGTGCCATCCGACTCAGGGTGGGTGGCAAGGACGTGGGGGCAGCCTTTGAACTCTAAGCGTGAAAGAAAGGTTGAGGTCGACTTTTTAGGGGGAAGTAACATCTTTATAAAAAAGATTGTGTTTGAGGAGGTCGGCGGCTTTGATGAACTTCTTAATACAAATGAAGACAAGGACTTTACCATGCGCGTAGCAAAAGCAGGCTACTCCCTAATCACCTCCTACGAAATCAACGTCATACACCTTGGATATGAGAGAGACCTGTCTGAGTTTATTCGGAAGGAGTTCTGGAGACAAGGCTCCACCCTTATGTTTGCCAGACACTGGCGCTTTGCACCAAGCACGCTGCGAAATCCACTGTTGAGTCTCTGGCACGTTGGCTTCTTTTTACTCTTTATATCATCGCTTCTACTTTATGCCAGGGCAGGGACATTCTTGTATAGTCTTGTAACTCTGGCGCTATGGTTATTGCCTGCTTTACTGATTGCATTAAAAAAAGCAGGGAGAAACATAGAATATTTTGGCCTAGGATGGTTCTTCTCTTTTTTTTTATTAACCTTCATCCGGTGGAACGTATCGGGGGTCTCATTGCTAGTGCAGATCGTTAAGCTCTTTAGATTTAGAAGCCACAATGTATAATACTCAGTTTTTTAGTAGAACTTTTGGTGCTCTCTTTTCTAATACCCTCTTTATTGTTGTCGTTCTATCTATACTATATCTCTTCATAACCCCTTATTACACGTTTGCATTTGTGCCTGCTATTGTTGTAATCTTGCTTTTTGCTTTTTATAAAAGACCTCAACTTGCACTTTTTTTAATGGTATTTTTAATCCCGTTTGATATATTTAGAGAGGGGTTAAGTACGTATAAGTTTCTGTCAATCTCAAAATTCTTAGGTATAATGTTATTATCAATAGTGTTTTTAAGATTTGTTTTATACAAACAGGAAGCAAACAGGTTGAAGTCTAACTTTTGGTTTTTATTTTTCTTGTTTTTTCTCTTTGCTTTAATCTCTGCAACGATGTCTGATTATCAAGAGACGGCCTTTAACGACGTCAGAAAGATGTTGACCGTTTTTGTATTTTTCTTCCTCTCCTTGGCAGTTATAACGGATGAGCATTTCAAAAAAACCCTGCCAAGCGTGTTTATCTGGAGCATTTCAATCGCCTCGCTGTTTTCAATCGTGGGTTATTTCTTCAAGATACCTCTTTTGGTCATGGACGCCGGTGAGAAGACCTTAGAACGAGGCGTCGGCCTCTCTAACGATCCCAACTTTTTTTCCTCTATGATAATCTTTGTGATACCTTTTATTATTAATCGTTTATTTGGTAGGTACAACGTCAAGACAAAGGTCATGGCTTTCTTTTTTTTGGGCATAAACTTAGGGGCGTTGGTGTTGACTTATTCACGTGCCGGCGTGTTGATCTTTACCTTTATAATCATCGCCTCGCTGCTTATTTACAGACATAAGGTAAAGATAAGACAGATAGGGTTCTTTTTGCTTTTTTTTGTTTTAGTCTTAATCGTAGTAAAGGTAACGATACCAGATAAGTTCTGGCAGCGACAGTTAAATCTCTATGAAACCTCTGACCAATCCTTATCGCGCAGACTTACATACCTTTACGTGGGATGGGACGCATTTATACACAACCCCCTCGTAGGTACAGGACCTGGTACCTTTAACGAACTATACGCACGTTCAAAATATGTAGCCGCGTACATAGAAGAAACGGGCGAACGAGAATATATCGAATACTACAGAGATGCTCATAACTCCTATGTGGAGATTATGACAGGCATGGGGGCAGGGGGGCTATTGACAATCCTCTTAATATTTGGCTTGGTTGTTAGAAACTATCGTAAGAGTATCAGGGAGTTCTTGTCAACGGGGGATTCAGAGCATGCCTTACTTGCTAAGACATATCTTATCTCCTTTATCTCACAGGCAATGTTTTATTTGTTTTTGAGCTTCGTGTATCAAAAGTACATATGGCTGCTTATGGCGCTCTCCCAGGTGGCGTTACATGCAGTACGCACTCAAAATGTTAAGGAGGGTGCATAAGAAAAACGTGGGAACTACGATTATTTACGGGGCCAACGGGACGAGTTCCCTTGTGGGAGGGTCTAGGGAGGGCGTTGCGAACCCCTGCGGCAGAGGCAAAGCCCTCCTTATATCAAGTTGCGTTTATACCAGTATTAGTATAGAAGGGGAGTCCCTGTCTCCCCTCAGACCTCTCTGCAAGGGGACCAGTCCCCTTGACCCCATTAAAGTTCAACTTTTTTGGATGCAACTTAGTATTATTCATCTTCACTGCCTTAAGTCAACAGCATTAGGTCAGAGGGGAGAGCTTGCAAACCCCATGGATACGTGAAGATAGCCGTAGTCATCCCTATAAAGAACGAGATAGATGGCCTGGAAGAACTTGTTCAATCCCTCCTGAGTCAGACCCTCCAACCTGATGAGGTCATTTTTGTGGATGCTGGCTCTACCGACGGCAGCGTTGAGCTTCTGCAGAGCCGCTACAGGGATAATCCCGTGGTCAGGTTGATACAGAGCGCCGAAGCTCTCCCCGGTCGAGGCCGCAACGTTGGTGTTATGAGCACAGATGCTGATATCATCGCCCAGATAGACGGCGGCAACTTGCCAGATGCCAAGTGGCTTGAGCTTCTCTGTGCCCCCATAATCAGGGGTGAGGCCGAGTATTCTATCGGAGGACTCAGGTTCATGCCGATCCCCAAAAAGATACTTGGGATAGAGATCGACCTGGCTCAGGTCTATGGGGCGTCGATGTTTCCAACAATCATGGAGAAAAAGTACATAGGAGGCGGTGCCTGCGTTGCATATAAGCGGGATGTGTGGCAGATGGTTGGCGGCTTCCCGGAGGAACTCAGAGTGGCTGAGGATATGCTTTTTGTGACAAAGGCCCTGCGCTTAAATGCAAAAACCACCTTTGTTCGCAACGCATGGATCTACTGGCAGATCGGGCCAACGCTTGCAGATATTGTGAAAAGGCAGATCGAATATCAGAAGGCCAAGTTCAGGGAGTCTGAAAGTGTGTTTAGATACAAGGCAACGATTATCCTGCCTGCTGTCCTTGCCATCACGACTGTGATATCATCGGCGTATCCCCCGCTCTTGTACATAGTACCCGTTGTGGTCTTAGCCTACTGGTTTAGGAAGACCTTCAAGTCGATGAGAATCTTTTTAAGACGCTCCCCGGCGGCACCCTCTGTTGTCAAACGCATTATAATCTTTGGAGCCGTGTTGGCAGTCGAGTTTCTCCATATGACAAGTAGACTGATTGGCACGGTGCGTGGGCTTACAAGGCTTGAAGATAGGAAGATATTCCTAAGAGTAAGGGATAGCTATCTATTTGGAGCTAATGGACGTAAATAGTAAGACCAAGGACGCACTTAAGAGCCTTGCTGGGTTTTCTCTTTTTACCTTTGCTACCACAATTATACGCTTTGGCCTTCGCATTGCAAAAAACGTAGTCTTTACGCGTGTCCTGGGGCCAGCAGAGCGAGGTGTCTTTGGACTGCTTACCACTATCCCAGACTTGATAGTCAGTTTTGGCAACCTGGGTTTTGGCTTGGGGAGTGTCTACCTCGTGGCAAACAAACAGTACGATATGCGCAAGATAGTGGGAAACATCCTTGTCTTTACCCTTGGCGCAGGCTTTCTGATGGTGGGCATAGGCTATGTGCTCTTTCACTTTGAGGGGATACTTAAGGACAACAACGACATGGTACGCGGGCTTGCCCCCTTTGCATTAGTAATAATCCCTTTTGTGTTGTTACAGCGTTTTGGCGAGGATCTTCTGACTAGCATCAAGAAGATACATTTCCTGAACCGCCTTAACACACTCTTTTCGTTCCTGCCCATAGCGCTTATTGTAGTGTTCTGGCTGCTTACGTGTAAGACCCTTATATCGGCCTTGCTTGCGTGGGCAGTCAGCGTCTTGGTTGTAAGTGTGGCTGCCTTTATTAGTGTATCGAGTGAACAGGGCTTTAGATTTGGCGTCTCAGGCGCTTATTTTAAGGAGGCTCTGTTTTACGGGGGAAGGGGGTTTTTCAGCATCTTTGCAGGCGTTTTGGTCAAACGTATAGATTACGTGTTTGTCTCCTCCATGCTTGGAGCTGAGTCACTGGGGTTATATACCGTGAGCGTCTCGTTGGCCGAGATTATACTGTCGATACCACAGGCGCTGAACCTGCCCTTTCTACCAATCAGGCTTGGGCTGGCTAAGGAGGACGCCTCCGAGTTCACCCCGATAGTGATCAGACACGTGGTGTTTGTCATGCTGGTGGTATGTGTGTGTGTGGCTGTGGGGGGCAAGCTGATAATCTTTGTGATGTTTGGAAAGAGATTTCTTAACGCCTATCATTCTTTGTTGTGGCTGCTGCCTGGGATGATTGCCTTAAGCATACACGGTTTTTTGAAGTCAGACATGTACAGCCATAACCTCCCTGGGTTTGTCTCGTGGACCGAGTTGACCTCGCTGGTTGTAAACGTTGGGTTGAACTATTTTTACGTTATACCCATGTATGGGATCGAGGGGGCTGCATTTAGCTCGTCGGTCGCCTATTGGCTTTCAACGATGATAATGCTTGTTAAGTATATGTCGCTGTCAAATATTTCGTTTAAAGACGTGTTGGTAATAAGACGCTCTGAACTCAAAAATATCGTTAAGCTGATAAAGAGGTAAATGGTTTTTGATAAACTTATTCTGTAGTTTTGCGCTTTCTGGATTCCTGTTTACACAGGAATGACATATTTGGAAAACGGCTATTCCAGTCATTCCCACGAAAGTGGGAATCTATAGTCTTGAAACCATAAAAATTTTTACCATGTTTTTTAAAGAGGATACTATTTTATTATTAAGGAGTTACTATATGGATCTAAGAGAGTACGTAGTTAGGAAGGCTACCGAGGCTAAGGAGGGGGCAAGGTCCTTGGCTAAGGCGTCGGGGCAGCTTAAGAAGAGGGTGCTTGTCAAGATGGCTGAGTCAATCCGCAGCAACTCTGCGTTGATCATAAGCGAAAACAACAAGGACGTTGCCGCTGCAAAGACAAAAGGATTGACTGAGGCCATGATCGACAGACTGACCCTCAACGACAAACGCATAGAGGAGATGGCCGCTGGTCTGATGGAGGTCTCTGACATGAAAGACCCAGTTGGAGAGATAACGAACCTACAAAGAAGGCCAAACGATATGATGGTAGGCAGGATGCGGGTCCCCATTGGGGTTGTCTGCATCATCTACGAATCACGCCCAAACGTTACAGCCGATGCAGCAGGGCTTTGCCTAAAGGCGGGTAATGCCGTCATACTCAAGGGCGGCTCTGAGGCGATACACTCCAATATGTCAATCGTCTCACTCCTGCGGAAGACGCTCACATCGGAGGGACTTGACGCTGGCGCCATTACGTTTATAGACAACACGGAGAGGACAGCCGTTATGGAGCTTATCAAGCTCGAAGGCCTCGTAGACCTGGTCATACCAAGAGGTGGGGAGGGGCTTATACGATCGGTTACCGAAAACGCCCAAGTCCCCGTCCTTAAACACTACAAGGGCGTGTGTCACGTCTATGTCGACGCCGATTGTAGCCTCAAGATGGCCGAGGATATATGCTTTAATGCAAAGGTACAGCGCCCCGGCACGTGTAACGCAATGGAGACCATGTTGGTTAATGCCGCTGTAGCCGAGGCGTTTCTGCCGCAGATGGTACAACGTTTCCTCGATGCCGGTGTGGAGCTTTTGGGCTGCCCTGAGACGATCAAGATTGTCCCGTTGCTAAAGCCGGTATCGGATCAGGACTATTACAACGAGTATCTGTCATTGAAGATGAACACAAGGGTTGTAAAGACGATGGATGAGGCCATTGAGCACATCGCAAGGTACAGCTCTAATCACACCGATACTATAGTTACGAACAACCATGAGCGGGCTATGCGGTTTCTACGTGAGGTGGATTCATCGGCAGTGCTGATTAACGCCTCAACCCGCATGAACGATGGCGGACAGTTTGGCCTCGGCGCAGAGATAGGGATATCAACAGACAAGATACATGCCCGCGGCCCCATGGGTATCGAAGAACTCACATGCAACAAGTTCGTTGTCTTTGGAAACGGTCAGTTGAGAGGGTAGTAAACGAGAGAGAGGGAGAGAGAAGGGGGCGCTCCGCCCCCCCTCAGACCTAATGCTGTTGACTTAAGGCTATAAAGATGAAAGATAGGGAGGGCTTTGCCCTCCCTTAGACCCTCCCACAAGGGAACTCGTCCCCTTGACCCCGTAATATTTTACTCCCATGTGCTTTTTATGCACCCTGCTGTAATTTAAAGATTGCTTATACCATTTGCACATATTAGAATATAGCGAAGTCAAATATCAATATATGAAGAAGTGTTGGATTTTACATATAAACCTAATAAATGAATAGTAAAAAAGATTGCATAATGAGAGAGATTGATCTGTTTTCAGATGATCTGATTGATGAAGTGATTGGTTTTGCACAGTGTCTGAAGTCAATGAACAAGCAGAAGGCGCTTCAGTGCATGATGGCAAGTGAAGCACTATTGGCCAAGGATTGGTTAACAGATGTGGAAAGTAAGGCGTGGGAAGATTTATAAGGGGCGATATTGTTGTCGTACCTTTTCCGTTTTCTGATTTAACGCAGACCAAAAAGCTTACAGCACTTGTCTTAGTTGGACTTGACAGCAATGATTTGATCTTATGCCAAATAACGAGTCAGTACATAAGCGATACGTACGCTATTTTGCTAGCCGATGAGGATTTTCAATATGGAGGATTGAAGCAAGTAAGCAACATACGACCAAATAGGCTATTTACAGCTGATGAGCATATTGTTTTATACAAGGCAGGCTAATTAAAACCACAGAAGTACAACGATATCATTGATGCTATCATAACATTTTTTAGAGAGTGATGAAGAGTCGATCGTTCACCTGAGATAATTAAGCTCTTCAGATCAAGCGGGTGGCTTTTTGTTCCTCTTTAATGCGCTACAAAGGCTGGTGATTAGAACCTCAACAGGGTAATCAGGGTTTATCCTGACCTGGATGTCGGCGTCGGAGAGGAGCTTGTAACACTTGACAGCGGTTGCTACTGGTAGGTTCAACTTTGATATCTCCCAATTAATAGCCCCCATGAGTGTAAACGTCTCTGTGTGCTCCTCAAGCCCCCTGAAGATGGTCAGCGCCTTGCCGATGTTGGCCTCTGCTATGGCCCTTGTAAACTGAAATGGGGTGTATTGCCTCGTTCCATAAAATACCTCACAGGCATCCTCTAAGGATAACTCCTTCCTACCATATAAAGAGAGCTTGTTGAGTTCGTTATCCAGCGCTGTCAGGTCTTCGGCATAGATTTCACATACATAATTTATCAGCTCAGCTGAGAGTCTTATCCCGTAATGACCAACACGCTCTTGCACCCATATTGGCAGAGCAGATCTGTTAAGGTCCAAGTCTATGCGCTTTATGCCCTTGGTATCGACCTTTTTTAACTCACCGCTATAAAACAGGACGAGTATTGAACGATCTGAGGGGTTTTCTATGTATCTGTCTAAGAGGCCCTGATCTGCCTTCTTAATCTTCTGATAGTTCTTGATAATAACACATGGCCTGGGGCAGAACATAGAAGTTTGATTTAAGGTCTCAATAACTGTCTTCATTGATGTACTCTGAGACTTGTCGTCGAGGTCAAAGACGTCAAGCTCTGCCTGTGCCTCCTTCAAGACCATTATTGCCTGAGTAAGGAAGAAAGCCTGAGTGTAGCTAAGTAGATAGATGGGGGCTGGAAAACCAGAAGCCCTTTCCTTTAGGAATTTTTCAAATGCCATATACCGAACGTGACCGAGCTATCAATACAATAACTCAGATATTATACGCAGGGCAAGACCCTCAATCGCCCTGTCATCAGCGCTCTCCTGGTGCGCCACAAGCTCGTTTAACCTGTCTGCACTCTCAAAGGTCTCTGAAAATACCGAGGTCATCCCCTTGAGGTTTCGTACGGTTCCATCAGCTCTGCGCAGTGTAAAATCCCCCTTAGCAACAACCTCGTAATCTGAGGCATACCCCTTCTTCTCCGTTAGGGTAAAGACAGAAAAGAAGTTAATCCTGCCCTCAAACACATTGTCCGAACTATCAGACACCCTCACACCACGCTTCATAAACTGCACCGCCAAAGCCTCATACAACTTGTCCTGTAACTTCGGCTCCGACGTGATGTTTGCAATATTGCCAATCCTTACACTGTCAAAAGGCAAACTGGCCTTACTAACAAAGGTATACCCACACCCAAGTAAACTGATAATAAAGAGTACTAATATATACCACAAGACTCTGTTCACTTTTGATGGGGTCAAGGGGACTGGTCCCCTTGTGGGAGGGTCTGAGGGAGGGCAAAGCCCTACCTTTTCTATTCTTTTTCTTCTCCCTCCCAACATAATAGTCACGCTGTTACGATGCTTACAAGGCGGCCGCGAACGACAAGTACGTTTTTGAGGTGTTTGCCTCTTATGTATTCCTGTACCTTTGCGTTACCGAGGGCGAGTTCCTTCTTTTCGTCATCGGAGAGGGTGGCGTTGATCAACTGCTTTGCCCTTACCTTGCCGTCAACCTGTATAACAAGCTCGATCTCCTCCTCCTTTGTGGCAAGCTCATCCCACTGAGGCCAGGGGTGCTGAAACACCGATGGACGCCTGCCTGCAACACCCCATAGCTCCTCACACACGTGTGGGGCAAAAGGTGCAAGCAACAGGATCAAACTCTCAAGGGCAAAGCCCATCGCCACAGCGTCCTCCTTGCTGGAAACCCTAAATCCGGTCAAATCGTTAAGCAGCTCCATCATGGCCGCTATGGCCGTGTTAAAGTGATAGTCCTTCTCAATGGACGTGGTGACCTTCTTGATGGTCTGATGGGTCTTTCTAAAGATGCTGCCCTTTGCAGTTGAGGTGTCCTTTAGATCCCTGATGCAGTCGAGGTTGTTAAAGACGAGTGCCCACAGGCGATTTAAAAATCTGTGAGAGCCTTCAACCCCTTGATCCGACCACTCAATATCCTTCTCTGGTGGGGCTGCAAAGAGGGAAAAGACCCTTGCCGTGTCTGCCCCGTACTTAGCAGTAAGCTCGTCAGGGGCTACGACGTTCTTCTTGGACTTGGACATCTTCTCAGTCCTGCCCCTTGCAACCTCACCTCCGCAGGTCAGACACTTGCTGTCCCTGACCTCATCGGGGAAGAGCCAGCCGTCAGCGGGACACTTCCACGTCTCTTTACAGACCATACCCTGGGTCAAGAGCCTGACAAATGGTTCGTCAAACTTAACAATCCCTATGTCCCTCAGTACACGCGTAAAGAACCTCGAATACAGCAGATGCAAGACGGCGTGCTCAACCCCGCCTATGTACTGATCTATAGGCATAAAGTAATCTATGTTGTCCTGCTGTAGGGGTGATTCATCCTTAGTTGAGCAAAACCGGATGAAGTACCACGATGAGTCCACAAACGTGTCCATCGTATCCGTCTCACGCCTTGCCGGAGCACCGCAGGTGGGACATTTAGCGTTTACGAACTCTTGGACAACTCCAAGTGGTGATGTGCCTTTACCCGTAAGTACAACGTCCTCAGGCAGGATGACTGGCAGGTCTTCATCCTTGACAGGTACGATGCCGCACGTATCGCAGTATATGACAGGAATGGGGGTACCCCAGAAGCGCTGTCTTGATATCCCCCAGTCTCTCAGTTTATAGTTTGTTACGGCCTTGCCAAGCCCCTTGCCTTCCAGCGATTTGGTTATAAGCTCCTTGGCCTCTTCACTATTCATACCGGTAAAGCTGCCGGAGTCAAACATCGTACCGCTTTCCTCATAGGCCGTCTTCAGTTCTTTATCGGGTTGACTGTCTGGGGCCAAGATAACCTGCATGATTGGCAGGGCATATTTCTTGGCAAACTCAAAATCCCGCTGGTCGTGTGCCGGTACCGACATTATGGCTCCTGTGCCATACTCCATTAGGACAAAGTTTGCAATATAGATGGGAATGCTTTCGTTGTTGACAGGATTAATGGCATACCTTCCCGTAAAGAGGCCGAGTTTTTCTTCCTCCTTACCGTATACATCGAGCATACGGTTGAGGGCGTCTTTGTCTTGCGTCAGGGTGGCGGCTAGGGGATGCAGCGGGGCCAGGCAGACAAACGTGGCTCCATATAGCGTGTCGGGCCGCGTTGTAAAGATCTTTATGGTGTCGTTGCTGCCATCAACAGCAAACAACACCTCCGCACCGACACTCTTACCTATCCAGTTTCTCTGCATCGTAACGACGTGCTCAGGCCAGCCGGTCAGCTTGTCGCAACCCTCAAGCAGTTCCTCCGCGTAGGCGGTTATCTTGAAAAACCACTGCTCTAACTCCTTTTGAACTACTACGCTGTCACAGCGCCAGCACTTGTCGTCAATGACCTGCTCGTTGGCAAGGACGGTGTTACACGAGTGACACCAGTTTACAGAGGATTTCTTTCGGTAAGCCAGCCCTTTGTTGTACATCTGTATAAAGAACCACTGGTTCCACCTATAGTACTCAGGGAGACAGGTGGCAAGC
Organism: Nitrospirae bacterium MYbinv3; assembly: GCA_002753395.1. Lineage (GTDB taxonomy): Bacteria > Nitrospirota > Thermodesulfovibrionia > Thermodesulfovibrionales > Magnetobacteriaceae > Magnetobacterium. The sequence goes on along the minus strand of PEAB01000004.1, from coordinate 24,264 downwards.
TCGCGGCTCCAGTCGTAGGAGCAGCCTATTGAGGATATCTGTGCCTTCATGGCGGTAATGTTATTGAGAGTCCATTGACGTGGATGCACGTTGTTTAAGATAGCGGCGTTCTCGGCAGGCAGTCCAAAGGCGTCCCATCCCATCGGGTGCAGTACGCTATAGCCCCTCATCTTTTTGTACCGTGTTATAACATCGCCTATGACGTAGTTGCGGATGTGTCCCATGTGAATCTTCCCGGAGGGGTATGGAAACATCTCTAGACAGTAGAACTTCTCTTTTTCAGTGTCCTTTATGGTTATGTCTATCTTGTTGTCTGACCAGTATCTCTGCCATTTGCCTTCGATTGTCGATGGATTATATTTTTCCTCCAAATAGTGTTTACCTCCTAACTTTACTAAGGTCGCATGGCTGTCCCCTTGACCCCATTAACTCAATCTTGTCAAGTGTTTTGGACAACGCACAATAGGTGCATAAGAATTTCTATGCACCTATGCACAACTAACTATTTGTATGACTTAACGTACATTTGTTTTAAATAAATAAAGGTGCAAGGACAAGCGTTACAGTTGATAGGAGTTTAATAAGGACGTGCAGCGAAGGGCCAGCAGTGTCCTTAAATGGGTCACCCACAGTGTCACCTACAACGGCTGCCTTATGGGTATCTGAACCCTTACCACCGTAAAATCCTGTCTCTATGTATTTCTTGGCGTTGTCCCAGGCGCCGCCGGCGTTGTTTAGAAACGTTGCCATGAGTATGCCAGCTATTGTTCCTACCATCAACAAAGAGGCTACGGCCTCTGGGCCCCAGCCAAACATCTTAAATACCACACCGACGATGATTGGTGTGAGTGTAGCTACCAGACCAGGTAAGATCATCTCTTTCAATGCGCCTTTTGTTACTATATCAACACAGCGTCCATAATCTGGCTTCTCTGTTCCTTTAAGTATACCAGGTTTTTCTCTGAACTGATCTCTAACGTCTTGTATAACGTAGTATGCAGCATTACCAACTGCCCTGATTGCCAAGGAGGAAAAGACAAACACAAGCGTTGCCCCTAACAGACCGCCTACAAAGACAAACGGATTTGCCAGGTCGATGCTTGGCATAGCGTGTCCGTAGTTTCTGACCTCATCTATATATGCGCTAAAGAGCAGAAACGCTGCAAGAGCCGCTGAGCCAATGGCATATCCCTTTGTCAACGCCTTCGTCGTATTGCCTGCTGCGTCTAGCTTATCTGTCCTCTTTCTTACGTCCTCTTTCTGATCGCTCATCTCAACTATACCACCGGCGTTGTCTGCAATGGGTCCAAATGTATCCATAGCAAGAACATAGGCGGCAGAGCCAAGCATTCCCATTGTTGCTACTGCTGTGCCAAATATGCCGGCATCCTTAAACCCTGATGTCTCACCAAGGTAGTAGGATACTAATAGCGCTACTGAGATAGAAAGGGCTGACAGGGCGGTGCTTTCATAACCAACTGCCACACCGGCGATGATATTTGTTGCAGGGCCTGTCTGGCTGGCCTTTGCTATATCTAAAACTGGTTTATGTGTATAATCAGTATAGTACTGGGTGATGTAAATAAATGCCACTGAGGTCAGTACCCCTACGACTCCTGCCAAAAAGAAGTGCCACCAGCCATCCGGTGCTGATGGGTGAGTGAATAACCACTTACTGGCTATAAACAGTCCAACTATAGCCAAGACAACCGTAACAAAGAAACCTCTGTTAAGGGCGCTCATCGGTTCCTCGTCCTCTGACATCTTAACAAACATTACGCCTATGATGGAAGCGATGATACCAAAGGATCTTGCCAATAATGGAAACATCATCACACCTATTATCCACTCGGGGCTTACCCCTGGGACGCGCTCTGCCATAACGCCGGCAAGGATCATTGCTCCGATGTTTTCGGCTGCTGTGGATTCAAATAGATCGGCGCCACGGCCTGCGCAGTCGCCCACGTTGTCTCCAACGAGGTCTGCTATAACGGCAGGATTTCTGGGGTCGTCCTCCGGTATGCCGGCCTCAACCTTACCTACGAGGTCAGCGCCTACGTCCGCCGCCTTCGTGTAAATACCGCCGCCAAGCTGGGCAAAGAGTGCAACAAAGGAGGCCCCAAAGCCATACCCAACTATCAAAAACGGTATCTTAGCAGGGGCTATCGTAGTAAACATCTTTACCAGCATATAAAGTCCGGCAACCCCAAGCAAGCTCATGGAAACGACCATAAGCCCTGAAACTGCGCCGCCTCTTAGGGCTACCTGGAGGGCGTCGTTTACGCTGGTTATAGCGCCAGCAGCCGATCTGATGTTGCTTCTTATGCTGACCCACATACCAATATATCCAGCCAATAGTGAACATATAGCGCCAAGGACAAATGACAGGGTTATCCAGAATGCCAACTGCATACTCGACCCAACAGGGTCAAAATCCCTGTGCTCACGTATAAGCCCATAACCGATAAACAAAACCGCTGAAAACATCAATGCTAAATAGATTATTGTTCTATATTGCCGTTTTAAAAAGGCTCCAGCCCCCTCTTTTATAGCATCAGAAATAACCCTCATCGCATCCGTCCCTGTGTTCCTGCTCAAGACCCACTTGGCAAGCATGAACGCAGCGATTACTCCAACGACACTGATCCCTAAAATCAGGGCCAGCAACACATTTTCCTGCATAACTTCTTTCTCCTTCTTTTATGCCATCTATTATTAAATACAGTCACACAACGTATGACATTTCAAGCATTGTATACCACTTCATGTGTGGCTCTTCGCTCAAACAGAACGATCCCGCGACCCTTTGTCCAATGCACACCACTTGCCCTATACGATAACATCTATAGGTAAAACCTTCCTAAAAAACTGAACTAATATAAAATTATATATCCTGAATTGTCAAGGATATAAATGACAACAATAGGTGTAGGTCTATAAGAAAAGCATGTGAACTAAGATTCTTTACGGAGTCAAGTAACCACGCCTGACATTTACGGGGTCAAGGGGACGAGTTCCATTGTGCGTGGGGCTAGGGAGGGGGTTGCTAACCCCTGCGGCAGAGGCAAAGCCCTCCCTATTTTTTTTTACATCTTCACAGCGCAGTGAAAGAGGATCTCGCCATGCTTGGACAGGGGGGGGGCATTCTGTTAGTTTTAAGAGATTGTATTGAGCGTTAAAAAGTTGCAAGGAGAAAGATATGCCTGTAGTTGATTTTTATAAAAAGATACCAACAAAGACTGTAGAACAATTACGAGTGATTATAAAGGACCAGCAGCGGGACTGTTATAACCTTATAGATGTACGGCAGCCCCAGGAGTACGAAAGGGGACACATACCTGGAGCGGTGCTCATCCCTTTAGGTGAGCTTCCCATGCGGATCTCAGAACTGACTAAGAGTAAAACAACCATTGTCTACTGCCGCAGTGGCAGGCGAAGCATGTCGGCGGCGGCTATGCTTATAAACAGCCATTTCACTGATGTATACAGCCTAGAGGACGGGATAAACGCCTACAATGGCCTTACGGCATACGGTTTTCCAGAGGTGAGGAGTCTCTTTTTTCCTAACGATGCATCTTTTGAGACCTATGTTTCTCTTGCGTGGTCACTTGAGGAAGGGGCGCGCATCTTCTACAGCAGGTGCAAGGAATTATCGAAAAAATCAGAGGTTGTTGATCTCTTTACGCAACTCGTTGCGGCAGAAGACAAACACAAGACCTCTATTGAAAGACAGTATGCCAGTATCACAGGTAAATACGACGTAGAAAGAGTAGGTAAGGGCACACCGCATCTTATGGAAGCTCTTTTAGACATCGAGGAAACCATACAGTGGTGTCAGAGCAGAGATGATGCCGACATCATAGAACTAGCGATGACAATTGAGACCAACTCCTACGACCTGTACGTACATCTGGAGAGAAAGGTGCAAGATGAGCAGCCAAGACTGCTCTTTAAAACACTTGCCAGTGATGAGCTTCTGCATTTACAGCATATGGCTGGGGTGTTAGGTCAAATGGTCTAACCCTTCATGCTTCAAGGTAGTTTTTTCTTAAAACCAGGCATCGCCTCTACACCGGGTTGTAGTTTGGTTCCGGGGGGTGCCTGTGTGCCTGATTGTGGTTTAACGCATGGTTGAAGCTGTTTAGGGTCTGGTTGTGGTTTAGCTGCTTGTTGTACCTTATGGATTAGCTCGTTACCTCTTATCTGGTTCATCGAGAATAAGTCATTAAGATACTGACCACCCTCAAAATCTGTGTTACCTGAGAATGGGTTAGAGTAGGCTAAGGTGTGCTCAACCATTTTTTTGTAAACCCTTTCGTCACTGAAGGGAGATGGCAGGTCAATAACAAACTCCTTAAAATAATTAAACAGATCCTTCATGCTATAGTCAACCATGTTGTAGCTGGAGAAGGTTAGAATGATGCTGCCATCAAACGTATTCCAGAGCTTGAGAAGGCTTCGCATCAGGTTCTTGTTGAGTTTGTCAAAGTTCTTCAAAATGACCAGATTGAAATAGCTGAAGGCCTCTGGGGATAACTCATCTTGTGAGATGTTTTCACAGGGTATAACACAAAAAACACTGGAGTACATACTGAAGTCCTCGGAGTCTATAACCTTACCGAGCAGATAGTGTGCGTAGGTCTCGTCCTCATATCTAATGATCAACCTTTTTGTCTGAGCAAATGCACTCATACAACTTATAAACCTAGTGCTCTGAGCGTCCTTAGCAAACAGGTCCTTTGCCCTAACGGATGTTCTTGTCAGACTCATCGTCTTAATGCTACCCCGACGGCCTATATCTTTCAGGATAGAGTTCGCCTCCTTTACACTATTATCTATAAATGATATAAGTCTGTCAGTATCCATGCCCGTCTTAAGTAGTCTGTTTAATAAAATGTTTATAGAGGCCTTTTTGCTCTCTATGATGGATTCAGCAGCTAAAAAGATGATATACGCAATATATGCGAAGCTAAGGTTTATCTTACTGACACAGATCTTCAATTGCCTATCTGGGTTGTAGTGGGGGTTCCTACATAGATGGGCGAGTAAATAGCCGTCAAAAAGGCTGCTCAAGGTCTTCTTGAAATTATTTGTGTACAAGCTGTTTATCTGAAGCAGGTCTTTATCATAGGCCATCTTTTCAAGAAACCTTGTCATCTCTGAATATATCTGTGAGGGATCCTTGTAGAAGGATTGTAAACTATTTCCACCCTTTGCTAAAAGTATCTCTATTCCTTTTGTTTCCAGAGACATCAAGGCGCTGGCCTCGCCGTTCTGGTCCTTATAGCCAAAAAATGGAGATAACTTTGGAATCAGCACGGCCTTCAATATCTTAAGCATATCGAAGGTGTTGTCCTCCTCCTCTTGATCTGACTTGTCATTTTCGATTTTTATAAAGTCAGAGGCTGTTTTTTTAACCGTATCTATGCCGAGGCGTTTAACAGCAAAATCCACATCATTCTCAATAAAATCATCATCCTTCTTAAAAATACCTGCCTTCTCTGTAACCATCTTCGTAAGCCCGGGTAATTTATAAATCAACTCTTTTAGTACTTTCAGATTAGTGTTTTTAGACTCAAGTTCGGCCATCAGATTGATGATGGTGGATGTTGATTCGGTTCTTATGAACTCTGTTACTGCTTCGTCCGATAATTTTTTTTGAGTCCTGAAGGCGGCGTCTTTCAGGCGCTTGATGTTTTTGATTATAAAGTCGACATCTTCAAATGGAGTGAGGAACTCCAGGCCTGCCATTTTTTCATCCTGCCAGATAAGCCGACACTTGAGCTGTCTGCCTGCTAAAGGGATTATCGTCTCTGGCTTATCGAACATATCTGATTTGTTCTTTCTTAGTTTAGTCCCAGTTCTGCTGACCTCAATGATACTACCAAGTCCACCCGCTACCAGCTTATTTAAACTATATCTCAGATTACGCCTACGGTTTAGAACTATCTTTCCTTCGGTTATTTCCATATTACACTCTTTTTTAATCCTCTCTTATTCGCTAAACTCCAGGCTGCCTGGCTCGATAGAAATTACCACCCTAAAAAGTATATAACAACTCAAAGATATTTATCAACCTATAGTTTTGGACTTTCTGGATTCCTGCTCACGCAGGAATGATATAGAACAGTCAAAAACGCTATTTGCTGTCATTCCCGCGAAAGCGGGAATCTGTTTTCAAGAGCTACATAAAATGCTGGTTTACAAAAAAGTGCAAAAGTATAGTTATTTGATCACTATCTTGAAAAAGTTGCTTTATTTGTTGTAACATCTTGTTATAAAAAGATATTCTTATTTGATGGTTATTTGATGGTGGATATTATGGAAGTTACTGAACTAAGAACATTGCTTGAAAGGTTATTAAGTGAAGGCCGAGAATGTGAGTGGTTGGAGTTTAAGCTCAATTTCCATTCAGCAGAGGAGATAGGAGAAACGCTCTCTGCCCTTTCCAATGGGGCCTGTGTAAAGAATCAATCCTACGGCTACATGGTATTTGGTATTAGTGACACCAGTTTTCTTGTTGAAGGTACCTCTTTTAGACCAAAGACACATAAACACAAGAAAGACGAGCTGGTACATTGGTTACTCCAGCGACTTAATCCTCGATTAGACGTAGGCATCTACGAATTTGATTACAAAGGTAAAAACATAGTCATATTTAAAATACCTGCCACGTTCAACCAGCCTGTTGAGTTTATGCACGAGGCCTATATCAGGATTGGTAGTATAATCAGGAAACTGCGTGATTTTCCAGAATTCGCACGTAAGATATGGAGCAAGCCGGTAGACAGGTTATTTGAAAAAGGAATAGCCCTGGATAGATTAGATGCAGAGACGGTAGATAACCTTTTGGATACCCATTGTTATTTTGAGTTGATGGGGTTACCTTATCCCAGCACAAGGAAGGCAGTTATTGAGCGGTTTGTAAAAGAAAGGTTCATCGTAAAAAACAAAGACACAGAGGGACATTTTGATATCACTAACCTTGGCGCTATACTTTTGGCCAAGGACCTTGGTGAGTTTCCCAGTCTTCCAAGGGAGTCTCTGAGGGTGATTGTATATCAGGGTAAGGGTAAGCTAAAGACCCTTAAGGATCAACCTGAGATAAAAGGTTACGCCGTGGCCTTTGAAAGGGTGGTGGATTATATCAATGCTCAACTGCCTCAAAATGAAGAGATCAGTAAGGCATTGCGGGAGACGGTAAGGATGTACCCGGTAGAAGCTATTCGTGAGCTTGTGGCTAATGCCATTATTCATCAGGACTTCAAGGAAAAGGGGACGCCGTTTATTGAGATTTATTCCGATAGGATAGAGTTCTCCAATCCCGGTCTTCCCATGATAAGGCCAGAGCGATTTATTGATGAGTACAAGTCAAGGAATGAGGAGTTAGCTGGTATCATGCGTAGATTGGGAATTTGTGAGGAAAAAGGAAGCGGCATTGATAGGTTAATAACGAGTTGTGAGGTCTATCAGCTTCCTGCGCCTAATTTCTTGATACAGGAGAGGCACACAAAGGCTGTTATATATGCCCATAAGCCTTTTAATGAAATGGACAGGAAGGATAGAATCCGGGCGTGTTATCAGCATTGTTGTCTTAGGTACGTTACAAACGAAAAGATGACCAATCAAACCCTGCGTAAAAGGTTTAAGATTGAGCCGCGTAACTCGGCAAGTGCATCGAGGATCATAAAAGACACTGTTGCTGAGAACTTAATCAAGGAAGACGACCCCAACGGTAAGTCCAAGAAATACGCAAGTTATATCCCTTTCTGGGCATAGAGTATAGAAGGGGGAACGTCTTTCCCCCTCAGACCCTCTCGCAAGGGGACTCGTCCCCTCGTATCTGTACTGAACGGCAAATATGTCCAGGTCAATTAACTTCCACAGGTCAGTTACATCACAGTTAAGGTCTTGTAGTTTAACAAGCAGGGGTTTGAGATCGTGCTTATATGCGTGCTCATGGCCAATCGCTGTAATTCATGCCTTAAGCGATTTTTCAACAGCCTGCTGGGCATGAAAACCAAAGATTTCATCGTCAACCGAATCGGGTGCGAGCATTACATTAAGCGCCCGAAGGTCTTTACCCGCCATCCTTAGAGTCAATAACGCCTCTTCAATCCCTCTCATACACCACTCTACCTTCCCTACAGGCACGGGCTATGACGTGGTTTATACCATCCTTCCACTTGTCAAACTCATCCTTGCTGCAAAGAACAACATCAACCGGTATAAGACTTAACGGAAGATTTCTGTAAATAAACCCTACCTGCTCTCTCCTGCTCCTGCCCGCTCCAAATGGCTCCTCCTCGATGACAAGGAGATCAATATCGGAACCTGCTCTGCCTTGGTCATGGACGTAAGAACCAAACAAAACGACCTTTAAGGGATGCACGGCGTCCACTATCGCCTTGACTATATCACTTAATACGTCCTGTGCAACAACAGTCATAATTCCATATAGCCTTAATCCCCCATAGCAATATGGATTTACACTCTCTCCATTGCCATCAGCCTCTCCTGTAAGAAACTGTCTACTCCTTGAACACATCCATTATGTCAATATCCAGACCCTCGATAACCTTTGATCTGATAACGCCCTCACCTTCTGCAATAGAAAACGTTTCGTACTTGTCACCTTCAATGGTCAATACCTCGATAGTCTCAAGCTCAGGTATCACGATCCAATACTCCGGCACTTTGTAACTCTCATAAACCCGCTTCTTGATTGTCGTGTCCTTCCGATAAGAGCCTTTAGAGACAATCTCACAGACCATATCAGGAACACCCCGTATCCAGTCTTGAAAGATCGCCATATTCTCATTCTTGATAAACAACAGGTCAGGCTGTAATTTTTGCTCACCCTCCTTGAGGATGACATCAAGAGGGGAATAATACACCTTCCCTAACTTATTTTTGTATACATGATTAACCAACAATCTATTTATGTTTTGGCTAATATCCTGGTGCTTTCCAAAAGGGCTTGGCGACATAACCTCTTCCCCATTGATAATTTCTGTTAGATCAAAATCCCTCTCTAAGGTTTGTGTCAACATAAATCTATTATAGCAGAGATGTAGGTTAAACGCAATTTCAAAAAATCACTGGGGCGCATAAGAAACTCGTGGGTTTACGGAAATAGAAGGGGAGACTCTGTCTCCCCTTGACCCCATCATAATATTCCTAATCCCCACGACTTTCTTATGCGCCCCCTTCTAATGCTTTCAGGAAAATATTTGAAAAAGTATAGTACAATAGTCACATGAGAATAATTTTTAGGAGGCAGCACATGAAAGACGTTAAACTGACACTCGTATTAGATGGAGTCATTTGCAATGCTGAGGATTAACTTGTCTCTATCCTGTAAATCCTCTAATCCGTTTAATCAAGGTTCAGACATCCCCTACGCTCTTAAAAAATTATTAACTAAACCATTGTTTTTTTTGTATCCGATAAATTACCATTTAACTTAAACGGTGTTTTTTGGTTACGAAAAAGTAAATTGAAAGGAGAATCTTATGCTTATTATCGGTGAAAAGTTGAGCATAATCGCCAAGCGTGTCAGAGAGGCCATGATGAAACGGGACAAGGGGCCCATTCAGGAGATAGCCAAGGCACAACAAGCTCACGGAGCCGGCATGATAGATGCCAACATCGGGCCTGCCGAAGGCCAGGAAGACCTCATGGAATGGATGGTTACCACTATCCAGGAGGTCGTACACCTGCCAGTATGCCTCGATACTACCAACTACCAGGCCCTCGAAATGGGCCTCAAGGTACACAACAACCAATGGGGTAAGCCGCTCATCAATTCCACCTCCAACGATCCCGAACGCCACCCCATCATGGAGCTTGCCGCCAAGTACAACAGTGACATCATTGCCCTCACCGTCGGTAAAGGCGGCCTCCCCGCTGACGCCGAGGAAAGATGCGGAATAGCGGCAGAACTTATGGCTCTGGCCAGCTCATACGGTGTTCCGATGGAAAACATCTACCTCGACCCCCTCGTCCTGCAGATAGCTACCACTCAGGATCAAGCACTCAAGGTGATAAAGACCATCAACATGTTCCAGCAGCTCAACGACCCGCCGATGAAGACCGTCGTTGGCCTGAGCAATATCTCAAACGGCTGCCCCAAAAAGATAAGACCCATACTGAACAACCACTTCCTGACCCTCCTCTTGTACGAAGGCCTGACAGCTGCAATAGGCGACGCCGAGGAGTTAATTACCACCGTCAAGACCGTAGACGTTATGCTCAACAATACGCTTTACGCACACTCGTACCTGGAGATGTAAGGTCAGAACACAACAGAGATTCAATGGGCAATAGACAACTGATAGTGACAGTCAAGGAATTGAATCGATAAAATAAAGAATAATCGGAGGGGTTTATGGCATTTACACCACCTAAAGAGACGTACACCGGCAAGGTGTATACAACCACAATAGGGCAGGCAGACAGGGCTGTCAACATGGGAGGGGAATCGGTATTACCCTTTCATTCCTTTGAGGGCGTTACCCCCAATAGACCCGTGATCGCCTGCGAGATCATGGACATACCGCCTGCGGAGTGGCCCGACACAGTCAAAGAGGTCTACAGCGGCGTGGGGGATGATCCGGTAAAATGGGCGCAGCACTGCGAAACAACGCTAAATGCTAGGATGATAGCGCTGCGTCTAGCAGGCACACACCCCGATAACGAAAACCGCTCAGCCGACGATGCAGCCAAGGTCGTCAAGGACGTGCTTAACGCCATCAAGGTGCCGCTTATAATCATCGGCAGCAACCACGCCGAGAAGGACACGGAGGTTCTAGTAAAGGCATCTGAAGTAGCAAAGGGACACAACTGCATCATCGGCAAGGCACAGGAGGCCAACTACAAGACAATTGCCGCCTCCGCTATGGCCAACGACCACAAACTCATCGCCATGTCTGAGCTGGACATCAATCTGTCCAAGCAGCTCAACATAATGATCACACAGCTAGGCTTCAGCAAGGACAGGATCATCGTAGACCCCATGTGCTCAGCCCTTGGCTACGGCCTGGAGTACACGTACTCGGTTATGGAGAGGATCAGGCTAGCAGCGCTTACCCAGAACGATACCCTTATGCAGCAGCCCATGCTTGCCGATGTTGGTGTCTACGTATGGAAGATCAAGGAGGTCTCCGCCACGGAGGATCAACTGCCGGAGTGGGGCTCACTCAAGGAAAGGGGTATTGCGTGGGAGGCTCAGACGGCCGCTTCGCTGATGTTGGCCGGAGCCGAGCTTGTAATCATGCGCCACCCTGAGGCCATCAGGACGGTTGAGGCGTTTATAGATGAACTGTCTTAGACTCTGATTATAATTTAGAAGATAGACTCTGGAGGATAGAACATATGGCACTAACAGGAGTAGAGATTTTTAAGCAGTTACCAAAGACCAACTGCAAGAAGTGTGGCTTTCCCACGTGTCTGGCCTTTGCGATGCAGTTGGCACAGAGGAAGGTATCGTTAGACGCCTGCCCTGACGTCTCTGAGGCGGCCAGAAAGACCCTTGGAGAGGCATCCGCTCCCCCCATCAGGGCTGTAACCATCGGCGCCGGCACCCGGGCGGTCAAGGTTGGTGAGGAGACCGTGCTCTTCCGGCACGAAAAGAAGTTCGTAAACCCATGCGTGCTGGCCCTGGCTATCAGCGACAATGACGCCGCCGACGTGGTAGATAAAAAGATAAACGACTGCTTTGCCTCTGAGATTGAGCGGGTTGGGCAGAAGCTCAAGATAGACGCCCTAGCCCTCATAAACGACTCAGGCGATGCCGGCAAGTTTGAGGCGCTGGCCAAGGCCGTGGCATCCAAGGCAGGCGACGTACCGGCCATCTTGGCTACTGAAGACGTGGCCGCCGCAAAGGCTGCCCTTGCCTCATATGCCGGTAAGAAGCCTATGGTCTATGGTGTAACCGCCGCAAATGCTGCTGAGATGGCAGCGCTTATCAAGGACAGCGGCGCCGTGGCTGGTGTAAAGGCTAACGGGTTGTCGGAGCTGACCGACCTAACAACCCAGGTCAAGGGGCTTGGCGTGGCAGACATGGTCATGGACTCAGGGGCCAAGACGGCCAAGGAGATAATTGAAAACAACACCTACATCAGACGGGCAGTCTTAAAGAAGGGCAACAAGGACCTCGGATATCCCGTGATAAACTCGATGCTCAGACAGGACCACATGCTTGAGACCCTCATGGTTGGCCTTGGCATATCCAAGTACGCCTCGATAATGATACTGTCGGGAGCCGAGAAGTGGAGAAACCTCGTAACCTTCACACTCAGACAAAACCTCTACACAGACCCGCAGGTGCCGATGCAGGTTGAGCAGAAGGTCTACGATATAGGGGCAACAAAACCGGAGTCCCCGCTCCTGGTGACAACCAACTTCTCCCTGACGTACTTCATCGTCGCCGGTGAGATAGAAAACAGCAAGGTGCCAACATACCTGGCCGTTATGGACTGCGAGGGGCTGTCGGTGTTGACGGCGTGGGCTGCCGGTAAGTTTACGGCCGGCAAGATAGCCGCATTTATTAATGAAAGCGGCGTGGAAAACAAGATTGCCAAAAAGGAGCTAATTATCCCCGGCTACGTGGCAATCCTTAGCGGCGCGTTAGAGGATAAACTTCCAGGATGGAAGATAATCGTTGGTCCCCGTGAGGCCAACGCCATACCAAGTTACCTCAAGGGCAGGGTCGCTTAAGCCTGCGGGGTTTGTTATAAACAGATAAGGAGGAATATATGTCAAAAATTATAGCATCCGGTGCCATCAGGGGCGCACACAGGGTGTTTGACAACGCGCAAACGCTTTTGAACAAGGCGATAGCGGAGAGGGGCAAGGACTACGTCTTTGAGTTTCCCGACACCGCATTCTATCTGCCGATGATATACGCTATGACTGGGTTTGCAGTAAAGACGCTTGCTGATATGCAAGAGGCGCTAAATATGACCAAGGAATACCTTCACCCCGAGCCGTCCCAGGATCAGTGGACGCCATACCTTGGCGAGGCACTCGACAGCGGAATGGCTACGTTGTTTGCAGAAGAGATATGGCTGGCCTGCCGCTACATGGAAGGCCTCGAGCCTGAGAAGGACCCCGAGACCGGCCTGGTGTACAACGGCTTTATCACTGACACCATACAGAGAAACCTAGGTATACAGCTCGTTGACGGCAGGATGCCTGGCTTTGCTGCCATCGTAGGGGCCGCCCCCGATGACGACACCGCCGTAAGGATAGTCAGAGAGATACAGGAAAAGAACATCTTGGTGTTCCTATCCGGCATGTCCAACGGCGAGACGATAACCAGACAGCTGCAGCGCAAAAAGGTTGACCTTGGATGGGATACCTACGTCGTCCCACTTGGAACGCACACGGAGCACACGCTCTACGCCCTGGATTGGTCGATCAGAGCGGCGATGATATACGGCGGCCTGAAACCCGGCGACTTTAAGGGCTGCCTGAAGTACACCAAGGACAGGGTCTTTGCCTTTGCACTACCCCTTGGACCACTGGATGACGTTAAGTGGGCAACCGGAGCAGGGGCGATAAACATGGGCTTTCCAGCCATCTGCGACACCGATGTACCAGTCATCCACCCCACAGGCGTTACCACGTATGAGGAAGTGGACAAGGAACTCAACCACCAGAAGCTCGTCGCACGGGCCATTGAGGTCAGAGGTCTTAAGGTCGTGTCGCACAAGCCCAATATCCCTGTTGCCTACGGGCCTGCCTTTGAGGGCGAGAGAGTCAGAAAGGAAGACACGTTTATAGAGTTTGGCGGCAACGCCTCTCCAGCGTTTGAATTTCTGAGGATCAGAGAGCTTGACGAGATAGAAGACGGCAAGATCATTGTAAAGGGTGAAAACTGGAAGGAACGTTACGAGGCCGGCGGCAAGATGCCCCTTGGCATACTTGTAGAGGTCGCAGGCAGGGATTCGCAGCCGGACTACGAGCCGATCATGGAGAGAAAGCTCCACCATAACATAAACGAGGGTCAAGGTATCTGGCATATGGGCCAGAGGGATGTCAACTGGATAAGGATCAGTAAATCGGCCAGAAACGACGGCTTTACCCTTGAGGATATAGCCAAGATCCAGTACACAATGACACACAGCAGGTTTAAGGCCATCGTAGACAAGGTACAGGTAACACTGATGATGGATGAGCCAGAGGTTCTAAAATTCAGGGAAGAGGCCAGAAGGGTATGGCGTGAGAGGGACGAACGCATAGGGACGTTGACGGATGAGAACGTCGATACGTTTTACTCATGTCTGCTATGCCAGTCCTTTGCACCAAGTCACACGTGCGTTATAACGCCGGAGAGACTTGGGCTGTGCGGGGCGTACAACTGGCTTGACTGCAAGGCGGCCTTTGGCATAGACCCATCAGGCGGTAATCAGCCCATACCCAAGGGCGAGACCCTTGACGGCACCTATGGAAGATGGACGGGTGTTGACGATTACCTAAAGGCATCAACCGGAGGAGCAGTAGAGTCCCTTAACGCATATACGATCATGGAAAACCCGATGACATCGTGCGGGTGTTTTGAGTGCATTTTAGCCGTGGTGCCCGAGGCAAACGGTGTTATGATCGTGCAGAGGGGACATATCGGCATGACCCCCATAGGGATGAAGTTCTCCTCCTTGGCCGGCACGGTTGGAGGCGGTATGCAGACGCCAGGCTTTATGGGTATCGGGGTCAACTTCATCACTAGCAAGAAGTTCCTCTTCGCTGATGGCGGTATAAAGAGGATCGTTTGGATGACCAGGTCATTGAAGGAAAGGGTCAAGGAGGCCTTTATCAAGAGGGCAGAGGAAGAAGGCATCTCCGACCTGCTTGACAAGATCGCTGATGAGTCAATAGCGGAGGATGCAGAGAAGCTGGTAGAGCATTTAACCACAGTAGATCATCCGGCCTTGACCATGAATTCGCTGTTTTAGGCCATCTCTGTTTGTCATTGCCGTACTTGATACGGTAATCCACGAGTATGGAGATTCCTGCTTTCGCAGGAATGACAAACAGGAGGATTCAACGCTTTACGAAAGGAGTGTAGCATGGATAAGTTTAAGAACGTAAAGAGCGCCGACCCTGTGGCAGAAGATATCATACAGTGGGGGCATTCACATGGAATAAAGTCGGCCTTTGATAGGGCCGAAGACATGAAACCTTGTCCGATTGGACACGGCGGGGCCTGCTGTAAGGTATGTTTTATGGGACCGTGCAGACTGGTTGGACCCAATGCCGATGAGGAGGCAAGGGGCGTGTGTGGGGCATCTTTGCCGGTAGTGGCGGCAAGAAACTTCCTCAGGATGTGCGCAGTTGGTACAGCCGCCCACAGCGACCATGCCAGGGACATGGCCTATACCCTCCTGGAGGCCGCAACGGGAGAGGCCAAGGACTTTGAGATCAAGGATGTAAAAAAGTTGAAGAAGGTAGCTGGCATCCTTGGTATTGACACCGCTGATAAGACCAAAAACGAGTTAGGCAAAGAAGTGGCTGAGGCCATTATCGCAAACTTTGGTCAGCAGAAGGGTGAGGTTTCCTATGTAAGACGTGCTCCCAAAAAGCGTCAGGAGATATGGAAGAAGTGGGGTATAACACCTCGCGGTATAGACAGAGAGGTGGCCGAGGCCCTGCACAGGACGCATATGGGCGTTGATCAGGATCCGGAGAACCTCCTGATGGCTGCCCTGAAGGTGTCTCTTGCCGATGGCTGGGGCGGCTGCATGTTTAGCACCGACATCACCGACATACTCTTTGGCACTCCAATGCCCAAGCTCTCAACGGCCTCCTTAGGCGTGATGAAGGAGGACGAGGTTACGGTTGTGCTGCATGGACATGAGCCAACTCTAGCCGAAATGATAGTGGACGTCTCCTCAGAGCCGGAGATACTGGCCTACGCCGTCTCCAAGGGGGCAAAGGGGATCAACCTTGTTGGTATGTGCTGTACGGCAAACGAGGTGCTCATGCGCCACGGCATCCCCACAGCCGGCGGGTTCCTTAATCAGGAGCTGGCCATAATGACGGGACTGGCTGAGGCAATGGTCGTTGACGTTCAGTGCATAATGCCGGCTATTGCTGAGGCAGCCAAGAAGTTCCACACCAAGATAATAACCACCTCATATAAAGGCAAGATGGTAGACGCCATCCATGTCCAGTACGACGAGCACAGGGCAAAAGAGGTGGCACGGCAGATACTGAGGATGGCCTGTGACAACTTCCCCAATAGGACAACCAAGGGCCATAGATCGTCGCAGTCCTCCCCTGTTGTAGCAGGATTTTCGCACGAGTACATAGAGTACATGCAGGGGGGCAGCTTTAGAGGCTCCTTCAGACCGCTTAACGATGCCATCATGGCCGGACGCATCAGAGGCGTTGCGGGCATAGTTGGCTGCAACAACCCACGGACGTCCCAGGACAGCTTTCACGACTTTCTGGCCACAGAGTTTATACGCAACGATGTCTTAGTGGTGTCAACCGGCTGCGGGGCAGCGGCCTGTGCAAAGGCCGGCTACATGGTACCCGAGCATGCCCTTGATATGGCAGGCGTGGGTCTCAGAGAAGTCTGTGTAGCCATAGGTATACCGCCCATACTACATTTAGGCTCATGCGTGGATAACTCCCGCATCCTGACTATCGCATCACACATGTGCGAGGAAGGCGGCCTAGGGGATGACATATTTGACCTGCCAGCAATAGGCATAGCGCCAGAGTGGATGAGCGAAAAGGCGTTGGCTATCGGCACCTACTGTGTGGCCTCCGGGATGCACACCATCTTTGGCTCAGAAAGCCCCATGGGCGCCAGTGATACCGTTGTCAAGCTCATGACGGACTTCTGGGAGAAGAGGGTTGGCGGTAAACTGGAGTTCATACCTGACCCACAGGCAATACTTGAAAGGGCGCTTGCCGCAATAGATGCAAAGCGAGATGCCCTAAAACTCAAGAAATACGAACCGGGCAAGTTCGGGGCAGAGAGGGTGCTTATGACCATGGCCGACAGGAGAAAACTCGAAAAGGAACAGGCCTCCTGAGTATAATGTCACTCAGGAAAGACCAGAAACCTGATAAAGAGATATAACAATACAGCTCTGTTTGTCATTTCCGTGTTTGACACGGCAATCTCCGGGCGTTGAGATTCCTGTTTTCGCAGGAATGACAAATAGGGCATGATGACGTGTAAGACATAATGGCGCAGAAGACATAATAGCGCGGAGGAATAGTAGAGTATGGATGATCTAAAAACGAATGATATAAATACAGTAATGAGCGTAGTCAAGGACATTATATCCGACAATGAAAAGAACAAAGGTGTTTTGATACCAACACTGCACAAGATACAATCGGACAACGGTTATCTGCCCTCAGATACGCTCAAGGAGCTGTCAAAGGTGCTGGGGCTGCCCCTGGCCGAGATCTATAGTGTGGCAAGCTTCTACAAGCAGTTTCATTTCACGCCACGTGGCAAAAACATCGTGCGCGTGTGCACAGGAACGGCCTGCCACGTTAGAGGGGCATCTAAGGTGCTTCACGCCCTAGAAGATAACTTTGATGTAAAAGCCGGCAGCACCACTGAAGACCTCAAGATGACACTTGAGACGGTTGGATGTGTTGGCTGCTGTGGACTGGCCCCCGTTATTACCGTAAATGAGGATGTAGTAGGAACGGTAAACGCCAAAAAGCTAAAGGAAATAATAACCGACCTAGACGAGGGCAAAGACTATGGAAAAAATTAAGAGCATAGAGGCGTTTCATAACCTCAGCCTGCTGCTAAAGGAAGAGGTGTTTAAGGAAGGCGTACCGCGCATCAGGATGTGCACGGGTACGGCCTGCATGGCAACGGGGGCCAAGAAGCTCGGACAGCAACTGCAAGAACAAAGCAAGGCCGCCGGCCATGACGTGGAGATCGTCCACACCGGCTGTCAAGGTTTCTGTCAGCAGGGACCCGTAATGAAGGTTGAACCACAGGGCTATTACTACCAACTGGTCAAGGCCACTGATGCCCATGATATAGTAACAACGACAATATCAGCCGGCTTCCCTGTAAGAAAGCTCCTGTACAGAGACTCCGTCATGGTTGAACCCATCGAAATAATGGAAGGGCTGCCATATTACAAGAAACAGGTTAGGATCGCCCTTAAAAATAACGGTCTCATAGACCCCCGCAGTATACACCACTTCATAGCCGTTGGCGGCTATACAGCCTTTGCCAAGGCACTTTCAAGCATGACGCCCGATGAGGTGTTGAACGAGGTCGACAAGGCAAATCTCAGAGGCCGCGGTGGAGCGGGCTTCCCAGCCGGCAAGAAGTGGAAACACGTAAAGAGCTCCAACTACCCCATCAAATTCGTCATAGCCAACGGGGATGAGGGTGATCCGGGCGCCTTTATGGACAGGTCTATCATGGAGGGCGACCCGCACGGCCTCATAGAGGGGATGCTCCTATGCGCCTACGCAATTGGCGCTCAGTACGGATATATATATGTAAGACACGAATACCCGCTGGCCGTGGTCAACCTCAAGCACGCCATTAAGCAGGCAACCGAGATGGGCTTTTTAGGTGAAAACATACTTGGAACGAACTTCAGCTTCTCTCTTGACACCAGAGAGGGTGCTGGGGCCTTTGTCTGTGGCGAGTCCACGGCACTAGTGGCCTCCATAGAGGGCGAGCGGGGCTTTCCGCGTCCCAGACCCCCAAGGCTCTCAGAACTCGGCGGCGGTGTTTGGGGCTACCCAAGTAACCTCAACAACATAGAGACCTTTGTCTGTGTGCCACACATCATCGAAAAGGGCGCAGACTGGTTTAAGAGCATCGGCACGGCCAATTCGCCAGGGACAAAGGTGTTTGCCCTCACCGGTAAGGTCAAAAACACGGGCCTGGTGGAAGTCCCAATGGGCATAACCCTGCGCGAGATAATATTTGAGATAGGCGGCGGGATCATGGACGGCAAAAAGTTTAAAGCCGTACAGACTGGAGGTCCCTCAGGCGGATGTCTGCCAGAGGAGTTCCTTGACCTGGCCGTGGACTTTGACTCGCTCTCAAGCGTAGGGTCGATGATGGGCTCTGGCGGTATGGTTGTCATGGACGAGGATACGTGTGTGGTGGATGTGGCACGGTTCTTCCTCACGTTTACAAAGGAGGAGTCATGCGGTAAATGCCCTCCATGCAGGATCGGCACGTATCAGATGCTTGAGATACTAAACAAAATAACCTCTGGCAAGGGTGAGCCTGAAGACCTTGATCGCCTTGAATGGCTGTGTACGAGGGTACAGCGTATGTCCCTGTGCGGCCTTGGTCAGAGCGCACCAAACCCCATCCTCTCCACTCTAAAGTACTTCAGGGAGGAGTACGAGGAACATGTACACGACAAGTACTGTCGAGCTAAGGTCTGCAGCGGCCTGGGCGCCTTTACCATTGATAACGCTATGTGCTTCTTGTGTGGTCTGTGCAAACAGGCATGTGCCTTTGGCGCCGTCAAGGAGTCCAGACGCATGTACTTTATTGACCAGGATGAGTGCACCAAGTGTAAGGCCTGCTATACGGCCTGTCCAATTGGGGCTGTTAAGATAGGCAAGGTAAGCCAGAAGCGTTCTGGATCGACAAATATGCTTGAAACAACGCAGGCTGCCGGGAGATAGGACTATGACAGAAAAGAAAGAAAAGGACTTAAAAGAGATAGCTCAGGACGTGGAGAGGTTCAAATGTGCCGTGCAAAAGGCCATCATGTTTTTAGACGAGTTCATAGATGGTCCAATGTGTGCCAGGTGTCTACCCTGTCCTATGGGGAGCTACGAGATGCGTATCAGGATGCGCAGACTATCCGAGGGCAAGGCCAAAGAAGCAGACATACAGGCAATTAAACACATAGCCCCACTGATGCTTGACTCCTCAATGTGCAAAAAAGGCAAGGACACGGCCAAGTTCATCATAGACACATTAGAAAACCAACCCGGCCTCTACACCGCACATGTCGAGGGTGTCTGTCCCGATAAGGAGTGTAAGTCGTTGTTTGTCTACAGGATAGTCAGTGAAAAATGTGTCTCCTGCGATGACTGTCGTTTGGTCTGCAAGGACTTTGCCATAATCGGCGAGAAAAAGAAGTCGTACTTAGTAGGCTACATCCCTTACGAAATAGTCGAAAAGCGCTGCACGAGATGCGGCCTATGTCTACCTGCGTGTACCTACGGAGCCATAGAGATAGTTGATACAAAGGAAGCGGTACCCGTTGGTGCGTGATTCATATATCATTAAGTAAACAACACTTAGCAGGCGAGTACCCTGTTTGCAGACAGGTGCAGACCTGAAGCTATAAAAGAGAGCGATAAAGAGAAGGAGAATCAAACAATGGCTGAACTTGTAACCATAAAGATAAACGGCAGTCCATACAAGGTACCGGCAGGTATGAACCTCATAGACGCAGCAGAGAGCGTGGGGGTACACATCAGGAACTTCTGCTACCTAAAGGGGATGAAGGGGATTGGCGCCTGCCGCATGTGTGTCGTAGAGGTAAACGGCAAGACGATGACTGCCTGCATTATGAAGACCAAAGAGGGCATGGATGTAGTTACGGAGAACGAAAAGTTAGGTGAGATGCGTAAATTCGTCGTAGACCTGATCCTCTCGATGCACCCCCTAGACTGTATGACGTGCACAAAGGCGGGCGTCTGTGAGCTTCAGGACTATGCCTATGCCTTTGCCCTTAAGGAGTCTACATTCACGCGCAAGTGCTTTTATTTTCCAATTGATGAGGGCAACCCATTCATCAAACGTGACCCCGACTACTGCATCCTATGTGGAAGATGTGTACGTGTGTGTAAGGAGCAGGGCACCTCAGTCCTTGACTTCATGGGCAGGGGCGTTGGTTCAAAGGTCACAACCGCCAACGACCTGCCGCTTCAGCAGTCGGGCTGTACATTCTGTGGCAGCTGCGTAGACGTCTGCCCCGTCAACGCAATACTTGAGGCCGACAGGTGGCGAAAGGGCAGGGAATGGGACTATGACAGGTTCGACTCTGTGTGTCTGTACTGTTCAAACGCGTGCGATCTAAAGGTAAGCACCTTAAAGGGCAGCATCGTTATGATAAGGGCAGGGGCTGATGACGGCAGGGCTGACTACTACACCTGCGCCACAGGGCGTTTTGGCTTTGATAGCCTGATAGCGGATACGCGTATTTTACAGCCTATGAAGAGAGTCAACGGTAATCTTGTGGATACCACCTGGGAGGATGCCCTTGCGTTGGCCGCCTCAAAGCTTAAGGAGTCAGGCAGCGGGATAATCGCAACTGGCGCTCTGACAAACGAGGAGGCCGCAGCATTAAACGCCTTGGCCGTCGGTGCAGGTGTGGCCAACGTCGACACTACCGTGAGTCTGTATGCCGATGATGCCTCACTCATTGGTGAGGTGGTAGACCCTGAGGAGGCTGACCTCTTTGTCTTGGCAGGTCTGAACCCCAATCAGTGGGAGCGTAACCTTCCGGCCCTTGACGCCTTTTTAAGAACCAAGGCAGATAGAAAGACCAAACTCATCGTCATAAACTCTGGCGACGCCAAGATAAGCGAGGCAGCCGACGTCACAATAAAGGGCGACGAGGCCGATGGCTTAAAGGCACTTGCAAAGGCCCTTGGTGACAAGGGAGTGAATCTGCCGGCGGGGCTTGACGTAAGCGGTGCCTCGGTAACTGAGGAGATTGATAAGGCTGCAGAGCTTTATAAAGCGGCTTCCAATCCAGTATTGCTGGCTTCACCGGATGTGTTTGAGGCAGCGTGTCTTGTTGGTCTGATTAAGGGCAGGGCGTTGTCCATACCGGTAGAGGCTAATGCCAAAGGTGTGTTGATGATGGGGCTTACACCTAAGGGGCAGTCGTATGAGGGAATGCTTGCCGGCTCGGTCAAGACGCTGCTAGCCGTTGGCGAGATGCCTTTTACAAAGAGGCCGGCGGTGGATTTCTTTATGGTGTCGTGTACACATATGTCGGAGCTTGCGAAGCAGGCAGATCTGTTGTTACCGGCGGCCGCCTATCTTGAGGCCAGCGGCTCGATCGTTGACTACACGGGCAGGCTTAAGAAGATGGTAAAGGCAGTCGAACCCCCAGATGGTGTCAAGACGTCCACAGAGGTAATCACTGGCATTGCCAATAATTGTGGCTTGAACGGTAAGGCTAAGGACGTTGAAGAGGCTTACAAGGCCGCCGTTGCTCGTGTAAAACCGGCTGTGGCGGGTGCGTTTAAGAGACGAGATCTTTTGAAGGTAAATCCGGTTGAGATGTTAAAGATTGTAAACACAAGTGTAGTCAATGGCTCACGCCTATTATGGCTACAGGAGACTGAAAAAGCGCTGTCCTGCGCACAGGTCTAAGGAAGAGAAGAGAAAAGGGGGAGCTCTGCTCCCCCTCAGACCCCCTCGCAATGGAGCACAGCCACCTTGACCCCGACAAGAGCTGGTTGACAAATTGGGGGCGAAGTACGTATTGACTATTTTCTATCGTAAGCGATAAACTTAAGGGTCGTTATTGCTCTTTGAAAGTGCCGGAGGTTCTCTCAAATGCCTCAAATCGCTCTTTGTTTATAAGGGTCTCCAGGGCAAAGTTGAAAATGTCTTCCGATTTGGAAGGGGTATTTAAGGATGTATGATTACAGTGTTGTGATGGTTGACGCACCGTGAAGACAATGGCCGAGATAAGGGCGCTAATCGATGCCAACAGGGAGATCATTGAGACCAGATTCAAGGTCAAGACCATTGGGGTTTTCGGTTCCTACGTCCGTGGGCAGCAGAAGAAACGAAGTGACATAGACATCCTCGTTGAGTTCAGCGGCGACGTGGACTTTATTGAGTTCATGCGCCTTGATTGGTATCTATGTGAGCTTTTAGGCGTCAGGGTTGACCTCGTTACAAAGGGAGCGCTAAAGCCATATATTGGCAAACGCATTCTTGAAGAGATAGTATACATGACAGGTCAGGTATGTCACCCTAACGACTTTATGGATAGAGGTGAGCAATCGCAAGGGGTAGTCTCTGGAGCGACAAATATGCGTGAATACAGGGATTACATAAACGATATCGCCGAGGCCATTGATGATGCCATTTCCTTCATAGATGGCATGACTTATCGGGAGTTTCAGAAAGATAGAAAGACTATCAATGCAGTGGTACGAAGCCTCGAAATCATCGGCGAAGCCTCAAGGCATATCCCCAAACCAGTCAGGGACAAGGTTCCAAACATGCCTTGGTCTGAGATGAAAGGCATGATGAACAGGTTTGCACATGAGTATTTCGGTATAGACAATAAAATCGTATGGGATGTCGTCAATGAAGACCTGCCAAAGCTGAAGCCTAAAATCGCTGAACTCATCAGGCAGGTGATGTGATAGCATAAGTTCCTAAATTATAAAGAGTACAACATAACCTCACGTGTTTGAGTCAAGGGCGTGAGGTCTCTAATCGGAGGAGAAAGATGACAGCATTAAGAACATTATATATAACGGTGTTATTATGTATTGTAGGTATTCCAGCGATGGCGTTGATGGTGGCCTTGGGCACAGAAGATTTGACCCGTGGGGCTGACGTTGTGATACGCGGCAAGGTTAGTCAGGTCAAGGCGCAGTGGAGTGAGGACGGCAAGAAGATCGTAACCAGGTCAGAGGTCAACGTCAGTGAGTACGTCAAGGGTGTTGGCACATCCTCGGTGGTGGTAGAGCAGTTGGGCGGCGAGGTAGACGGTATGGGATTGATGGTATCGGATACGGTCTACCTCAAGACAGGTGATGAGGTGCTCCTGTTCCTTGAAGAGAAGAAGGACAAGGTGCGCAGTGCTGATACGGGTGTGTATACGGTCGTAGGCTCGGCTCAGGGTATCTATGCTATCGACAGGGAGGGTAAGGCGGTCAAAGGCGGCTTCTCTCTAGCCAACTCCCCCCAAAGTGTCGATTACAGCATAGAGGTCAAAGAACTGATTAAGAAGATCAAGGACGTTAGTAGGTAGAGGCTCAGAGAAATGGGGGTGTTATGCCCCCTAACCTTGACTCAGTTTTGATTTGTCCTATCAACGCAAATTCGTCTCCCTGCTTACTAATCTTTAAAAGATTTTCTTGTGTTTTTCCCCTAATCAATGATAGCATTTAGTAATAAGACTGAGCCTCTTGCAAAAAGAAAATAGAAGAACTTTAAAAACATCTACTTTACTACTTTCAAAAGGTCTATTGTGTATTTATTAACGCAAAAAATACTCAACTTTCTCTTTTATCGAAAATACT
>PEAB01000064.1 GCA_002753395.1 Nitrospirae bacterium MYbinv3 | reverse complement strand
TATTCTCTCTCTTAACATGATGCTCTCCTTATCGATTTAAGTTTGGGAAACTTATTTTATCATAAGGAGAGCTAAAACTTCTTCCGTTTAGGAGTTTTGCAAGAGGCTCTAAAGAATTAACTAAAAAGATCAACGAAAGCACTGATAAAATAGCAGATAATGTTAAGCATTTATTAGAAAATGAGATTATAGGAAACATTACATCTACTTTATCAAATATACAAAACATTAAGCGATTGTTAGAAAATGTGATTAATGATATGTCTCTTCTACTGAGTGACGTAAGAATAAACGTAGATAGTTCAATTAATAACGTTAGACACCTGTTAAATAATGAAATATTAAGGAATATTATATCTTCTCTTGATGACATTAAAAATCTGGAAAACGAAATCAGATCAAGGACTGAGGCATCTATTAGTGATATAAATAAGGCAAATGAACAATATCGTCAACAGTTAGAATCAAAGTTTATTAAAGCGCTGAATGATATTAAATTAGCACATGAAAATCTTCTAAAAATTATAAAAGAACCATTGGATATCTAAATAATAAATGATTAGAGAGAAGATTACAAAATATCTGAGTTACTTAAGAGATATAAGCCGTCGGATTACTATTTCAAGATACGGTTTTGAAAGGGGATTGATAGACAGAAACAAAAATGATCTATCTTATACTTTACAAATATCAGAGGACGAACTTAATAATAAAAGCTACTTGCAGACAAAGCAAGCACATTTGGGCAGAGTTTATAACTATATTGAGAACAGTTATAATAAAAGTTTATTTTGTGGTTATGGTTTAATCTGCGGTGTGAAAAATGAGAAGACTTTTGTTGCACCGATTACTTTTTTGGAATACAGCTTAGAGAAAAAAGATAATGTCTCATACACGATAGAGCCTGATTATCTTACTCTAACTCTTAATCACGATCTAATTTCTAAATTGCTTACTCAATACAATATAGCCGAGGATGATGAACAGCTAAATTTTGATGATGAGATTAGTATAATTGAAAGAGCAGAGAGGTTACTAAAGGATTGTACTGATAAAGATGATTTACTAAAAAAAGCTGGCGATATTTTCAAAATTTTTAAGGAGAAGATAGAGGGTTTTAAGCGCATCAAAGAATTCATAGGTAATTATGTCTACAAAGATGAGTTAGAACGTTATCAATTTCATGATAAACGTAGCAGGAGCAAACAAAACTCGCTTTTTGAAAGTGAGAAATCGCTTTTTGAAAAAGACTTAGTTCATGTAGATGCGATACATCTGTTTGTAAACCAAGTCCCTGATCAGCTTTCAACATTTAAAGCTATTGATATGTTGATTAATGAAGTGAAAAAAAATGATGAATTTAAGAATAGAACACTAGAAAACTTATTAGTCAATGCAATTACTGATGAAAGAAGGGAGTTAAATATACAAACTGATCATTCCGATGAAACTGAAAGAATTTTAAATGATTACTTACCGATACCTTTGTCAAAAGCTCAAATAGCCAGTATAATAAGTGCATGGACATCTGACATTTCGTATATTCAAGGGCCTCCTGGTACAGGTAAATCGTATACAATATCTGCAATTGTTTTAAGCGCATTATATTTAAATAAAAGAGTTTTAGTAATATCACAAAAAACTCCGGCATTGAATGTCGTAAAAGAAATGGTTGAACCATACTTGCAGTTTGCTAATATAACAAAGATACAAGGGATTATTTATTACGAAAAAGAAAAGAAAAAAGAAATCCGTGAACATATCATTGAATTGTTAAACATGTCAAACGGCCCATTAAAACTAAAAAGTGAACTTGAAAATATAGAGAAGAAAATAAAGGAATATGAAGTTAAGATAATGCAAATAAATAATGAAATAAGCAAACTCAATTCAACTTTACAAGCTAATCTTGGTAGGGAACAACGTTATAACGACTTACACAATGAGTTTATTTCCTTAAGGGATAGTTTTATGAATTATTTTAAAGATGGAATAATAGATGGTTACACATTTAATGTAATTACGAATATAGAGGATTATGAAACAAATTTAGATAAAGTAGAACGGATACAAGGCTCTGGAATAAAGAATCTTGCTACCGAGTTATATATAAGTAAATTTAGAAAACATATCTTAGATAACTTCTCACCTAACTCTAAATACTTAAATAATTCTCAATTATATCAATTTTGTAAAGAATTAATATCTTTACATTCTAAGTATAAAGCGGCATTGGATATACGTAACTGCTTGAAATATGATAATAATCTTATACGGAATAATATAAAGAATTTAAAGGATAGCATAATAAAATATCAGAAGGAGTTATTAAAATTAAAATATAGATTTAATGTGTTAAAACATCTTTATGACATAAAGAACAGAATAGAAATTGATAAGTTATCAAGAATGTTATGGTATAATAATGCTAAAATAGTTGATATGCAAATGCAAGACATTAATTATACCGTAGCGCTTGAAATAATGCCTTATTGGGTGGCAGAAATAAGACACTTAGGACATGTATTTCCAATGACCCCTGATTTATTTGACTTAGTGATTGTTGACGAGGCCTCACAGGTAAATATAGCAGAGGCTATTCCAGCTTTCTACAGGGGCAAGAGTATATGTATTGTAGGTGATCATCAACAATTGGGGTTAGACTCTACTGGTGTGAACTTTCAACTAAGTAAAAATTATGATATTATTACTTGGAACAAGCACTTTCAGTCTAAGCCAGATTATCAAACCGCTAAAGTAAAAAAACTTACAGTAACTGACGCATCCATATTAGACTTTATTATGAGTGACGCTAATAATATTCAAAGAGTCCGGCAAAGACTTGACGAGCACTTTCGTTCAATGCCGCTGTTAGCACAATACACTAATAAGCACTTCTATGAAGATACATTGAAAATAATGACTGAAACTCCTGACAAGATGTCTGTAAATTGCTTTAAATCGATAAAGGTTGATGGTAAAAGAGCTACTGATAAAACCATATTGGCTGAGGCTGAAAGGGTGATTAAAGTTATCAGAGACCTTACTAAAGACCAGTTCAGAGATATCTTAAAGAAAAACCATGAGATATTATTACCAGATGACATAAAACAACCTTACTCTATCGGTATAATCTCAATGATAAGGAACCAGTGTGAAAAGATTAGAGAAATGCTTGAGGAGAACATTGATTCTAAAATAATTGAGCAATTTGATATTAAGGTAGATACACCTGAAGAATATCAGGGGCACGAGAGGGACATCATTATTTTATCGCTGTGCCTAGATAGCACTTGTAACCGAGGCCAAGGGCATTTTCAGAATACTAGGCGTTTGAATGTTGCCACAAGCAGGGCTAGAAAGTTTACAATCCTAATTTACTCAGACATCCCTGATTCTTTTGATAAGATTTGTCAGTATGAGAGATTTCTTAACAGTGCAGAAATGGGAATGCCAAAATTTGACCCGACTAAATATGAATCAGAATTTGAACGCGAGGTGTATTCATATTTAAACGATTATATAGAGAAAAATAAACCAGTCAATGATATTAAAATCTTTAATCAGGTTGTTAGCTGTGGACAAAAACGCTTAGACTTTGTCCTCTATAATCTAAGGACAAAAAAGGCTGTTGCTGTAGAAGTGGATGGCAGTCATCACTTTAGAACTAGCGGTAGTCTCCGAGTTTATACCGATGAACATATTGAGCGAATGGACATATTAAAAAGAGCAGGTTGGAATATTATAAACACCCCCTACTATCTGTGGTACAATGGCGGCTGGCTCTCAAACACGGATAACGAAAAATTCAGAAAAGAAATCGAGAGAATATATAATGCTCTAAATGGACATTTAGGGATAACAAGCAAACAATTATGACGTATAAACTTTTATGCGCGATACAAAAAAAAGAGGGGGGCCTTGATGAGTATAATTAGGGGCGTACCTCATCCATTCCCTTATCAGGGTAGTAAACGAATAATAGCTGAACAAATTATTAGTTACATTCCTACAGGAGTGAAACAACTTGTTGAACCTTTTGTTGGTTCAGGTGCAGTCACTATCGCAACTGCATTTATAAAAAAGGCACGTAGTTTTCTTATCAATGACATCCATGAACCATTGATATCATTATGGAAAGAAATAATTTACAACCCTGTCGAATTAGCTAATAAATACGAATGTCTATGGTTTGAACAACATGGTCAGGAAAGGGCTTACTACGATTTTATAAGAGATTCATTTAATAAGACATATGAACCTCACCTCTTTCTTTATCTACTTGCCAGATGCGTAAAATCTGCTATACGATACAATGCTGCTGGTGAATTTAACAATAGCCCTGATAATCGAAGGATAGGTATGCGTCCTGAAACTATGCGTAATAATATCCTTCATACTTCAATATTATTACGAGAGAGAGTTAGTGTTTTTCGTAAAGATTACCGTGAGATACTTAATTGTGTTGAACCTTCAGATTTAGTTTACATGGATCCACCTTATCAAGGAGTTTGTGAAACACGTGATAATAGGTACTGTGGTTGGGTAGACTATCAGGAGTTTGTTAATTCTATTGAAAGTCTAAATAAAAGAGGTATTTTATTTATTATCAGCTATGACGGGCGAACAGGTAATAAGAATCACGGTAAATTACTGCCAAGTGAACTATGCCTTAAAAGATTAGAGATTTGTGTTGGTCGTTCTACTCAAGCTACCTTGTTGGGTAGAAAAGATTATACCTATGAGTCATTATATTTATCGCCTGCGCTTGTTAGGTATCTGGTCACTATAGATGTATCATCGAAAGTAAAGACTATAGTTGGAAAAAGAGCAAGAGTGGTAGTTGATCATATTCTTAAAAGAATTTCAAAAGCAAGTTATACAAGTATATAGCTTTAAATATTGTGTATAAACAAGCGATATAATGGGGTCAAGGGGACTGGTCCCCTTGTGGGTGGGTCTAAGGGAGGGCAAAGCCCTCACTTCTTTCCCTTTTCTTGTAAATAATTAATCATGGGTAGGTACTTACCAGCTTCTAAAATTGAAAATAGATGAATTGTTTTGAGTAAGCTGTCATAGATGTTGCAAATACTAAGATTAATATATAAGTTGTACATTGAACAACGTAACCACATTTCAAAAAACGAGATGCAGTAAGATGTTTTTCAAGATAATGCATAATAAAACAAAACAAGATCACCAGCAAACAAACAATGGTATTATGCGTTTCAGATGACATAATAAACAAACCTTTTAGTTTAAATAAACTTGATATAGATGGGATTCTAAATAGTAACCATGAAGTGGAAATAAAAACAAAGGTATAAATTATCTTAACCGGCCTATAAGATAAAAATGATGACGAGATCTTAACCTTTCTACATAATAACACCCCTATTGCATTATAAATACCCCACAAAACAAATTTTACTGCTGCTCCATGCCATATTCCACTTAAAGCAAAACTCAAAAATAGAGCTGCACCTATTCTTAGTTTAGAAAGGCTAGCCCCCTTGACTGGGATATAAATGTAATCCCTAAACCAATTAGAAAGGGTAATATGCCAATTTCTCCAAAATTCACGAGGAGATTCTGAAAAATATGGATACTTGAAATTAGTGTCTAATTCTATGTTAAAGTATTTGCTTATCCCTATTGCCATATCAGAATATCCTGAAAAATCATAATAAATCTGAAATGCGAAGATACATGTGGTCAAATATATAAACAAAAGAGAATAGTTGCTTGGGTTATCAAAAACACTATCAATAAACAAATATGCTAGCATATCAGCTAAAACAGTTTTTTTAAGGATGCCTCTAAAAAAATAAAAATGCCCTTCATTTATTGTTTGTACAGATATTGGTTTGAAATTATCAAGTTGGGGTGAAAGTGTATTAAAACGCATTATTGGACCAGCTATCATGTGAGGAAAATATGTACTAAATAAAGCCAGGTCTAACCAACTCTTGGCCATTGATGTCTTACCGTTGTAAACGTCAATACTATAACTTATAGTTTGAAACGTTAAAAAGGAGATACTTAAAGGTAGAATAAGGCTTTTAAGATAATTTACAATAGAATCATAATCACGTATGTCTCTTACAATAACAACAAGTGTGCTTATGCCATTTAGAAAAAACAAGGCATATTTATATAAAAGAAGCGGTATTAGAGAAATAAAGACTACAATAGATAAATAAACAACTCTCCTTGACTGACATGATCTGTCTATTAGTTTAGCACCAAAATAGTTAATAGATACTATAATCAAGTAAATAGTATATATAAATGGAAAAGGCAAATTGTTGAACATACGTATTTTTATATTTGTGTGCTCAATCTCCCACCAGTAGAAAAAAATAAAACTCGAAAGAAACAATGCATACTTCTTAATCTTGTTATGCCTATGAGGAAGCATAAGGTGGAAAACAAGAAAAACAACTATAAGAAATATTATAAACGGGAAAGATTGGAATAACATTGACTACCTGGATAAAGTAGAATTAACAATAAAATTTGCCAATTTGCTTTGGCCAGTTTCCTTCAGATGTGACACATCAAGGTAGTCTTCCGGGTTTACTTGATTAAAAAAGAAAACCTTGGAATTTGGTATAACTAAAGCCATATCTGACAAGAAATCTTGTCTTGCTCTGTCATATTTATTTTTTTCTTCAGATTTAAGCAATATATTTAAAATATGATTATTTTCACTTAATAGAATTACATTTACTCTGTATCTATTATTCATCCCTCTTGAATCAAGATAATTCGTTAGATTTCCTATCCTATTACGAAATATGGCAAGAGTGTTCTTTCTTTGATCTTCATCAAAGACCCAAGAAATCATACCTAGTACATAAGATAAATCTGCAGATGCATACCATAACGGATTATCGTGTTGTTTGATAAAATCACCCTCCTTATGTATCGTTTCAAAAAGATTCTCACAACGAAAGGTGTAGTTTGTAACAAATACCCGGAATGTATCCGGAGAAAAAGCACATGATAAGCCACCAACCACTAAGGTAGATATCATTTGAGATAATAAATCAGAATTATATTGTGATCTCAATTCCTTACAATTGTAAATATAAGGCTCTATATCTTTGTCATGACAAAATTTAGCAATTGCATTGCCAAACACCCAATAGTCACCGTGTACGTAAAATCTTTCTACATTATAAACAACAAATATATGGATAAATCTATTGGGATTATTCCTTATAGCATGATCTAATCCATAAATAGCCAGACTGACAGAAGAGGTTAAATACTCTCCTCCTAAGCCGGCATTTATAACATTAAAGTGTTCGCTTATCTCCTTATTTAAATAATTCTTATCGATAGTGCCAGCTCCGGCAATTAATGAATTACCAATCAACACTATAATATCCCTGTTATCAAATTTATTAATCTGACTAGTAAAAAGTTCATTTATCAACATATAATTGGGTTTGACCAAATTGTAACTTAAATTATATGATGCAACCCCTCTATTAATAGCGCTTACGACTTTATTTTGATAGTTGAGATATAAGATTACCAGAACTACAACGAATACGCAAAAAGGATATAAGAATGTAATTACAGGTTTAGTGATGTTTAAAGGGTGGGCGTTTTCGTCATGTGCGTTATTGTTCATATCATTAGAGTTTCCTCCTGCCTTCAAACGACTTTCGCAGCGTAACCTCGTCAGCAAATTCCAGGTCGCCTCCCATTGGAAGGCCATAGGCGATGCGCGTTACCGATACCTTGAAGGGTTGAAGCAGGCTGGCTATGTACTGGGCTGTCATCTCTCCTTTGGTGTTGGGGTTGGTTGCAACAATCACCTCTGTTATGTTACCGACCTTCACACGGGCAACGAGTTCGTCGAGCTTTAGCTTGTCTGGTGTGATGCCGTCTATAGGAGAAAGCGCCCCTAACAAGACGTGATACAGACCGTCGTACGAGTTTGTGCGTTCTACGACGATGATATTTGCCGGTTCCTCTACCACGCAAAGACGCGTCGTGTCTCTTGATTCGCTGCGGCAGATGACACAGAGATCTGACTCAGTGATGTTAAAGCAGTTCCTGCAAAACCCCGCTTTTTCTTTTACATCTATTATGGCCTGTGCAATGGACTTAGCCTTGTCAACAGGCAAGGCAAGGATAAAAAAAGCCAGTCTCTGAGCCGTTTTGCGTCCAATACCAGGTAGCCGCGTCAACTCGGTTATCAGTGTTTCGATTATACCTTCTGACATAGTGTGCGCTCCTTAAAGCCGGATTGCTCTATTTCCCAAACATGTTTGCTATGTCAGGCATTCCGGGTAACTGCATACCTCCAGTCAGTTTTGAAATCTCCTCCTGCACCACTTCATGAGCCCTTCTAATTGCCTCGTTACAGGCGGCAATTATAAGGTCCTGGAGCATCTCTACATCATCTGGATTGACAACCTCTTTGTCAATCGTTATGGATACTATCTGACCTGCACCGTTAGCTACAACGCTGACCATGCCCCCCCCTGAACTTGCCTCAGCCGTGGTCGTACGTGCCTCATCCTGAAGTTTAGTCATCCTCTCTTGAAGCTTCTGCGCCTCACGCATGAGATTGCCAATCATCTTTTTTGACATGTTTTCTCCTTAATTATTTATAAGTATTTGCTGTTTTCATAGTATCTTCTTTATATTTCATGGTTATTATGACTTTAAACGTTCTGTATTCCTGCTTACGCAGGAATGACATACAAAGACGCAGGGGGTCGCATCCCCTTGGAAAACGGCTATTACTGGCATTCCCACGAAAGTGGGAATCCATGTTTTGAAACCATAAAAATAAATTTACCATACTTTTTTATGATGATACTTTTCATATTGTCTGGCTACAAATATTAACATTTATCTGTCCGTTGGTGTTACCTTGACTATGTGTCCACCAAAAAGATCAAGCACCTCTCTGATAACAGGGTCTGCCATTGCCTCGGCCCTTAGGTCCCTGACCGGCGAGATATCCTGCCCCTTGACCCCGCTTGTATCAGACTTTGACGTTTCGTTCGGGGATCCCTTTTTTACATGCATCCTGTATTTCTTACCTGATAACTGCTCTAATATTGTTTCTATTGTACTTTTGCCTTTTTCTATGGCGCTACGATTAAGGTTAAAGCTGCCGCCTGCAAGATACACATTGATGACGTCGCCATCAAATTCGACTATCGCCTGTTGAATCTTAGCGCCAAGAGGCGTGTCAACGTTTGAGACTCTCTCTACCACATGCTGCCATAGGGCCTCAAAGCCTACGTCTTGCGTCAGCCTATGAGTATCGACTCCCTCTTGTACGTTGTCATTATGCCGAGTAAAAGCTGTAACATCTTGTGCGTCAGATTGTTCTTCTTGAGATTCAATATGTGGTGTGGGGGGCGCATCGGCCAGCTTTTGTGTACCGGTAACGGTTGGTATCAGATTAAAGAGGACGTCTTTATGGTCTGCATCAACTCGAGGGGGAGCAGTGGCATCAACCCTTACAGTCTCCTGTCTTATGACTCGTTGCTGCGGGATGCTCTTGACAGATGGCAGGGTCGTTAGAGACTCTGTATCCCTGGCAGCCCTCTGGATAAGCTCTGAGACTATGCCCTCTACACCTTTGAGGGAGCTTAGAAGGCTGAGTTTTATCAGCGTCATCTCAAGGGCGATGCGCGGAGAGAAAAAGCCCTTTATTGTTGAGTGCGCCCTTATCAATTCGTTTAACAAAACGGTCAACGTCTCAATATCCACCGGCACCGAAAGGCTTCCTGTGGTTAATGGGGCTTTGGTAGAAGTCGAGGTGCCCCTTGGCTGGTTATGCACTGAGTTGACGAGGGCGTCCCTGAAGAACACTATAAGCTCGGAGGCAAAGGCCCTTAAATCAACGCCTCCTTCATATAGCTCGTTTACTGTATTAAGTATCTGCACCCTGTCGCCATTTATTATGGCGTTGGCTACGGCAGAAATGCTTGAAATATCTGCAACACCTAAGAGGTCTCTAACGGCAGTGGCCGTTATATCTGTCGTGAATGAGGCTACTTTATCAAGCAGCGTGAGGCAGTCCCTCATACCCCCGTCAGCTGCCCGAGCTATGAGGTCGAGGGCCTCATCGGTTATATTAAACCCCTCAGCCGTTGCAATCACCTTAAGATGCTCCTTGATAAGAGCTGAAGGGACTCGTTTAAAGGGCAGGTGCTGACATCTAGAGAGCACAGTTGGTATTATCTTATTTGGTGCTGTAGTGGCCAGGACAAAGATGACGTGTGACGGGGGTTCCTCAAGTGTTTTTAGCAGGGCATTAAACGCTGCCGTAGAGAGCATGTGTGCCTCGTCGATGATGTAGAGCTTGTACCGGGCGCCAGATGGGGCGTATTTGACTTTCTCCCTAAGCTCACGAATGTCTTCAACACTGTTATTGGAAGCGCCGTCTATCTCGATGACATCAAG
This sequence comes from Nitrospirae bacterium MYbinv3, assembly GCA_002753395.1. Lineage (GTDB taxonomy): Bacteria > Nitrospirota > Thermodesulfovibrionia > Thermodesulfovibrionales > Magnetobacteriaceae > Magnetobacterium. The sequence goes on along the minus strand of PEAB01000064.1, from coordinate 10,208 downwards.
AAAGGATCCCACGCGCACCGATTGACAAGATGGGCACGTGCCACATGGGGTAACTGTGGGGCCGTTGACACAATTAAGCGCCTTGGCAAGTATGCGTGCTGTAGAGGTTTTACCGACACCGCGAGGGCCTGAAAACAGATATGCATGTGCAAGTCTGTTTTCCAGTAAAGCGTTCTTTATGACCCTGATGATTGAATCCTGTCCGACGAGGTCTTCAAAAAACTGTGGCCGCCACTTCCTGGCAAGCACTAGATAAGGCAATCTGATCTCCTTAACAATATTAAAGTTCCTTAACGGCACACGATTAAGTCCCTTTGGGTAAGTCCCTTAGTGGCCTAAACTAAGAGACTTTATCTGTTTGTTCAATGCAGCAGGGCAAAGACTTGCTGCGGCACACAGGTTAGATGCTTACCGCTGCTTCCTTCCGGACCTGACGGGGTTCACACCCTCCTGTTGCGCAGGGCCCTTGCCCAACTGCATTGAAAAAACAGCATCACTGATACATGACTCTTAATCTGCACAGAAAAATAATAACATATTTCATACAACAAAGTCTTGTGTTTTTTCGCATGAAGCACGGTTAATTTGTTCTCCATCATACAATGGTGTCTAAAGCTATAGTTGTTCATCTTCTGGATTCCTGCCTGCGCAGGAATGACAAATACAGGCTAGCCACTTGCTGTCATTGCCGCGAAAGCGGTAATCCGTCTTCAAAACCGCATTAAACGGCTATTTAATGAAAAGTGCAAAATACAGATAAATTTACCGTGCCCACGTCATACGGGTGCATAAGAACTCATGGGGAGTTTAATGGGGTCAAGGGGACTTCTTTGTGGCCGGGGTGCCTCACCCCTCCCCTTGCGGAGGGGTCTGAGGGGAGACAGAGTCTCCCCTTCTATTTCCAAAAACCCACATGTTTCTTATGCGCCTCTTCACACTAAAAATAGCACAAAACAATAAAGATATGCTAATATATACAAGCTATGTTAGGGAGATGCTGTTTTGTCTGACGATATAGAGACCTTGCAGAGTAGACTGCAGGCACAGGAAACGGAGATAGCAGAGCTTAAGGCTCTCTTTGCCCATAGATGTCATCTAACAAAGAACCTGCTCAAGATTGGCGCTGCACTGTCTGCTGAGAAATGCATCGATGCCCTGCTTGAGATGATCGTCGTTGAGGCAATGAGCTTAACAAATGCAGACGGAGCAACCCTCTACATCAAGACCCCCGACGATTCAGCCATCGCCTTTAAGATACTACGAAACCACTCGTTAGACCTGCAAATGGGTGGCACAAGCAAGAAGGAGATAAAATTTCCCCCTTTAAAGCTCTACAAACCCGATGGCGCTGGCAATGAACACCTTGTATCCGTCTATGTGGCCCTAACGGGTAGAACATTGAACATAAACGATGTCTACGAGGTAGATGGCTTTGACTTTAGAGGCACGAAGGCATTTGATAAGAATACGGGCTACCGTTCCAAGTCCATGCTGGTTACACCGCTTAAAAATCATGAAAACGAGATGATCGGCGTGCTGCAATTAATTAACTCGCTAGACGACAAAGGCGGCATTATACCGTTCTCTTTAGAACACCAGGATTTAATCGAGTCTCTTGCCTCACAGGCGGCTGTATCCATTACCAACGCCTCGCTCATCAAGGAACTTAAGGAATTGATGGATGGCTTTATAAAGAGCATTGCAAGCGCCATTGACGAGAAATCTCATTACACTGGCGGACATATACGGCGTGTAGCCGAGATCTCTATGGATATAGCACGCGGCCTATGCAACTCTAATGAGGAACGCTGGCGAGAGTTCACCCTAACACAAGATGAGACAAACGAGCTAAGAATAGCCGCCTGGATGCACGATATCGGTAAGATATCCACCCCTGAGTATATAGTGGATAAGGCCACAAAGCTTGAGACCATCTATGACAGGATTAACTACGTTGAGGCAAAATTCGAGATACTCAAGCGTGATATCGAAATCTCCTACCTAAGAAAACACGCTGAGATATATTCCTCTGATATTAAAGACAAGGACTTGCAAATAAAGTCTCTCAAGGAGGCATTCGAGGAGCAAATACAAAAGCTCACCTCAGACCTCGATTTTCTGAAGCATATGAATATAGGTGGCGAGTTCATGTCAGACGCCCTGATTGAAAGGATAAAGGGTATTGCATCAACCAAAATCATAATTAACGGTGTTGAACAAAATATACTTACAGATAACGAGTTCTACAACCTAAGCATAAGAAAGGGAACTCTCACTGTTGAGGAAAGAAATGTCATCCAAAACCACGTAGTTCTAACAGGTAATATGCTTGCCAGGCTGCCGTGGCCTAAAAAATTGAAAAAAGTTTGCGAGTATGCAAGCGAACACCACGAAAAGCTGGACGGTACGGGTTATCCTAATGGACTGGATAGCGAATTATTGCCCATACAGTCAAGAATCATTGCTGTTGCCGACGTCTTTGAGGCTCTGTCAGCCGGTGACAGACCCTATAAGCATGGAAAGAAACTATCGGAGTGTGTTAAGATACTAAGTATGATGGTAAAGTCTAATCACATAGACGAGGATATTGTTGACTTCTTTATTAGCTCCGGCCTCTTGCAGAGGTACGCAGAGAGAGAGCTAAATAACTATCAGATTGACCCGTTTACATACAACGGTGTAGTGTACGACTTTAGAGATAATACAGATTCACCAACAAAATAAAATCCACTGGAGGAAGCTGAAATGAAAAACACTGTAAAACTACTATCCTTTAACACATTCATACCAATCTTTTACCCTGCCCTGATGCTGCCGCTTAAGGGTAAGCGTAAGAAAGCAATAAACATGCTCAACTTTAACGCTGGCGACCGTGTATTGATCCCAGGCGTGGGAACCGGACACGATCTGCCTTCCCTGCCAAAGGACGTAGTGGTTGAAGGCGTGGATATCAGCGACGTAATGCTCGGCATAGGAAAACTTAAGCTAAAGATGCACGGTCTAGAAAAAAACGTCAGACTCAAAAAGATGGACGCCGAGGAACTCTTCTACGACGATAACACCTTTGACAAGGCCATTCTAAGCCTATTTCTAACAGTCGTATTTAACCCCAAAAAGGCCTTTGCCGAGGTAGTGCGTGTGCTCAAACCAGGTGGACAGATCCTCGTCTATGACCATCTGTTTAGAAGAGGTGAGATACCTGACTCCGTCGCAAAACCCATAGACGCCGTCTTGAGCTACGGCTTTGCAAGTGTTACCAGAACCCTGGACGACATCATCGAAGGACAGCCAGTTACCATCGACAAGGTCGCTAGCGGTGACCCCGTAGGGTTTATGAAGGCCTTTATCTTAGAGAAGAATAAATAATTGAATCGTCTTGAACTGTGATTATAATGATGAGCGTGATAAAGCTGCGCCATATGGCACAACCGACAATATGACTTGTAGCCATGATCATATAAATCATAGTTCAAGACAGATGATCAATACAGATGTCAGCTTAGATGGTACTGTAGTCCCACCTATCTTTGACAGCAGACAGGTAAAGGCCTTTTTTACAGATATGACTGTTGGCATAGAAAGGGACAAGGTGTATGCGTTAATAGGAAGAGAGGTCGACGTGTACATGCCCACGCAAAAACACACCGACCTATCGGTTATCATAAGGAGGGAGCACAGGCGAACTCAGGGAGCGGATACAACTGAGATGCCTAACGTCGATATTAGCTCTGATAACTGTGTTGCAGACGCCGTTATTACAGATAGAGAGGGGATCCTTATTGGCGTTCGAGTTGCCGACTGTGTACCTATAGTCGTATTTGACCCGCGTAGACGAGTGATAGCGGCTATCCATGCCGGCTGGCGTGGAGTAGCACAGGGTATCTTAAAAACGGTGATAACGAGCCTCTGTAACGATTTTTTTTCCAGGCCAGAAGATATTTTACTGGCAGTAGGGCCTTCTATTAAGTCCTGCTGCTATGAGGTAGGTCCCGACGTCAGGGATGAGATACAGCGGTCAACCGGCGCTGGTAACTACGACCGGTTAGAGGCCGGAAGGTGGTACATAGATCTGGCCAGCGCTAATCTATATCAGGCGTTGTCAGTAGGGTTGTGTAGGGAAAAGATCTGGATATCCCCTGAGTGCACGTTTTGTCTGCCGGATCGCTATCATTCGTTTCGTAGGAATAAGACCTCCACGGGCAGGCAGGGCGGATTTATCGGAATGATATAAGACCTCTCTGTAAGTTTCTACTTAGTCCCCTGTTACAATGATAGAAATAATCAGTCAGTCGCCTCAGCAGACGGTGGCTATAGGCCAGCGCCTTGGTAGGCTGCTCAAGAGCGGTCAGAGTGTGCTCATCACCGGGGAGTTTGGATGCGGCAAGACAACGCTTATAAAGGGCATTGCTAGACAGTTCGAGCTGCCGCCAGAGGCCGTAACCAGCGCCAGCTTCACTATAATTGCCGAGCATGATACGCCTATCCCCTTTTACCATATCGACCTTTACCGGCTTACCGACATAGACTCGATATTTGAGTGCGGCGTTTTTGAGTGTCTTGGGGGTGAGGGTGTGGCCGTAATAGAGTGGGCTGACAGACTGGACGGCTATTTTAAGGGTGATATCTACATAACAATGACCCATTGCCAATCCCTCGGTGAAGAGTCTCAACGACGATTGATTATTGAAGGTATAGATGAGAAAGATTGGAATAATTTGTAAGAAGGGCAAAGAGGAGCCCCTGAGGCTTTTAAGAGCGCTTTTGCCGTGGCTTTCAGACAGAGGGATAACGGCGTATGTGGAAGCGGAGGCGGCTAAGTCCCTCGACATAAAGGGATATGAGAGGTCAGAGCTGTCCTCGTTAGTGGAGATGATTATCGTGTTAGGAGGGGATGGGACAATGCTCTCTGTAGCGCGGCTTGTTGCTCAAGAGGACATCCCCATATTTGGAGTCAACCTTGGCGGGCTTGGGTTTATCACCGAGGTCAGTAAGAGCGAGGTGTTTGAGGCGTTAGAGAAGGTACTTGCTGACGAGTATTTTAAAGAAGACAGGATGATGCTCTTTACCCGTGTCATTAGTGAGGGCAGACCACCTAGTCAATTCACTGCTTTAAACGACGTAGTGATAAACAAGGGAGCGCTGGCCCGCATCTTTGATATAGAGATCTTTATAGAGCACAAATATGTAACAACCTATAAGGCCGACGGGCTGATCATCTCCACACCGACAGGTTCAACTGCCTACTCACTCTCAGCCGGTGGGCCAATCCTGTATCCAACACTAAACTGTATAGTCATAACGCCAATCTGCTCACATACCCTTACCAATAGACCCATTGTGATAGAGGATAGTATGCTTGTAGAGGCCAGGGTCATGCCCGGCAACAAGGCCGTTTGTCTTACAATTGACGGACAGCTTGGCTATACGCTCAGGGAAAACGACGTGGTAGAGGTCAAGAGATCCGGCCACGTAACCCGCCTCCTTTTGCCAAGACAGAGGGACTACTTTCAGATACTGCGCGAAAAACTAAAGTGGGGAGAGAGATAGTAATGTTAAACAAAAGAGACATCTACACCGCATTGATAGAGGTTGTCCGGTTTTACAAGCGACTTGACTTTGACGTCTTACCATCCATACCATTTGAATTGACAGCGGTACGACCACATCCTGAGGCTGCACAGCCGCGTTTAATGCACCCTGTACAGGCAACCGTGGTCGCATCTCAACCCAAAGACCCGATATCGCCCTCACAGGCAGCGCCGCAGGTTATTGTTAAGGCATCTAAGTTGGACAGCAATAGGCAAGACCTGCTTCAGGACATAAGGGATGAGATTGGTCAGTGCACACGGTGTAAGCTCCACACCGGCAGGAAGAACATCGTCTTTGGTGAGGGCGCCCCGTATGCACGCCTGATGTTTATAGGCGAGGGACCCGGCGCCGATGAGGACATTCAAGGAAGACCTTTTGTTGGCAGGGCCGGGAAGCTGCTGACAAGCCTTATCAACAAGATGGGCTTTGAAAGGCAGGCCGTCTACATTGCCAACATAGTCAAGTGTCGCCCTCCCGGCAACAGGGACCCTGAGGAAGACGAAATGAAAGGGTGTATAGGGTTTTTAGAAAAGCAGATAGCAGTTATAAACCCGGAGATTATCGTTACGCTTGGAAGCGTTTCAACCCGCATACTTCTTAAAACCGACAAGAGGATAAGCGATCTCAGGGGTCATTTTCATGAGTATAGAGGCATCAAGGTCATGCCAACCTTCCACCCATCGTATCTTTTGAGGAACTCGTCGCAGAAGTGGACCACCTGGAACGATGCCCTCATGGTGCTCAAGGAACTCGGCCTACAACCCCTGGAATGAAAAAGAAGAGGGCAGCTCTGCCCCCCCCCCTCGGGCGCATAAGAAAGTCGTGGGGATTTTTGAATAGAATGGAGGGCTTTGCCCTCCCTCAGACCCACCCGCAAGGGGACCAGTCCCCTTGACCCCGTAAATGCCGAGCGTTACTGCTTAAGTCAACAGCATTATTCCTATGGATGCAATAAAAAATGTCTGAACCACGATTTAATGGATTAGCAGGATTAATTAAATCGTATTCCTGTAAATCCTTAAATCTGTGTAATCCTAGTTCAGACAATCCCTACGCCTTAGTGGATTGCGTTGGTTTGTTTCAGCTATAATGATAGCAAGGAGGTAGCTATGAAAAAAATAATGCTGTTGGCAATCCTTTTTGTAGGATTAATGGTTTATGTGGTAGATGGGTATGCTGTATGTATAGAGGGTGATTGTTTAAATGGTCATGGCGCTTATACTTGGCCTAGTGGCAATAAGTATGTAGGGCAATGGAGAGAAGGTAAGCGTAGCGGGCAGGGGAGTCTTACTCTTTCGGATGGTGAAAAGTACGCAGGTGAATTCAAGGATGGTAGATTTAACGGTCAAGGCACTTATACATGGGCCGATGGCGGGACGTATGTGGGACAGTGGAGAGATGATAAGAAGCATGGACAAGGCACCTTTACCTACCCTGATGGTGAGAGGTATGAGGGGGAGTTTGTAGATGATAAGCGCAGTGGTCAGGGGACTTATGTAAAGCCTGATGGCAGGAAGTATGAAGGGCAGTGGAGTGATAACAAACGTGAGGGTCAAGGCACTTATACTCACGCTGACGGGGTGACATATGTAGGGCAGTGGAAGGATGATATGAAGAACGGTCAAGGCACTTATACCTACCCTGATGGTGATAAGTATGTGGGGCAATGGAGCGGCGATAAAAAAAGTGGTCAAGGCACTTATACTCACACCGGCGGGGGGTCGTATGAAGGGCAATGGAAGGATGATAAGAAGAATGGTCAAGGTACTTACAAATGGCCTGACGGTACTACATATGTTGGAGAGTTCAAAGATGGCGCGTTTAATGGGCAAGGTATACACACTTATCCAGATGGCGAAAAGTATGTGGGGGAGTTCAAAGATGACAAACGTTGTGGTCAGGGGACTTCCACTTGGCCTAATGGTGAAAGTTATGTAGGGAAATGGTCAGATGACAAGTATAATGGTCAAGGGGCTTATTCTTATGCTGACGGTGAGAAGTATATAGGGGAGTTCAAGGATGGTTTATATAGCGGTCAAGGGACTCAAACATATCCAAATGGTGAGAAGTATGTTGGACAATTCAAGGATGATAAACGTAATGGGCGGGGTGTGTACACTTACCCGGATGGTGAGCGGTATGAGGGGGAATTTAGGGATGGTAAGTATAATGGTCAGGGGTCCTATACTTGGCCTGACGGTTCTATGTACGCAGGGCAGTGGAAGGATTATAAGCGAGAGGGTCAAGGGGTTTATTCTAAGCCTGACGGAGAGAAGTATGCGGGGCAATGGCTGGATGATAAGAAGAGTGGCAAGGGAACTCTGACTTACCCTGATGGCAGAACGTATGTGGGGGAATTTAAGGATGACAAGGTCAGTGGTCAAGGGACACTAACTTACTCTAATGGTGCTATGTATGTGGGGCAATGGCTGGAAGATAGAAAGAGTGGACAAGGGGCTCAGACTTACCCTGGTGGCGAGAAGTATGTAGGGGAGTGGAGAGATGGAAGATATAACGGTCAAGGTACCTATACCTGGCCTGATGGCGAGAGTTATGCGGGGGAGTTCAAGGATGACAAGCGTGACGGTCAGGGGACGAGAACCTACTCTAATGGTGAGTTGTACGTAGGGCAATGGAGAGATGATAAGCGCAACGGGTCAGGGACGTATACCAAACCTGATGGTACGAGGTATGTAGGGCAATGGAAGGATGATAAGGCAAACGGTCAAGGGTCTCTTACTACACCTGGCGGGAGTATAAAAAAGGGGATATGGAAGGATGGTATACTCATACAACCTGGCAGATAATACAACAAGCTAGTATGTCTTATTGACTAATTCTATTGCAGCTGTCATTGCTCCCGCTCCAGCTTTTTTGCTGACATTTACGATTAACATATTTCATATACGGTTTTCCTTATGTGAAGTATTGTTCACAGAATATGATTCTTTTGTGAAATTATATTCACAGAAATAGACCTCTTTGTGAAGAAGAATTCTCTTGTTTTTAAATTTCCAATCCTTTACACTGTCAATGGTAAATACATAGACATAAATATATTTCTGTCTATAGAGCCTCTTGCAAAACTCAAATCAAGCAATTATCGTGCCCCCAAAATACTATTTAATATCAACTACTTACAAAGTGAGTTTTTTGCTATATTTTATATAACATGTACTTTTGCAAGAGGCTCTTAGGATTGAGTATTACGGAGTCAAGGGGACTTCTTTTTGGCCGGGGTGCCTCACCCCTCCTCTTGTGGGTGAGTCTGAGGGAGGGCAAAGCCCTCACTTTTTCTTTTTTGTAATAATTAGTTATGGGCAGGTACTTAGTAATATGAATCATAGAGACGATGACAGACAGCTAAAGACGTTATCTGAGTATTCCTCGAAGATCAAGCGGATATATCTTGAGCTGCATGGTTATTCATTTTTCCACGGACCGTCGGAGATAGAGAACGTAGATAAGAGGTTTATCGGACGAGCGAGATTAATCGAAAAACTAAAAAACCTCCTCACAAACGATGAGACGAAGTCTGGTGCATATCTGATCACTGGCTACAAGGGGATGGGGAAATCGAGCTTAGTGAGTAAAGTCCTTTCCGAGATAACAGGCGTCGGGCAAAACTCAAATACGAAAGCGAGATATCTGAGAATACTGATACCTTTGCTTTTCTTACCATTATTAGAGGCAAGTATATACGTCACATTGCTTATGATTATCTTATTTGCATTTACCTTCTTTTTGCTATATAAAACGGATTTAACAAGACCGAACATATCTGCAGATTCAGAAAATCAGTATAATAATATTTGGAGAAATATTTTAAATATACTTAGAGCTAATCTAATAATATCAGAAGAGGAAGTATCTAGATATAATATAAAAATAGCGGTTCAAGATTTGTTTTTGGTGACGTTGATATATAATATATGTGTTCCTTTGAATTATAATTACGCTAATAAAATCACGCATTCTTATATGTTTAAATTACATGTGTATCTAATCTTTTGGTTCTTACTAATTTTGACGAACTTACTATTACGAAAAACGAATGATATTAACCGTAAATACATCAATGACAGGTTTGTTATTTGGCGTAATATAAAATACATCTTTATCGACGTATTGTCACCTTTCATTAAGAAGTACATTAATTATAATCATCGTGTATGCGTAAAAATTAACTTAGGACATGAGAACTTAAGAGAAATCGATATCCTAAGGTTAATAGCGAAAAGTGTTATAAGCACATTTAATGACTTTTCAAAATTTAAACTACGTATACCTTTACCTGACGTCTCTAGTACGTTTTTTAATGCTGTTATTATCTACACTTTTCTAAGTATATTTTATTATAATGCTCCACTGAACAATATCAACAACGAACTGAAAGCTCATAGTTCCTTATTAAAGTATTTTCCAACCCTCTCACCTTATATGCTCGTAAAAGAATGTAATGATCTTGTAAAAGCTAGATTGCTTAAAATTGACTATAAGAAGAGCCTCTTGCAAAACTCCTAAACGAAAGAAGTTTTAGCTCTCCTTATGATAAAATAAGTTTCCCAAACTTAAATCGATAAGGAGAGCATCATGTTAAGAGAGAGTATATCATGGTT
>PEAB01000063.1 GCA_002753395.1 Nitrospirae bacterium MYbinv3 | reverse complement strand
ACGACAGTTTAGAAATAGAACATGGCAAAATAAACGGTTTACATGCTTTGGTGTTATTTGAAGTTACCGCAGAAATCAACCGTTTAGACTGGAAGTGACGTTGTAGGGTTATTGCCTCAAACAACGGTAGCATCGGCTTTGAGTTGGGCAGTTTAGTATTAAGGACACGTCCTTTTAGATCAACATTCATAAACTACCTTTATATAAGAGCCTCTTGCAAAAGTACATGTTATGTAAAATATAGCAAAAAACTCATTTTGTAAGTAGCTGATATTAAATAATATTTTGGGGGCACGATAATTGCTTGATTTGAGTTTTGCAAGAGGCTCATAATACATAATAATCATATAAATAATAGTAACACCTTCATAAATACACAGTCAAGTTATGGTATTTCTTGATGACAAACACATATTACGGCACTCTTGCGGGACTTCTTTATGCTAGAGGTGGAACACCCCCAAGCCAACCTACCCAGCCCTGACATTTACTGGGGTCAAGGGGACTGGTCCCCTTGCGGGGGGTCTGAGGGGGCAGCGCACCCCCTTCTTTGCCCTTCTACCGTCTAAGGCACATCCCAGCCCTCTTAGACGTCACTGCGCCTGAGTCTACGGCTATCTCACCGTTTACGAGGACGTACATGATGCCTTCAGGCTGATTGTAGGGGTTTTCAAAGTCTGCGCAGTCCATAATGCTGTCTCGATCAAACAGGACAATATCGGCGTAGGCACCCTTCGTAAGAACACCCCTGTCCTTAATACCAAAGGTCTCAGCAGGGAGGGAGGTTATCTTCCTGATGGCTGTCCTTAGGGGCATCAATCCCTCCTTGAGGGCGTACTTGCTGATATATCGAGGAAACGCACCAAATCCCCTCGGATGCGGCTTGCCAGTACAACCCACAAGACCACGTATCGAACTGTCTGACCCAACCATGCATGAATCCAATAACAGTATCCTTCTGAGATTATCCTCGCTCATTGAAAAAAAAATGGCATCGACTGCAAGCCTCTCCTCCACCAAAAGCGAGGTTACAAACGAAAACGGTTCAACCCCCTTGCACCTGGCAATCTCACCGATCCGTCTGCCCTCCAAGGGCTTGTTCTTTTCGCTCTTGACCGTTGAGACCATCACGCTGTCCCAATACCGCCCGCTCTCGATCTTGTCATGCAGCTCCTCCCTGATCCGGTTTAGTTGGCCATTATCCATAAGCCTGCGTAGTTCTAACTCGTCGCCGCCGTCATACACCCACGACGGCATGACGGTATCTAAGGAGGTCTGTGATGCCGTGTACGGATAACGATCACAAGTCAACCTTATGCCCCTGTTGCACGCCTCATGTATGAGGGCAACAACCTCGTCTATCTTGTGCCAGTTGCGGCTGCCAGCAGTCTTGAGATGCGATAGATGGATCCTGATACCGGTTCTCTGGGCTATCTCGATGGTGTCCTCTATGGACTCAATCAAAAAGTCCCCCTCGCTTCTCATGTGGGTTGCATAGATCAGATTATTGATACCCGCAGCCTTGATAAGGTTTACGAGTTCGTCGTTGTCTGAGTATACGCCTGGACAGTAGATTAGACCAGATGACAACCCTATGGCGCCCTGCTCTACTGCATCACGCAGCAGAAGTCCCATCTTGGCAATATCTGAGCTGGCGGCTGCAACGTTTTCGTAGCCCAACACGGAGGCCCTCAAATTGCCTTGTCCTACGAGTGTGGCAAAATTTATAGCCGGCTGAATCTTTTGAAAACTCGCGTAGTATTCCTTAAGGTAGTTCCACCTGTCCTTGATGCCTGCGCCTATAAACTCGCGTTCTAAATGTCCTACGGCATCATTTAGGATGGGAGCGGCTGAAAGACCACAATTACCGTTGATCTCTGTCGTTACCCCCTGAAGCAGCTTTGAGTCAGCGTTGGGATAACGAAACAGGCTGAACTCCGAATGACCGTGAACGTCTATAAATCCTGGTGATGCCGCAAGACCATTGGCGTCGATAACACAACCTGCATCTATGTCTACAACGTCGCCTACAAAGGCGATCTTATCACCTTCTACCCCTACATTAGCAACAAAAGGCTCTCCACCCGTGCCATCATACACCAGTGCGTCCTTGATCAAAACGTCAATCATTTTTCTTAAAAAACCTCTCAGGATTGATAAGTATATTTATGAGCATTGGTAAAAACAACGACGATGCAGCCGCTGCCTTCCCAAGCAGGTCATTGGCTTTATTTTCCATGAGCGAACGCTCTGTTATCTTTTGAGTATAGCCCTCCTTAAGCTCGTCCTTAAGTAATGGAAATGCCTTCAAAGTCAAGAGCATCAATTCAGTAAACTCATCCACGGGTATCTTGAGAATCCGCAGCGGTCGCAAGAGCCTCCCCACAGCGCCGATTAGCTCCTCAACACTAATGCCATACATCATTAGCTTTGCGCCAATAACCATTAAAAACACCTTGATTGTTATCACAGCGGCATTGTATAATCCTTCTTGAGTTATCTCAATAGCAAGATAATTAAAAATAATCCTGCCATTCTTAAACATGAGATTGCTCACAAAGGTAATAGACAAGAATATCGTAATAGGTATTAAACCGGAGCGAAACTTTCTATCAGGAAAAAAGATAAAGACACAAAATGCCACAAAACCGCAAGTCAGGAAAACCCTGATATCCTGTATTAGGAAAAGCAGTACAACGCCCCCCGCATAAATAAACATCCTAAGCATAGGTATTTGCATCTATGTAACATCTTAAGCAAATACGCCCGGCATTTACGGGGTCAAAGGGACGAGTTCCCTTGTGGGTGGGCCTAAGGGAGGGCAAAGCCCTCCCTTTTGTTACATCTTCACAGCCAAAAGTCAATAGCATAGTCCACTGTTACCTTCTTTTAGCCGAAATGTTGGCGTATTCTGGGGCATCGGGCAGGGTAGAGACGTATTGACCGATCCCTTTGGCGATAGATGTTGCAATCTCTTCTTTGTATGTCTGGGTCTTGAGTAATTTCGCCTCGTCAGTGTTTGTGATGTATGAGATCTCAACCAGAGCTGATGGCATCGACGCCCCCACAAGGACGTAGAACAAGGCCTGTCTGACGCCATTGTCAGTAATACTTCTAAACTTGGTGTTGAGATTAGAGACCATCGACCTCTGTATAAAATGAGAGAGTCTCAAGGATTCGTCGCGTTTGCTCTCTCTGGCCAGCGAGGCAAGGATAATACCAAGCTCCGATTGAACCTGTTTCATCTTCTTGATAGAGATGGCGTTTTCACGAGCAGCCACACGCAGGGCCTCTTTATCGTCTGCAAAGTTCAGGAAGTACGTCTCAACCCCCTTTATAGAGGGTGTGTTGTTGGCATTGACGTGGATAGAGACAAAGAGGTCTGCACCCTTGGAGTTTGCAATGGCCGTGCGCTCATCGAGTGATATAAAGACGTCCTTGCTCCTGGTCAGGAACACCTCATAGTGATACTTATCTCTTAGCAGCTTTGCCAGCTTCAGGGCTACGTCCAGTACGATGTCCTTTTCCTTTAAACCGCCTTTTCCAATAGCGCCTGGATCGTGACCTCCGTGACCAGGGTCGAGGACGATCCGCTTTGTAGTAAAGGAGACTGAATCTTCTTTTCGTTCCTTCTTATCGTGTTTATCTTTGTCAGCAACCTCGCTCTTATCTATCTTTTCAACAGGCTTTTCAACTGTCCTGTCATTTGGCCTCTCAATCAGTTTACCGCTTGGTTTCTCTGTTAGTTCCTTCTTTTGAACGCTCTCATCTTCATCCTTTAGATATTCCTTTTCCGCTGGTTTTTCCTTAAGGACAAAGACGTCTATGATGATCCTGTCAGGGTTAGTGAGGGTGAACAGCTTGTATTGTCCGTAGTTATCCAGATCAAACACTATCCTGACTGTGGTTGGATTGAATTGTCCCACACGGATCCTTTTCAAAATAGCGTTTTCTATCAGGATCGTCTTCTTGTCGAAAGAGCCAATCTGGGCATCTTCTATATCAAAGTAGAGTTTTTTCATGTCCTTCAACTCACCTTGCTTGAAGCTGGCCTTTTTAGTCATATCTATGACGATGCGGGTGTAATCTTTTGATGCAAAGTAGCGTACATCCTTTATTTCATTCTTTAAGTAGGCGGCAAAAACGGTAGATGGCAAGCAAAGAGCAACGAACAGTAATGCCAGCCAGCCTCTTAACAAATGCAATCTCCCCTGAGAGTAATACGTATTCATAAGGTGTTTACACCGCCTTTACGGTCTTTAGAGATGGCAATTCGGTAAGGATGGTCTTTTCGACCCAGTTTTTCATCGTCATGGAGGACATAGGACACCCCTTACACGACCCGATAAGACGCACGTAGAGGACATCATCTTTCAACTCGATAACCTCGATGTCGCCGCCTTCGGTCTTAAGCCCCTCTCTGACCTTCTCGATGGCCTTATCTATCGCTTCCTTGTTGTACATTAAACCTCCACTTTAGCTTCTTAAGGCTAAGAGTTTAATTTATCTAAGTTCTTATCGGTAAATAGTTCTTAATCCTTAACCACGAGGTTTTCATTCACTGGATTGACCAGGAAATTAAGATATCTCTGCTCCACCTTTATTTTTACAATGCCATTGTTTATGATTAACCTGTCTTCCAAGAAAAGCCTGATGGCATAGGGATAGATAAGATGTTCATATTTTAGGATTCTCTCAGACAAGGTCTCCTCATTATCGGTAGATAGTACGGGGACGGCGGCTTGGATTACGATTGGACCGGTGTCTACGCCCTCGTCTACGAAGTGTACGGTGCACCCTGATATCTTGACACCAGCCTGTATTGCCTGCCTCTGGCCGTGTAATCCCTTAAATGAAGGCAGCAGGGCCGGGTGGATATTTAGTATCCTCATGGGGAAGGTCTCTATAAGCGGCCTTTTTACGATACGCATAAAGCCTGCAAGTACGACTAACTCTGTTGAGCGTTCCTTTAGCTCATCAGCGATCGCCTTAAAAAACTCATCACTTGCTGCATACCCTTTGGGATCAAGGTAGATATGCGGGATACCGTTTTCTTGAGCCCTTTTTATAGCGTATGCCTCAGGATTATCCGTGATAAGACACACTATGTCGACTTTTAAATACCCGCTGTTTTTGGCCTCTATGATAGCCTGAAAGTTTGAGCCTCTGCCTGAGGCCAGTACTGCCACCCTTAACATACGTTCTCCATCTGCAGGCTTTCCTTATAAAGTAGTTTCTTATTTAGTCCCGTGGCATTAGCAACCTCATCAACGGCTTCCTTACGTCCCTTGCCGCCTTTTATAAGCTGCTGCACCTCTGTAATGGCATCCTCCAGGGAGACCTCTTTAGTTGCAGCCGCCTCTGCGATAACCACGTACTCGCCAGCTATCTTTCCCTTTTCCATTTCGTCAATGACCTCCTGCACAGTTCCTCTTAATATCTCCTCGTGCATCTTTGTCATCTCGTGACACAGCGCTATCCTCCTATTGCCAAACACCTCAAGCAGGTCGTCGAGGAAGTCCATTATCCTGTGAGGTGATTCGTAAAATACTATCGTAAACTGCAAGTCCATTAAGGATTTTAGTTCTTTTATCCTTTGGTTGTGCCTGCTTGAAAGAAACCCTGCAAAGAAATACCTCTTTGTAGAGAGTCCCGATACCGAAAGGGCGGCTATCAGCGATGTTGGCCCTGGGATGGGCAAAACCTCTATGCCCTGTTCTAAAGCCTCCCTGATCAATACCTCGCCAGGGTCAGATATACCGGGCGTTCCGGCATCCGATATGAGGGCAACGTTTAGCCCCTCTTTAAGCCTGTCTAATACGGCCTTGGATTTGACCTTCTCCTTCTCGCCCCAGTAGCTGATCATATGCGTGGTGATCCCGTAGTAGTTGAGGAGTTTTGCTGAGTGCCTTGTATCCTCTGCCGCTATCAAGTCCACTTCCTTTAACGTATCTATAGCCCTGTAGGTTATATCTTGCAGATTCCCTATCGGTGTGGAGACTATGTATAAAATACCTTTCATTATCGTACTCTAAACCAGCCTACCTAGCCTTAGAGAGCTTTTCTTTGAGGGCGCTTAATAAGACTATATGGCTCTTTTCTTCCTTGATTATCTCATCGACTATATGCCGGTTCTTGTCCTGGGCAACTGCATCTGCCATACCGTAGAAATACAGGAGGGTCTCTTTTTCAAACGCTATTGCCAGGCCTAGGGCGGCGGTGGAATCGCTTATGTTTTGCATATGGGGGACAGCCTTGTTTGCCCCCATGAAGAAGGCCGACTCTACGTAAGCCCTCATGTACTCAGACGCCTCCTCCCAGTTCTCCAACTGACTCTGGTCAAGCGACTCCTTGAGTTTGGTGAATTTGGCTGCGTGCTTGGCCTCGTTATCAGCGAGGTTATTAAATAGTATGTGTATCTCCTCATTTTTTCTAAACTTCTGTGCAAGCTCGTTGTAATAAGAAAACCCTAGTTTCTCTGTTCTTATTGCCAGCTCGATTATCTCGCTTATTGAAACGTTTTCCATTTCTGTTTTCTCCTCATTAAAGTTTCTGGTTTCAGAGGCATAGCCATCTCAATGTATTCATAACACTTAATTATAACCGATTGGTTAAAGAAAAATAAAAGGGAGGCTCTGCCTCCCCTCAGACCCAACCGCAAGGGAACTCGTCCCCTTGACCCCGTAAACAATCTTAGTTCCCACTGCTCTCTACGGTCGATAGGTAATCCTTCAAGACCGCCGATATAAAAGCTACAGACAGAAGTTTTGAGTAGGCGTATATATTCAGTCTTTTTTATCCAATAACCGTTTAAGTGCACCCTTCTTATCATCGCTTACATCAGGATAAGTAGTGTATTTATGCGCATACTCTTTTATCGCCAAATCAAAAAACGTCTTATTATCATCTGAGTTCAAGTGTTCTTTATAAGCATTTAATATCCCTTTAAGAGGTGATTTTGATAAACTATTCCAATCCAAAGATATCTCATCGAGATCACAAACATCACTAAACACTAAAATATCAATTACCAATTTTGCTGTATCTAATGCTATTGGAGCATAATCTGATCTTGCAAAATCTATTAGCACAGGCATATTATCCTTAATCAGTATATTTCTCAAATGCAAATCACCATGAATTAGTGCACCTGTCAACTCAAACTGACGCTGCAAAGATTCCTTGTGAGTTGTATGATTGTTTTCCACATTAAAATCACACCACCGTTTTAATTCTTTAATAGGGTCAAAAAAATTTTTATCAGTTGAGTACAAAAACTTCACAATTTTTTCTATGTGTTTAGTAAATTTTTCCACATTATTCTTCCTAATGAATTCCAGGGCGGTTTGTGCGTCTTTTTCAAACACATATGCTATATATCCAATACCACTCCATGCCACTACGTTATGGTGCAACAGAGGAACTTGGAGACTACGGTTGATCCCTCTTTGAAGCATTTGGTAATGTGCCTGGATTTCTTTATCAAGCTTAATGATATCAGCACCCCATTTTATGAGCCAATGTGAACGAAATAACCCTTTCGTACCACTATCACTTGCTTCTATTCTCCAGACGTTAATACCAGAGTAACCCCCGGTAATTTCACTTATAATTAAAGTTGTTCCGCCCAACTCCAATAACGCTATTCCTTCCTGAAATTGCTCCGTTCCAATTCCGTCTACAATCTTCCTTATGTTATCACTTAATCGTAACTCAACATTTTTAGATTTTTCCAACAGAGTCGTTATTTTAAATGTAGTCCTACCTGTCATTGCTGCTACTCTTTTAATTCTTAAATCTAATAATATACTATTCCATAGCGTTTTATTAAAATCTGGATGTATTTTATTACCTGTACTTATGATCTTCTTAGGATAAATACCGTCAAAATCTGACACACTTAAAAGTCTAAGAATGGTTTCTTCACCTGTGATATGTCTACTTATGCAAGCTGTCGGTATCCAGGGTGCTAGACTTCTTATTTTTGGCAAAACATGATCAAGCCCCAATGTGTCATTGCAACTTCGATCAGTTCCAGGTCCAAGTTCTAAATCAACAAAGCAATAACGTAAGCTATTAAAGCTCTCATTACTTCTATAACTAGTCATAAATTCTTCTATATCAACCATTTGAATATCATGTTTATCATCAAATTCATTCAGTATCGCTTTAATGTTCTTAAACCAAGAGATTTCGTTTTCTATAAAAAGAATCTTTTCAAAGTTACTCATATCAAACTCCTTAATTTCTTGTAGTATCATCGATCTTATAAATTATTTGAATTTTAATATTTGAATCTGTAGAATCAGGGTTAAAAACACATTGTGCTGCATATTTCTGACAGTATAGCTTCAATTGCTTCATTCCTCCTGTTGGAATAATTTTATTGTCCCAAGGCAAATTGTCTCGAACAAACATTATAGAAGCACAGTTGTCTTCTGTATAACCAGAAAAATCAAATTCTATCCAAGACGTTTCTGAACTATTTTGATTTTCTAACCTCTTTACACATTTAACGGCATTATCAATGATTAGTCTAAGGCTATTGTTCAAATTATCAAGACTGAATAATATCCCTGGTTGATCAGATTTTATATTAAAACGAATATCAAGTTTTGAATCTGGCCATACAGTTGATTTAGCGTCCATAATCCTCTGTTTCACATTTATTGGGTTGATAAAAAGGTTTTCTAATGCTCCTTTAACTTTATTCCCATATTTGTCCAGTACATCAAGTGCTTCCAACAATGAACCATTAGTATTAGCATTTTTAATTATATCCTTCATTGTTGTACAAGTATTTTTTATTCCTTCTACAGATTGTTCTATTGAGTCTGATTCTATTTCAATAACGCTCCAAAGAGAATCGCCAGGTTTTTGTGTGTTCATTTTCTTCAATGCATTAACATGACTCAGTACACGGTTGATACCCTCAGATTCAAGAGTTCCGAATGCTTTACTTATGTCCGAAGGGTTACAATTCTTGGTTTGAACAAGTGTACGAAGATTCTCAATATTTGTTCCCCATGTAGTGCTTCGTCTTAGTAACCATAGGAGGTCTAAAAATTCTCTTACATCGTTTTCAAATTTTTTATTAAGCCCATCAAGATAACTTCTTGTATCTTCAATCATGTTATATTTCCAACTATTCTTTTCAATATCTGTCAATTCCTCCCTAAACAAATATCTTTCAGGGTTTAACAATGCTAAAAAAAGTAAGTCATCAAACATATCTTTATTATCTGTCTTTATCAGGTTAGTAAACATCGTGTGTATATTGTTAGATAACTTGTCAGGAAAGAGACGATATATCCCTAAAAGCACTTTTATCGATACTTTTTCTTTATCTATATTCTGTATGTATCGGCAAGCTGCTTCCTCTACAAGTCTATATCTGGTATAGGTTACATCTTTAACTTCATCTGCATTAAATCTTGCCGACATGAATTCTTCCCCGACTAACTCAATG
Source organism: Nitrospirae bacterium MYbinv3 (assembly GCA_002753395.1). Classification (GTDB taxonomy): domain Bacteria; phylum Nitrospirota; class Thermodesulfovibrionia; order Thermodesulfovibrionales; family Magnetobacteriaceae; genus Magnetobacterium. The sequence goes on along the minus strand of PEAB01000063.1, from coordinate 11,269 downwards.
AAAGTCTCTACTCCTACATCATCATCAAGCATTGCGGCTAATTTCTTTCTTTGCTCAATATTTCTTATTGCCTCCTCATATACTGCTCTCATTAATGTTTTGTTGTAATCTTTTTTTGATAGAGGAGACATTATTTCACTATCTAAATTTTTTAACATAATTTCTTTTATAACAAACAAATCCTTATACTTATTAGCGACACTTGATAGGTAAGGATAACCCACAGTTTTATTAATAATATCATCTATAGCTTTTTTTGCTGCACACATTGGACATGAATTAATAAATGTATGTGCTGTAATCGGGAAAATGCTTATTGTTTCAATAAAAATATTCTTACAATCCCTATACCCTCGTATATTCTGATAGAACGACAAATGCGTTGAATCCATTCTGGCCACAATAATGGATATATGGATATAACTTGGTTTAAATCTTGAGGCATACTCAAGACATAATCTTGTAGTTTCGCCTGTGAATATTCCTGGAAGTATGAACCAAATAGAATTACGTTTATCTTCTGATGTTGTTGGATGCGGTGGAGCATTCAACATATCCGGGTTGATAGCTTCAATTTTTGCGAAGCCTTTAGTAGACATATAATCATAGAGCAAACGTTCCCATCCCCTCTGTTCATTTAAGTAAAAAACTGTGATGTTCTCATTATTAATACTTCGTTTATTAATACTAATACGTGTATTATTTAACCTCTCTTCAAGTTTACTTTTATTTTTTAAGAATAATCTTGCCAAGTAGAGAAAATAATTATAGTGCTTTCCCTGAAAGAGAAAGTGTCCAGAGAATAGAGCATTGCTCTCGATAGCCATCCTTATCAACTCATCTGATTGTATCGAGGGTGTTTCTATATGATCGTATGAGGTAGGAGCAAGAGTCCGTCGATCTATTATTAAAACATCTGAGGGCTTAACCTCTTGAGGTAGATCAGTAGTTTTCTCAATAGTTTTCTTAAGTATCATTAATACAGAAATAGTATGGGATTTATCCGGTCTTTCTACTGTCAGATAATTGAATGTTTCATCTCTTCCATCAACGAAACAAAAGACTATGACATCATCAATATTTGAATCTGGCACTAGTGATAAAAACTCTTTCACCTCGCTTGCAGAACATATTACATCGGTTAATATTAAAAACTTCGTTGATTTATTGTGTTGAATGAAAGCATTTATGAAAGCACTACGTTCTTTCTCTTCATCTTTTCCTTTTTTATTCCATTTGATATTCTTTGTTGCTTTAGCTATGTAATCTGAAAATTCATATAGTGGTTCAGCTATTACAAATACAGAACCGATTTCATATTTGGGCAATATCTGTTGAAAATAATGAGCAGACATATATCTTCCAATTTGATCTGATAATAGTTTGGCAATTTCATAAAAAGCTTGAGTATAATATTTACCGCCTATGAGGTAATAAGCAGATGGATATTTGACAGGGGATTTTTCTATCAACCCTTTGAGTTTATTCTTGAGCACTTCGATATAGAGATCATAAAGAACCTCCTTATCGAATTCCAAAGATATACTATCACGAGATTTTTCTACGATAACTGTTGAGTCAGGCTGCGCTTTATTGCCAAACTCTATTTGACTTGAGAGATCATCGCTGCACAAAATAAAAGAGCGGGAAAACATACGACTGGAAGAGGTATCACGCATTTGCTTTATGAAATTCCATTGTGCTAATGCGCTTGACATGAGTTCAGAACGTACGCCAAACAGCAAAAGCGCACATTCTTGTCTAGGGGTAATCGAAATATAGACAAGGAGTAATGAAAATACCTTAGTCTCTGTTTGTAAGCCATCACAGAGTATTGACACAATATGAATATTTTTTTTCTTACATTCGTTTATTGCTTCTGGTATCTCTTTCATTGCACTAAAAATAAAATCTTCATCTGTCTTTGATTGCGCTTTAATATACCCTAATGAAATAGAAATAAAATTTTTAGATTTGTAGGGAAGTGAAGGTTTTTCCCTTCTTGATGGCTCAATTTTGTTACGATTACGTGGCACACGCACTAAAACATGTGTTCCTCTGACCGAAGCAAAACTGCTCTTTCCACTAATGCTCGGTAGATTTGAAGAAGAATAGTCCATACTAACCAAGACCTTACCAGTCCGAACGATTATCTGACCTCCATAGAGCTTGGCTAATGATGCCACATAAAAAAGTCCAGTGGGTATAGCCTGCGTAATTTCTCCACTATCTTTAAGTATACTAGACAGTATCTTCCTTCTTCTTTCTTCATTACTGGTAGAATTAAATTCAAAGGCATAAACGACGGTTTTAACGTCTTCAGTCAGCTTCTTTTTTATAGTAGCGTTTGGCGTATAATCTTCAGGAACAAATGATTTCAGTGTTTTTAACAAACCATCACCAGAATCAGAAACAACCACTTCTATATATGATTTACCAGCAAAAGATGAAAGAAATTCATGTTTCTTAGGAGTTTTCGATTTGGGATACTCACTAACCGCAAATCTAACACCTTTTCCTGAACCGTGAAAGAAGGCATTATCTCCAAGCTCGTGTAATAATATCTCCCTTAAGTCCCCGTCTCTGATTAAATCTACGTCAACACCACCTCCAAGAAGTTGCTCGTAGGAAGATGGTTTACTCAATGCTTTTTCATATGAAGAAAGTTCTGCTACGTTGGAAAAGTTCTTAAATGCAGCAAGACCATCGACAAATCCTGATTTAATGTTTTGTGAAAATGTAGCTCCTATTTTTTGCAGTTCGATAAAAAAGTTGATCTGTGAGAGAAACCATACAGCTTGATTTTCCTCAGTAATTTCTCCATATCTCCTTATATCTTCTGTAGGTAGAGAAATCTTTACCTCCTTATCACTGTTTTTCATCTGTTGTACCAAATCAAAAATCAAACTCGCTTGAAGTACGCCAATCCACTTCATACTAGAAAAATCAAACATAATATTGTTATATTTCTTGTACTTTTGAGCGTGTGCAAGAAGTACGTCTTCAAAGTTTAAAAGATTACAATACTCCGGTAACTTAATCACATACTCTTTGTCCATTAAATTATCCTCATTAAATCATTACAAAATGTCTCTTGAATCAGTATAATCATACAAATCGCTTATCGTCAAGTGAATTTTACTTCACATATTGTTGCATCTTTGTCGTTAATAGAACATGCTATTTCAGTTGAAGCCAACAACATCAAAAGGGTACAATAAATAAAGAGAAGGAGGCAAGAGATGACAGACATGGTTGTTCCTGTAAATAGGTTATATGAAGAGGATTTTTATGCATGGGTCTTTAAGAACGTTGATCTGTTAAAGCAGAGACGTTTTTCTGAGACAGATATGGAACACGTTATAGAGGAGTTAGAGGATATGGGCAAAAGTAGGGAGCGTGAACTGGAAAACAGACTTGGCGTCCTTGTTGCCCACCTGTTAAAATGGCAATATCAACCACAATTGAGAGGAAACAGTTGGGATTGTACAATCAAGGAGCAGAGACGAAAGATAGAAAGACTCTTACGAAAAAATCCAAGCCTCAAAAACAGGCTGTCAGATGCCCTTTTGGAATCATACGGGGACGCTGTTTTAATGGCGTCGCGCCAGAGCGATATCCCATTGTCCATGTTTCCTCATGATTGTCCTTACAGCTTGGAACAGATATTAGCCGACAGTTTTCTGCCAGATTGGCCTAGTTAGCGGGGAGTTCTTTTTGCAGCTCAGCGTTGATCCTGAGCATTTCCTTTACGTTGTCGCCTGAGAGGTCCCAACTGTATTCGCCCTTGAAATTACGTTTTAGCTTTATATGGACAGGTTTCTTGGGTACGGTTTGGGTGAGGGCCGGTTCTTTTTTGAACTCGGCTGCGTTTTTGTTGCTGCCAAGGGCGCTGTCTGTGCAGGATAGCAACAACGGCATCAAGGCAGCCATCCAGATATGTACAAGATATCTCCTCATTGCTAGTATCCTCTGTAGCCGTTGGTTATAGGGAAGCGTCTTTCCTTTCCAAACGCCCTTGAAGTGATCTTGATACCCGGTGGGGACTGTCTACGCTTATACTCGCTCTTGTCTATCATTTGCAGGATTCTCTTAGTGGTTTGGTCATCGTTGCCAAGCATCACAATCTCCTCGTAGCTCATCTCCTTTTCTATATATGAGGCAAGGATTGGGTCAAGGCTGGGATATGGAGGGAGCGAGTCAGTGTCCTTTTGAGAGTGCCTGAGTTCAGCCGTAGGTTCCTTTACTAGGACCCGTTGAGGGATAACTGGGGTTGAGGATGCGGCATTTCTCCAGTGGCAGAGTTCATATACCAGCGTCTTGGGAACGTCCTTGATAACAGCAAACCCGCCGGCCATATCCCCATAGAGCGTGGCATACCCAACGGACATCTCAGACTTATTGCCTGTGGTCAATACCAGGGAGCCAAACTTGTTAGATATAGCCATGAGGAGATTGCCCCGTATACGGGCCTGAAGGTTCTCCTCCGTGGTATCAACGTCTCTTCCCCTAAAGGGGGTCTCCAACTCCTTGATATAGGTTGAAAAGATGTCGGTTATGGGGATTTCAAGCACCTCAATACATAGGTTTTTCGCTAGTCCATAGACGTCCTCTCCTGACTCATCAGAGGTGTAGGGGGATGGCATAAACAGGCCTCGCACATTGTCCTTCCCGATGGCATCAACGGCCACGGCGGCAACTAATGAGGAATCAATCCCGCCGCTTAGGCCAATGACTACCGACTTAAAACCGTTTTTCCTGACATAGTCTCTTGTGCCCAGGGTCAGAGCTGCATAGACCTCCTCGTGGTTACACCTGCTTAAATCAACAGCATTCCCCCTATCCCCTCCTATCAACAGATGGGGTTTGTTGGGGGTATGTTTGTCGTACACATGGATTCGTTTTATATAATCATCCTTGTGTGTTTTAGTGTTCTGGCGTCTTCGAGGGTCCTGTAGGCGTGCCATGAAGACGTTTTCTATATCAAGGTCGATTACCATAAGTTCCTCGGCAAACTGGGCACCCCTCTTGATGACCTCACCAGTAGGTCCGATAACGAGGCTATTACCGTCAAAGACGAGTTCGTCCTGTCCGCCAACAGTGTTGAGGTAGGCCAGGATGAAGAGATTGTCAGAGGCCCGGGCGCGCAGCATGGTCTCTCTAAAGTTGGTCTTATTGATAGCGTAGGGGGAGGCGTTGATGTTTATTATAAGCTCAGCGCCATTGAGTCCCTGTCTGTGGGCAGGTCCGTCGGGGTACCACATGTCCTCGCAGATATTGACACCTATCAGGGTCTTACATATCTCGTAGACGGGGAGCTTGGTACCTGCCTTGAAGTAGCGTATCTCATCAAATACGCCGTAGTTGGGCAAAAACACCTTATGGTAGACATCAATAGCTCTACCATCGTAGAGCATAGCACATGAGTTGTAGATATCGTCCTGCAGGTCAACAAAGCCAACGATTGCGGCGATATCTTTGGTCTTCTTTTGTATCTCGCTGAGAATCTTTAGGTTGTCCTTGATAAAGTGAGGTTTTAGGAGGAGGTCTTCAGGGGGGTAGCCGGTGATGCACATCTCAGGGAAGGCTACGATCTCCACAGCGAGGTCCCTTGCCATATCTATATAGTTGACGATCTTATCTCGATTGCCGCCCAGGTCACCCACTGTCGGGTTTATCTGAGCCATAGCCAGTCTCAATGTCTTCATAATACTTAATTATAACTGATTAGTTCAAGAAAAATAAAATGGAATGAGATGTCTGAACCACGACTTAACAGATTTAAGGATTGTAAGGATTATGTTATCTCTTTTTCCTCTATACTTTTGCACTTTTTTGTAAACCAGCATTTTATGTAGCTCCTGAAAATAGATTCCCGCTTTCGTGGGAATGACAACAAATAGCGTTTTTGGCTGTTCTATGCCTGCCCCTGACCTGAGCAGGAATCCAGAAAGTGCAAAACTATAGTTTCCTGTAAATCCTTTCATCCGTGTAATCCTAGTTCAGACAACCTCTATGTTTACTTAAATTTGGCGCAGCGGGCGCACATGGTTTGGCAGTCAGTCTTGTGAGCTGCAATGAGTTGACGGCTGGTGACATACTTATCGTTGTTCCAGATGCTCAAAAAACCTTCTTTGAATACGTTGCCAAAGTCGTTGACCATCAGACGTGTGTCCTTACAGCATGGCAGTACCCCGCCGTCGTAGTTGATGTAGACAGAGCGATACGGCCACGAACAACCTGCCTGCTTATTGGACGAGGGCTGTGTTGTGTGTGGCGGAAACAGATCAGAAAACCACTCCCTGCCTGCATCTTCAGGGAAGAAGGGCTTTATAAAACGCACCTGGTCGATACCAAGCTCTCTGGCCTTGACCTTTGCAGCCTCTATCTCGCCCTGATTAAAACCGGTTACACAGAACTGCCAATCTATAAAGGGGGTTTTTGAGCCTGCCGCTGCCCTCTGCGCTATAACCTCTGATATGTTCCTAAACGCCAGTTCCATATTCCCCTTGACCATGAACTTTCTGTAGCTCTCCTGTGTAACACCATGACATGAGAATATCAACACCTCCAGGCCAGACTGAACAATGCGACGGGCAAGGGTGTCATCTGTAAAGTTCATGTTCGAGGACACACCAACACCTACGTTGTGGCTTGTGGCATAGCTGATCATGTCTATGGTCTGAGGGTCAAGAAAGGGTTCGCCAAACCCATATAGATTTATCTTAAACAGATAAGGTCCCACCTCATCTATGAGCCGCTTAAACCCCTCAAACGACATCCTTCCAAAGCCCCGCTCTCCCTCTGCTGGAACTCGCCTGCCATCATAGCAGTAGGCACACGAGAGATTACATATGTTGGTGGTCTCTACTTTAAGGATGTAGGGAAACGACTTAAGGCGAGCCTTTTTTGTAAGTCTGTTGTACTCTGTCAGGCAGAAGTTTAAGAGCTTTTTCAAGGTGAGGTGTTTATAAAAGGCGTATAGATGCCTCTTGAGGATGCTAAATGCTACGGCGGGGTTCAGGGCGTGCGTTGCCAGGTCAATGGAGAAAAGGGACGACTTCTGTTCTGCGTTCTTCATTATTCTGTGTTGTTGGTTTTGAGAATCTCTGTGGCAGCCTTAAACCCCTGGCTGACTGCCGCAGGGGTCATACAAAAGTAAAACCCTCCCATACGACCAACAGAGTAAACGTTCTTATAGCCATGTATTTCTTTGTATGCCGCCGCCAAGTCCTGTTCATAGTCGAGCCAATAGACAGGCATACACTGACCGGCCTTTATGACACGGGATTGACGCAGGTGCCGTTTCTCAAAAAGCCCCACCTTTTCAACCTCCTCTATCGTGCGTCTCAACACATACTCATCGTCGAAGTCTTCCACATAGTTTAAGATAACACAAATGCCCTCAACAGCCATAGATGACTGTCGAGTGTCATTGCCATATATGTTTGACGGGAAATACACACGCTCAAAGATCAACTCTTTACTTGTGTAATAGACGTAGAGCATTGGCCGTTTGATGTATCTTGGCTGATTATAGGTCAGAAAGACAAAGGCGTTTTTTACGTAACTTAGTCGTGGGGCACTGCTGCCTAGAAGGGTATTGAGATCGTTTATGGAACCGGTCCAGACCAGGTCTCTTACCGGATAGGCCACACCATTAACGATCACGGTGGTGACGCGGTTCTGATTCTTGGTAAACCTCAACTGTCCGCACTCTAAGATGGACTCTTGGCCCGTCTTATTATACAACTGATAAAGCCTTTGGGGCAGACGTTCAAACCCCCTAGCTGGATAGTAGTATGTCTGATAGAGTATCCTGAGGATTCTTAAAAGCAATGGTTGTGGAGAGTCGTTAACTGTTATCTTATTATTTCGCACATCCCTGTCGACACGAGCAACCCAGTCGCAATGAAGCTCGCGGCCTGATAGAAGCGTCTTTTTTAACAGCATCGGTTCAAAGATTTCTTCGTAGTAGGACTTGCCAAATTTCCTGATCATGTCTTGCGCTACCGACAAATTATTTTCTGTTTTGACATCAGCAGTGGTGTTTCTTTTTAAGAAGGCCTCAAGCATCTGCCGCTTGAACCTCCAGGGATAACGGAGCAGGCCGGTTATTGACATTGGCAGGGTGTAGGTCTTAACGCCGTTGTTTATGCCAAACCGCCAGCGTCGTTTTATAATCTCCTCACCCTCAAGCAGGGTCATCATAAATTCTTCTGCCTCAGCCCCCGGTCTGTACATAAACACGTGAGGGCCATAGTCAAACGTAACCCCGTCAAGGATAAAACTCTGGCAGAGGCCCCCAACCCTGCCTTTCTTTTCAAGAAGCAGGCAACGCCTGCCGGCCTTAGCAAGCATGTAGGCCGCACTCAGACCCGTCATTCCGGCACCGACAATTACCGTATACATGGAGCCAATAACGAAAAAGGATACGTGTTGAAGTTTCTCAAAACACCGTAAAGTATAATTATAGCAGGGATAAGCCAGCTCGCATTAGATGAAGGCAGCGGGGGAAACTTCAATGCAGGAAAGAGATAAGACAAGAGAGCGTACACGATAAACGGTACAAAGAGCATCGTCAGCTGGTTGTATCTAAAGGCGGCGATGACATTGCCATGCAGGAGTTGGTGCAAGGCACGCGTGCTGCCACACCCTGGGCAGTAAAGCCCTGTTAATGTATGGAAGATACACCGTGGAAACATTGACGAGTGCTCAGGGTTAACGTCGTACAAAACAACACCTAACACTGCTATACATCCAATACCAATAACAGTTTGTTTAGAAGTGGCCATCTGGACTTACAATCATTAGAATGATAAAGCGGACTATAAAAAAGCCCACCCCTCCCCCAAAGGCTAACCAGCACCACATCTTAGCCTTTTTTGAGGACTCTGCAGCTCCAGCATAATCGTCGAGCGTCATCTTTTTATTGACCTTTGCGGCGTACACGATAGCCACAATCCCTAACGGTAGACAGCTAAGTATGGTAAGCAGGATCGATGGCAGGAGATAGGAGGGGATTTTAGGCTGTGGCAAAGGGGCATCCGATATCACTATTAGAATATCCCCACACCTTATACATTTAAAGGCTCCATCCTCGTTTTGTGTCCCACACTTACCGCAGTGCATAACGCAAATATACATTTATACCAACGCTGCTGTCAATATAATAAAAGGGTATCCTCTTAAAAAACATGGTAATTTATTTTTATGGTTTCAAGACATGGATTCCCGCTTTCGCGGGAATGACAGCAAGTGGCATTTTTAGCTGTTCTATTCCTGCCCCTGACCTGAGCAGGAATCCAGAAAGTGCAAAACTACTGTTTATAAATCTTTTGCTGTTTGGCATACATCACTTTCTAACTCGTTGTAGAGCATATCTATTTCATCCTGTAGCTTGATAGTTTTCTGTAGCGCTGTAACTATCTTACAATAGCATTTAATCTCCTCAAAGGATAAGGTTCTCCCCTTTCTGTCTTTCAACCATTTTTCACAGACCTTGTAGCCACCAATCTTGTACTGCCACACATCGTTGGTGAGTCCCTCGAAGTATTGGGTTGGATTGATATGGAGGTGTCTTTCTTTATTGTCGTATTGCAGTTTAAGGACTTTGTTATCCCCATTGCCCTGAAACCTTGTAGAGGGTGGTTCAAGATCAGGCGACTTAAGGAGATGCAGCTCGACAAGGCTTTGACCGTGTTGAGCCATCCTGGTAAATACGCTATGGTCTTTGGTAAACGGCAGCCTTGGAAAGTCTATCTTCAAGAACTCGGCGTACTTAGTTCTGTACGTGTTTGAGTGGAGAACGGCGTAGGTGTAGTAGAATATCTCATCTGGAGATGGTTCCGTGTTGTAGGTTTTAGATAAGGATATTACGACATTGGGATTTATATTTGATTGCTTAACCATCTCACTATTTCCGTAATGAGATAAATAAAGATACAGGGGAAAAAGAAAAGCTATACCTTTATTGCTTAAAGTTACCCGGCTTTCAGTAATGTGTTCCGAGACAAAAACATGATTAAAAATTCCCTCTGCAACTTGTCTAACGGTAATCAATCCAATATTACCTTGTATCATATGCTGCATAATTTCTGCTCGAGGCCTACAGTGGAAACCACCAGAGTTTCCTGTATAATAAGTAAAACGGACATCAAATGGTCTACACAGGATAGGCGAAATATTTCTTCTATCCAATCCGCTGTCTACTAAATCCTTCTGAGCGAGTTCTACCTTCCAGTCTATTGTATCTTTACCCAGACTATAAGCCTGTCTTGCACTCCTTGTATCAAGCCTTGAAAAGTTCAGGACGGTTTGCCATACCTCATCTCTTGTCCTCTGTATTGTCAGCTTATCCCGTGCAGTGACAATCCCAACACTGTTGACTGGGAAGATGTCCGTAATCTTTGTGTATTTATCATAGACAGGTAATAATATCTCATCTCTTGGGACAAATAAAAAGTGTTCAGATTTGGGTTGAATGTCTCTCCACTGCGTTGTGTTGATATCATTTTTATCAAGCCAAGAATATTTTGCCTCCCTCTCTCCATATATATCGGCATAGGAGACTCTTTTCCTTGTCCCCTGTTTCTTTATAAAAAATGCTATAGCGACACCCTGTTGGATATCAAACACATTCTCATCTTTTGAGCCGTCAGGACATCTCTCCTTCTTCTTGCTATTACCATGTAGATTTAGGGTATATATATCATCAAAACTCTCCATCAATGACCTTCTCATCCCCCTAAATGTTGGATTATCAAGATAGCTATGATTGGTGATAAACGCTAACACCCCTTCGCCTACGCGATCTATCTTCCATTGAGCAAATCGTATGAATTTCACATAATCATCCTGTAACCATTTGGGGTTCCTCTCTTTTAACGGTCTGCCGTCAACTTGAAAGTAGGTCTTTATCTCCTTTGAAATCCAGGCACCAACGTTTGAGGAATGCCCTGAATATGGCGGATTGCCAAGGATTACCAATATAGGCGTTTTATTCTTTATGTCCTCTGCCCTGTGCGACTCCTCAGACAGTGATGACATCCCTGGAAGCCGGGATTGCTCTAAAGCCTCCATGTCTAACGTATTGGTGATAAACACCATAGCCCTGTCGTCATCCTGTAGTGTATAGCCCAATTCTTGCAACATTAAGGACATCTTTATATGTCCTATCGCATACGGCGCCATCATCAGCTCAAATCCGTAGAAGTTCTGAAGCACATGACGTTTAATAAAACCAGACCTGTCACCGCTGCCATATGAT
>PEAB01000062.1 GCA_002753395.1 Nitrospirae bacterium MYbinv3 | reverse complement strand
TAACATGATGCTCTCCTTATCGATTTAAGTTTGGGAAACTTATTTTATCATAAGGAGAGCTAAAACTTCTTTCGTTTAGGAGTTTTGCAAGAGGCTCTATGTATTTTATAAGATCACTTTTAGTGAATTAAACAAAGGAGGTTAATATTGGTAATGTTTAAGAGGTTAGTAGTAGTTGTTATGGTTCTTCTTTTGACGGTTTCGCTTTCTTATGGTAGTGAGTCTGAAGCCATATTGAAGCTTCTCTTGAAAAAGGGGGTTATAACGCAAAAAGAGTATGAGGAGCTGGTGATTGAGCTAAAGACTGTTGGGACGCCTGAGGAAGCCAAAGACAAGGCCGGTGCCGAGCCTGAGGCCGCCTCTCATCAGGACAAACATATGCTGCATGAAAAAGACGGTATCCCCAACTTTTTCAAGGGACTGTCAGTGGCCGGAAATGTAGTTACGGTTGGGCAGACTACATCCGGTAACAAGAAAAACAATCCTCCAGGTGGAGATGTCACGAATGCGAATCTCAGGGCACAGTTTGAGGTTGGAAGGCCGTTGGGCGAAAACGGTCAGGTGTTTTTTAAGACCGAGGCAGGGGTCGGCAAGGGACTTGTGCAGGATGGCAGACTTGATACCTTCTTAGGTGTCAATGAAACCGCAGCCAACAAGTATGACAGCTATCTTTGGGTAAGAGAGGCGTGGTACGAGCATAAACTCCTTGAGGGTAAACTCACCTTCACGTTTGGCAAGCTCGACTTTGCCAACTATTTCGATACTAATGCCGTGGCCAACAATGAAAACAATCAGTTTCTGTCATCCGGTTTTGTCAACAGCAAGGCCATTGAGTTACCCAGCTTCACGGGTGGTGTGCGGATGACCATAAGTCCTGTAGAACTCATCTACGTAAGCCTTGGTTGGCAGCGCGGGGATTCCCAGTGGGAAAACATATTCAACAAGCCTTTCCTGATAGCTGAAGTCGGTGTAAAGCCTAAGATTGGCGAACTTCAGGGTAATTATCGTATCAACGCCTGGACTAATAGGACTGACCACATCGAGATAAAAGACCCTACCAATAAAACGGCAAAGGGCTGGGGAACAGGCTTGAGCGCCGACCAGCAGGTTACGGATTCTCTAACGCTCTTTGGAAGACTCGGTTATCAGGACGGCAAGGTCTACAAGTACGACGTAGCATGGAGTGCCGGTCTTGCCCTGAGTGGTAAACTCTGGGGCAGGAATGATGACGTACTTGGGCTTGCTTATGGTATGGCTATTCTTTCAAAGGACTATCGTGATTACATGAGCGCATCAAAAAAATCTCATGGCGATGAGAACCGCGCCGAGCTCTATTACAGCATACTGCTGAAAAAATACCTTGTAATCTCTCCTGATGTACAGTATATATCCAATGCCCTTGGCGACAGAGGTTTTCACAACGTCTGGGTCTTTGGGTTAAGGACAAAGATATTCTTCTAACCTTCCCATATACCCGCCCTAAAGGGTAGAGGGTAATATATTTGCGACCAGGGATACTAGTTTAGGTGTGTTGAGTGAAGAATCTGTGACAGCTTCCTCAACACACATTTGATAACCCGTATGTTCTATATACAGAAGGAGTAATACATAATATGTTCAAGAACTTAAGAGTCGGAGTCAGGATTGGCGGCAGTTTTGGGATTGTTTTACTGCTTATATTGATCATGGGAGGGTTCATATTCTTTACGACTCAGAGGATAAAGCAGCACGCCAATCACCTTGATAAAGAGAGTCTGCCATATGCCCTTATCGCTGACGAGATGGTTTTAGATACAGTGCAGGTACAGCAATTTATACAGGACGTAGCGGCAACACATAACCCTGGCGGGTATAAGGAGGCCGATGAGGCGGCATCAAGATTTAAAGGCAATATAGAAAAAATAATAGGGATGTACAGGGAAGAGAACGATACGAATTCCATCAAGAGGATGGAAGAAGTGAAAGGGCTTTTTTTGCGATACCACGAGTTTGGAAAGAAGATGGCTGACGCCTATGTCAGCAAAGGAATAGATGAGGGCAACAAATTTATGGAGGACTTTGATAAGATCGCTTCAGAGCTTTCAAAGAAGATGGGTGATTTCAGAGATGAACAGGTAAAGGAGGCCAAAGATAAAACACATAGCATAGAGACAATAATAGATGAGACGCTGATAACTATTTTGACGATAATTGGTTTTATCTTTTTATGTGGTGTGATCATTACTATATGGATCAGCCGTAGTATAGCCCTTCCTTTGAAAGAGGTTGTTGAGGCGTCAAATCGGCTGGCAGAAGGCGATTTAACGTTGGATATAAAGTCCACCACAAGAGATGAAACAGGTCAGCTTTTATCAGCGATGAAAAATATGCTTGGGAAACTGCAAGACGTAATTGGTAACATAATGATGGTTTCTGACAACGTAGCAAGGGGAAGTCAACAGATAAGCATGTCTGCACAGGAGTTCTCTCAGGGCGCTACACAGCAGGCAGCCTCTATAGAGGAGACAGCCTCTTCAATGCAAGAGATGACAGCGAACATACGACAGAGTTCAGAAAATGCCTTGCAGACCGAGAAGACAGCTATGAAGGCTGCTCGAGACGCCCAAGAAAGCGGTAAATCAGTAAAAGAGTTAGTTCAGGCGATGAAGGAGATAGCCAGTAAAATTACCATTATTGAGGAGATAGCGCGGCAGACAAATCTGTTAGCCCTAAACGCTGCAATCGAGGCTGCAAGGGCTGGCGAGCATGGTAAGGGGTTTGCCGTAGTATCCTCTGAGGTAAGAAAGTTGGCTGAGCGTTCGCAGAAAGCTGCGGGTGAAATAACCCAGTTATCAAGCTCTAGTGTTTTATTAGCTGAGCTAACGTCCGCATTGCTTACTAAGCTAGTCCCTGATATCACAAAGACCGCAGAGCTTATACAGGAGATCAGCGCCTCAAGCAACGAACAGAGTACCGGTACAGACCAAATCAGTAAGGCGATTCAACAGTTAGACCAGGTGATCCAACAGAATGCCTCATCATCTGAAGATTTGGCATCAACGTCTGAAGAACTCAGCTCTCAAGCAGAAATGCTTAAGGATACAATAAGGTTTTTCAAATTCGGAGATACTACAAAAAAAGTACACAGGGCGTTACTCGTAAAATAATTGCATAAGAGGTTTAGAGTTGATGGGCTTCAAAGATATCGTTAAATTCCCCGGCTAGTCGATTAAAGGTTCTTAGTACGTTGGGGTCAAAGTGCTTGGGGAGGGTCCTGCCATCTCCCTTGGTTATTATCTCAACGGCTTCTTTGTGCTTTAGAGATCGCTTGTATGGACGCTTGCTTCTGAGGGCGTCGTACTGGTCGCATATGATTGTTATTCTAGCCTCAATGGTTATGGCAGTACCGCTGAGACCTCTTGGATAGCCTGAACCGTCCCATCTTTCGTGGTGGTTCATCGCAATTGCCGCGGCCATCTGCAGCTTGGGGAACGATGAGCCCGACAGTATATTTGAACCTATAGTGGTGTGCGTCTTCATAACCTGAAATTCCTCGAAACTCAAACCAGACGGTTTAAGTAAGATGCTGTCGGGGATCCCTATCTTGCCAATATCGTGCAGAGGGCTTGCAAAACGGATTGAGCAAATGAACTCCTCAGACATGCCAAGTTCCCGTGCCAGTAGCTCCGCATACCTACCTATACGAAGGATGTGAGTGCCCGTGTCCTCGTCCCTGTATTCTGCCGTCACGGTTAGCCGATTGACTATATCGTTACTGAGGCTTGTCACCTTATCCAGCGCATTTGATAACTGCTTGGTCCTTTGCTTAACGGTATCTTCAAGCCTCCGCATGTAGTCCTTCTCCATCCTTAAGAGCTCGGCATACCGGACAGCCTTCTCCACACTGTAGAACAACTGCTCATACCTGTAGGGCTTGATAATAAAATCGTATGCCCCCTTCTTTATAGCATCTATAACCATATCGAGGTCTGCAAAGGCCGTCATCAATATCACTGGTATGTCTGGATAACGTCTGTGCAGCCGGTCCAAAAGTTCAACACCGGAGATACCAGGCATCTTTATGTCTGTTATAACGACGTTTACAATATCGCTGCTATTGCTCATTAAACCCAATGCCTCCCTGCCACTAGAACACGTCATAACGTTATAGCCGTTTTCTTTTAACAGTATAGAGATCGATTCAAGGACAAAAGGATCATCATCGGTAACAAGTATATTAGCCTTATGCTTATCAGGCATAATTTATACACCTCTTTGAATTCATGTGTAACATAATAGGGTTAAGCGGAGTAAACTTCATAGGCATTATATTCTATTAAACTATCTTTATTTAAACGCAGATCGACGTAGTCCTCAGTCAACAATTGATATTGCGTGCACCGGACAATTCTCCTCAGCAGCCTCACAGCAGTTGGCATACTCACAGGCCTCAGCGTCAATAACCTCTGACTTGCCAATACTCTCATCTATAAAAAACACGGCCGGACATAACTCCTGACATCTACCACAACCAATACATAAGTCTGTGTCTACAATCACGTTCATAATGACCTACTTCACAACCTCAAAGCGGAACTCCTCGATAACGGTGTTTACAAGCAGCTTTTCGCACATCTCTTTTATATGTCCTCTTAGCTCCTCCGCTGATGCCTCAGATGTCTTATCACTAGGTTGCACATCGCTTATGTACAACTCAATCATCTTTCCCACCTTTACGTTTTCAATCTCAGCAAACCCAAGGTTGCGTAACCCGCCCAGTACCGCCTTTCCCTGTGGATCCAGCACTGTATCTTTTAGTCTTACGTATATCAATACCTTCATTGTCTACCTTAAATTCGTCTTTTTAAATGCTAGTCGAGTATCTTACTGAGGTTATCAGCGCTTGTCTCAATCTTTTTAGTCAATGATTCGTGCTCATCTCTCAGCTTAAAGAGCTCGTCTGCTATACCCAAAGCCGCCAAGATAGCAGCCTTTGTTTGGTTAACAGTTAGTGAGGACTGCTGTATCTCTTGCAGTTTCTTGTCTACGTACAGGGCAAGGGCTTTTATATACTCCTCGCTCTCCTCACCCTTGAGTATGTATTT
The DNA here is from genome assembly GCA_002753395.1 of Nitrospirae bacterium MYbinv3. Lineage (GTDB taxonomy): Bacteria > Nitrospirota > Thermodesulfovibrionia > Thermodesulfovibrionales > Magnetobacteriaceae > Magnetobacterium. The sequence goes on along the minus strand of PEAB01000062.1, from coordinate 16,003 downwards.
CTGACCAAGTATGTAGACCTCTGCACTTGCCATTGTTCTAGATCTCTATCCTGTCCAACTCACTTAAGATAGCCTCTATCTGCTCGGCCACGGAGTTTTTCTCTCCGGTCATCCTCTCTACCTCAACATTCTTGCTGCTCAATTCATTTTTTAACGCTGCTATCTCCAGATCCTTTGCTGCAAGGACGCCATTGTATTCGTCCAGCTTCCTCTGCAAACTATCCTTGTCATTTTTTAGTGTCTTTACCTTCTCAACGATAGCTGATATTTTTTCCTCAAGGTCTTTTATTTTTTCCAAAACAATATCCTCCCGTTCTTTTAATATTTATGCAATCCCGTATCATAAAAAGGGCGCATAAGAAAGTCGTGGGTTTTTCAAAGAAGGGGAGGCTCTGCCTCCCCTCAGACCCCTCCGCAAGGGGACCAGTCCCCTTGACCCCATTAAACTCCCCATGAATTTCTTATGCACCCTCATAAAAATACCATAACCATACTAAAGCATAACAAATCAATCGACCGTTTGTCTATATATACGCTTTAAGGGGTACATAAAAATTCAGGGATTATACTGTTAACTTAAGCAATGTGTATATGTATCAAGGCAACATCTCCAAGCAACCAAGCCCAACATTTATTTTGTATTGCTCAAGAGGAAAAACATGGAGTGAAAAACGTGAGGTGTTTCATATAACTTATGGGTCGTCCTGTCATTCCCACCGCCTCTTGCTGTTATTCCCGCGAAAGCGGGAATCCATCTTCAAAATCGCATTAAACAGCTATTTAAGGAAAAGTGTAAAATACAGAACAAATTAACCGTGAACCCTATGAATGGATCATATAAAGAGAGATTCAGGGATTATATTGGATTTGAGGATATTGGCAGGTTTACCTTGCCAGGTGTGTCTCTCTTGCCGAAAGCCCCGATGCCGACTTGACCATAAACGTTCTGACCCAAACTCCATAGCGTCGCGTCAGTTTTGAGCACTATCGAGTGAGCAAAACCAGTGGTGATAGCAGCCCAGTTAGTCTCTGAACCTATCTTAGTAGGCGAGAGCTTATTAGTAGTAGTGCCATCACCTAGCTGTCCGTAGCTGTTATCCCCCCATGCCCATAATGTGCCATCCTTTTTGAGCGCTGCTGTGTAATAAGCACTAGCTGAGACAGCGGTCCAATCAGTGTCAGAGCCTATCTTCGTTGGAGTAAGCCTCTGTGTAGTAGTGCCGTCGCCCAACTGACCTTGAAAGTTACTTCCCCATGCCCATAGAGAGCCGTCTTTTTTAAGCGCTACCGTGTGGTACCAACCAGCTGAGATAGTGGCCCAATCAGTATCAGTGCCTACCTTAACAGGCGAGAGCTTTACGTCAGTGTTGCCAGTACCAAGCTCACCGTTTTCATTATTTCCCCATGCCCATAGTGTCCCGTCTGTCTTAAGTGCTATTGTGCGAAACCAACTAGCCGAGACAGTGGCCCAATCGGTATCAAGACCTATCTTCGTTGGTGTAATCCTCTCTGTAAGAGTGCCGTCGCCAAGCTCCCCCCAATAGTTACAGCCCCATGCCCACAGTGTCCCGTCTGTCTTAAGCGCTATCGAGTGAGCAAAACCAGCCGATACATCGACCCAATTAACATCAGAGCCTATCTTTACCGGTGTGTTCTTATCCTTTTTAGTGCCATCTCCAAGCTCACCACAATAGTTACATCCCCACGCCCATAACGCCCCATATGTTTTAAGAGCCATTGTATGCCAGCCGCCAGCCGATACATAGGCCCAGTAAGTGTCAGCGTATAACTTAGCCGGCGTACTTACCCATGCAGTAAGTTCGTCAATGAGATGGCGGTACGTGTTATCCCCCCATATCTGTTCAGAGGCAATCTTGGTAGGTGTATTTCTATCTATGTTAGTGCCGTCTCCGAGCCTGCCGTCAAAGTTATCTCCCCATGAAAATACCATTCTATCTGAATCAATTGCTTCCGTGTGCCAGCTGCCGCCAGAGATAACGTTCCATTTAGTATTGGGATCTATCTGGGTTAGATTTGTTATCCAGGCATCAGTATCATAACCTAGCTGCCAGAACTCGTTATCGCCCCATGTCCATAGCGTCCTATCCTTCTTAAGCGCCATCATGTGTGTAAAGCCAGCGGAGATAGCTGCCCAGTCAGTATCAGTACCTATCTTCGTTGGCACATATCTGTACTGAGTAGTACCGTCTCCAAGCTCACTGAGTTCGTTGTCTCCCCATGTCCATAGAGTTGCGTCATCCTTAAGCCCGGATGAGTGATATCCGCCGGCTGAGATATAGCTCCAGTTAGTATCCGAGCCTATCTTGATTGGCGTGTTCCTATTTGTAGTAGTGCCGTCTCCTACTTGCCCTGCCTCGTTTTCACCCCATCCGTATAGCGTCCCATCCTTCTTAAGCGCTATTGTGTGGATATAAGCACATGAGACTGTAGTCCAATCAGTATCCGAGCCTATCTTCGTTGGAGTGACTCTATCTGTAGTGGTGCCATCCCCTAGCTGCCCGTATTTGTTATATCCCCATGCCCACAGCGTTCCATCTTTTTTTATCGCTAATGTGTGACTACCACCGCCTGATACAATAGCCCAATCAGTATCCGAGCCTATCTTCGTTGGAGTGACTCTATCTGTAGTGGTGCCATCCCCTAGCTGCCCGAACTCGTTATCCCCCCATGCCCATAGCGAGCCGTCTTTCTTAATTGCTAGCGTGTGAAGGTAGCCAGCCGATACAATAGCCCAATCAGTATCCGAGCCTATCTTCGTTGGAGTGACTCTATCTGTAGTGGTGCCATCCCCTAGCTGCCCAGAGCTGTTATCCCCCCATGCCCATAGCGAGCCGTCCTTCTTGAGTGCTATCGTGTGAAAATAGCCAGTTGAGAAAGATACCCAGTTAGTATCCGAGCCTATCTTCGCTGGGGTGAGTCCGTTCTTGCTAGTGCCATCCCCTAGCTGCCCGAACTCGTTATCCCCCCATGCCCATAGCGTGCTATCATTATTAATCATCATCGAGAATGTCCCCCCTCCCGATATCTTAATCCCTATCACTTTGGGTGCAAACGTTGCTGTAACCTTCCTGGCCTCCGACATCGTTAGCAGGCATGTTGGGCTTGTCCCAGTGCAGGCACCGTCCCATCCTACAAAGGATGAACTGTCGCCGGCAGTTGCGGTTAGCGTTACGACTGAATCTGCAGGAAAAGAAGCTGAACATGTCAAACCACAGTTTATCCCTGAAGGTGAGCTTATTACAGTGCCGATGCCTGTACCGGTTCTGGAAATGTCCAGATTAATTGATTCAGGCCGCGGCGGGTAGTGGGTACAAGAAAATAGCGTTGTAAACAGAAACAATAGAAGTGATATTTTAATATAAAGCAAAAATCTTGTTTTGCTTATAAAGTAGTTTCCTGTTAAATTTCCTGTCATTTAATCACCCCTCCAAGCTAAGTATTGCATGTTCGCTTAAGAACAACCGCTAAATTACATAAAACGTTATTATTTAAACATAATTAATATACCCTGTCAATCGTTGAATCGCCTCTGTCAGGGCAAAATAGTATAATGGGGTCAAGGGATAGTGCTGTTGACCTAAACAGCCACGCCAGAAATTTACGGGGTCAAGGGGACTGGTCCCCTTGTGAGAGGGTCTGAGGGGGAGCAAAGCTCCCCCTTTTCATCCATTTTTACACTCATCAAATGCTTGTAACATTTGTAGAGCTGATTTGTTCCATGAGAATTGGGCTGCTTGTTTTAGGCCTTTTGATATTAGCTCTTGTTGAAGCGTCTTGTTTTGTATTATTTTGTTTATTGCCTCTGACAGCTCGACAACGGATTCGGGGTTAACCAGGATGGCTGCATCACCGGCTGCCTCGGGCAGGGACGATGTGTTGGATGTTACCACTGCTGTTGCGCAGGCCATAGCCTCCAGTATGGGTAGACCGAAGCCTTCGTAGAGGCTTGGCATTACAAATACTGTGGCCAAGCTGTATAGGGCGGGCAGGTCTGCATCATCTATATAACCTGTAAAGACGACGTTGTCCTCAACACCAAGCTCAGTGATCAAACGTCCAATTGAGCTGCTCTTCCACTGCGCCCCGCTTGCTATTACCAGTTTGTGCTCAGAGAGCATGGGCAGGGTCTTGATAAGTGATTCCACGTTCTTTCTCGGCTGCAGCGCCCCTACGTAGAGGATGTAGCGTTGGGGCAGCTTGTAGCGTATCCTAAGCGTTTCAAGCGTTTGAGTATCTGTAACGGGAGAGAACTCTTTGCTTACGCCTGGGTAGATGACTCGTATCTTAGATTCGTCTATGTTGTGAAACTTGACGATGTCTGCCTTGGTGTTTTGTGAGATAGCGATGATTGTGTCAGCTCGTTTCAGTTCTGTGGGCAAGCGGTATTGCAGGAACCCTGACAGCGCCCGTGGGATGCTCTGTGGATAATACTTATGTGCCATGTCGGCAACCGTTATAACAGTCCTAAAAGGGGAGCCATAGACCCCCTTAAAGCCCGGTCCCCAGAAGACATCTACCTCATCCAGCGCCCTCTTGGATGCCCCTGTGATAGAAGGACGCAAAGCAGCTAACGTGCGTTTGGCCGTCAGGGTGGGGATGGCAAAGCGGGATAGGTCGGCAAATCTGTCGATGTTTGCCGAGTCGCCTTTTAAGTCATACATCCTGAAGATGGCGTTGTAGAAAGGCCCATCATACAGATAGTATTTATTGTCTGGCGCTGTCTTGATAAATTCACGCAACAGGCTGTCTACGTACCGGCCTAGGCCGGTCTTTACCATTAGCAGGTACAACCCGTCAATAGCTATAACCATTGAGTGTTATACGACGTCGTCCATCAGGGAGTCGATGTTTTCGCGGTTTATGAGGTGTTTTCTTTCAAAGACGAGTTCTGAGCGTGTCTCGTTCAGCTTGTGGATAAGCCTCCGGATTATATAAAGCAGGATTGGGTATGCAGCCTTGTTGTGATTTTCTAGGAAATCAAGAAACAGGTCCCTGTCAAACCTCAGTAATACGACTTCTGTCTCGGCTGTTACATTGGCTGCCCTTTTTTCCTCCTCGAAGATCGCAGATACGCCAAATATATCGTTTTTAGCTATCTGGTAGATGAAGATCTCCTTACCCTGGTAGATCGGGTTATCCTTTGTTACCTTCAGCGTACCTGAGACGACACAGTAGAAACAGTCTGCATCCTGATCTTCACTTATAATCCGATCTCCTTTTAAACATATGATTTTATCAGCTATCTCCGCAAGGATATACAGGGCGCCCTCGTTTAGCTTTTGAAACATCGTAACGTTTCTCAGTATCTCACCAACCTCCTGAAATTTACCCTTAATTTTGTTAAAATTATCTAATTCCCGTAACATCACATCTCTTGACAGCTTGTTAGAATGAACGAGTATCTCTCCAATAGGAGGTCTAACCCTCTCTCGTTCCTCATTGAGTTCATTTACCTGCTGGGGGGTCAGATACTGTCTCTGGATCGCCATTTCCTCAAATGAGAGATCGGTGTGCCCCTGATGTGTAAGGATCTCGTAGACCTGCTTCATGTCTAAATGCCTTCTCTTGATGGCAGTATCTATAAAAGATGGGGTCTGTTCGCTCTGATATCTCAATGCGTCTAGCATGTCCTCCTCAGAGATTAGCCGTTTTCTAATCAGGTAACTTCCAAAGTATAGTTTACTCTCACTCATTCGTTTATTCATATTCAAACACTCGCTTATAAAATCGCCTGTCTATATCAAAATCGACTGACAGGCATAGGATCCTCTCCGCTAAGGGGTATTGACCAATCTTTATTATATCTTTTTCAGTAGTAATTATCCATTGTGTGTCGTCAGATTTTTTTATGATCTTCTTAAGGTCAGAAGCTGTGTATCTATGATGGTCAGGAAAGGCCATCAAGCCGGCTACAACAGCACCGGTTGATTGTAGAGTTCGCCCAAAGGCATCGGGGTTACCAATCCCGCAAAAGGCAAAGACTGCGCTTCCTGTAATTGCAGAAAGCGGGATGCTCCTTCCATCCGTACTCCTAAGGCTGGAGGGGCGGTGAGCGGCATTGTAGACCTCAAGAGTTATGTCCTCTGGACATTTGACCCCAGCCTGACTGCACAGTGTCTGTATAGAACCGCCTCCGGTGTTGTCCTGTCTGGTAGTAACGATAACGTCAGCCCTTCTGAGTTGTTCAAGGGGCTCACGCAACGGACCTAGTGGAAAGAGTCTGCCGTTGCCAAACCCCTTGAGGCCATCAACAAGCACAACGTCGACGTCCCTGTAGAGGCCAAAGTGCTGAAAGCCGTCATCCAAGATGAAAACGTCCGCCCCTTCCGACAGACGTGCTGCCACGTATCTATCCGGCCCTTTAACGATCTCCACATTTGGCAGCCTGTAGGCCATAAGTACCGGTTCATCCCCTGCCTCTGCCACGTTCAACAGAGGTCCGTTACCCTTTGAGACAAGGCATGGCCCTCTGTTTTTGCCTCTGTAGCCGCGGGTCAACACACATGGTCTAAGCCCTCTTCTAAGCGCCTCCTGTGCAATGGCAATGACAGCAGGAGTCTTGCCCGTTCCCCCAAGTGTAATATTGCCTACGCTTACGACCCTTTGCGAAAGCCTCCGCCTGTGCCTAAAACCCATATCCCGCTTATAGGTCAACCCAGCGTTGTACAAGCGCTCTATAATGTTCATGTTCTGTACAAGTAGATGAATAAGGAGGGCTTTGCCCTCCCTAGACCCTCCCACAGGGGGACCAGTCCCCTTGACCTCGTAATGCTCAATCCTATGCCTCCTACTTTCCTATGCAGAAGTCTTCAAATATCTTGTTTAAGATGTCATTGGCTGTAACGGTGCCGGTTATCTCACCGAGGTAGTTGAGGGCGGTTGTCAGTTCGAGGGCGGTTATCTCAAGGGGGGCGCTGTCTTTAAGGCAGTTAATGGCTTGGGTTAATGCCGAGACGGTGTTATCTATCGCCGTTTTGTGTCTTAGATTAGTGATCAAGATGCCCTCTTTTGGCTCGAAGCCGACCTTCATCGTACAGTCAAAGATGGCCTGTTTTAGATCTTCAATGCCCTGACCTGTCTTAGCCGAGAGCGTTACAGTGCCTGCATATACCCTCTCCTTTAGGGGGTGGAGTAAGGCGTCTTTTACGTCCTTATCAGATAGCAGCACTTTTTGGTCGGCCTTATTGATAATCGCTATGACTGTCTTGTTTGTTGTTCTGTTTATAACGGACGTATCCTCATGTGTGAGGGAGTGTTGCGTACCGTCAAAGACAATCAACACAATGTTAGCTGCCTCTATGGCCATGATGCTTCTGTTGACCCCAACGCTCTCGGCAAGGTCATCCGCTGTGCGTATACCGGCTGTGTCTATTATCCGGACGGGGATGCCTTTTACGTTTATGTACTCCTCGATTGTGTCTCTGGTGGTGCCTGGCGTGGGGGTGACAATTGCCCTGTCCCTTTCCATGAGTGAATTTAGCAGGGAGGACTTACCGACGTTGGGTTTGCCCGCTATTGCAATTGAGAGGCCCTCGCGCAGGAACCGTCCTCGATCGTAGGTGCCGGAGAGGGTTTTGAGGGTGTCCTGTAGGGTTTGTAACTGGTTAAGGATATCGTCGTGGGTTGATAGCTCTATGTCCTCCTCCGGGAAGTCTATGTAAGCCTCCACGTGTGCACAAATGCCGATAAGTTCTTGTGATATGGCAGACAGCCTCTGTGACAATCCCCCGCTGAGTTGTTGTAGGGCAACTGCGGCGCTTTCTTGGGTTCTGGCCTGTATGATATCGCAAACGGCCTCGGCCTGAGTCAGATCGATCCGGCCGTTTAGGAAGGCGCGCAGGGTGAACTCACCTGGGGATGCAAGCCTTGCCCCGTTTTTGATCGCTGCATCGAGCACCCTTCTTAGAGGGATCAGTCCGCCGTGGCAGTTTATCTCAACCACGTCCTCTTTGGTGAAGCTGTTAGGGGCGAGCATGACAGACAAGAGCACCTCGTCAAGGATGTCTTGGCCGTCCTTTATGTATCCATACGTGATCGAGTGCGAGGCAAGTCTGGCGGCGGTTTTACCTGTAGGGGTCACAAACATCCTGTTGGCAATGGAGACAGCCTCCTTGCCGCTTAGTCTGATAATGCCGATACCCCCTTCCCCAAGGGGTGTGGATATAGCCGCTATAGTGTCGTCCATTAGGTCAGTGGCCGCTTATTTTGACAATGTCATCTTCCATTATAGTTGCAGCTAAAATGCCTGAAACACGATTTAACGGATTAAGGGATTAACATGATTAATTAAAACCTTTTCCCTGCAAATCCTTACATCTGTGTAATCCTAGTTCAGACAATCCTTATGTTTACTAAAACCTGACATTGTCAAATATATGGATATGAAAATTACTAAGATGTATTACGCACCTTATTGGCGGCTGTGAGAAAGACAGATAGCTCCAATCCTGCGGTGCTTAATACGTCTGTGGCTCTTTCCAATGATTCGCTGGTGATCTGACCCGAGGGTATAACGGCTGTGCGCACTATCTTTAATGCCCAGGCGTATGGGCTGATTTGGATGTCGGCTATCTGAGGGTTAAGGCTTGCACGCATAGCTAATACCATTGAGTTTGCAAGGCGCCAGTGTTCAAAGATATCTGCGCTGACTTCTATGTTATTGACGCCTATAAACTTGTGCTCTATCGCATATATTATCTCTTCATCCTTTGCCGATCTTATTTCATTGAGAAAGTCATCCTTCTTGTCTGCGTTTATTATCTCCGAGGCAATGACAATCTTTCCCACTTCGTTGATAAAAGCGGCTGGGACTAATATATCCAGCTTTCTTTTATCAACGTTGTGGTACCAGTGATACATCAGTGCACTTTGGGTCTGAGATGCATGAATAAAGGCGGCATTAGTCATGCCGTATGGGGAGAGGTTCATCCTGAGGGTGTTTCGTACCGCACCGGCCAGGGCGAAACCAAACACCACGGTCATGCCAAAGACGGCTACGGCGTGCTCTACGCTCCTAATGCTATTGGCAAACCCGAAAGATGGCGAGTTGGCATGTCTTAGCAGGTTTGCAGTCAGCATAGGGTCCTGCTCTACAACATGTGCAAGTTCCCTTAATCCCGACTCGGGATTATTGCATATCTCTTGTATCTTTATAATGGTCTCAGGAAGCGGAGGCAGCGACCTTACCTTATATGCTATGGATTGTCTGGGTGTGTCCATATTTATTTTGTTATAAATCACATCTCCTTGTATTCGTTATAGATTTCTTTAACGCTCTTTAGGTTTTTTACAAAGATATCAATCAGGTATGGTTCAAAGTGTTTGCCTTTTTCGCTTATGAGGTAGTCTATTGCCTTTTCAATGCTCCAGGGTTCCTTGTAGGGTCTCTTTGTTGTCAGGGCGTCAAAGACGTCGGCAACGGCAACCATCCTTCCGTGTATAGAGATATTGTCTTCCTTGGCTTCATTGGGATAGCCGGTACCGTCCCATTTTTCATGATGATCTCTTGCGATGATTGCAGCAAGCTGTAATATTTCATTGTCCTCGTCATTCAATATATTGAATCCAATTATTGAGTGAGTCTTGATTATATCGAACTCTTGAGAAGTGAGCCTGCCGGGTTTTCTTAATATATTGTCGGGTATCCCTATCTTTCCAGCATCATGCAGGGGTGAGACGAGTTTGACCGAATCCACATCATCCCTTGACAATCCATACCCCTCAGCCAGGATTGTAGTGTAATAAGCGACCCTTTTTGTGTGCTCTGAGGTCTCCTCATCCTTAAATTCGGCTGCTGTGGAGAGCTTATATATCAGTTTCGTGTTTGTGTCTCTTAGGCGGTTGTACAGGGAAACGTTCTCAAGTGTTGTACCTACGTACTGAGACAATAGCAGCAACAGTTCAGCGTCTAAGTTTGTAAACAGGCCTGTTTTTTTATTAATGGCCTCAATGACCCCTATGACCTTATCCTTTTTATCAAATAGAGGGACTGCAAGGATGGTGCTAGTGATATAAGACAGCTTCCTGTCTGTATCCCTTGCGAATCTGAAGTCGTTATAGGCGTCTGTGACGATCTGTATCTCTTTTGTGTTTGCTGCATAACCGGCAACGCCCAGGTTGACCGACAGTCTTATCTCCGCCACCCCGTGGGAGAATACGGTCCAGAGTTCATTACGCTTTTCGTCACATATAAATATCGAGCACCTTTCGGCTTCCACAATGTCTCTTGAGAAATCTCCAAACTTTTCAAGCAGCCTGCCTAAATCATTTTCCCTCGATATCTCCCTCCCAAGTCTAAGGAGCAGGTCTAATTTGTCATCATATTCCATATTGTCTATCTTGCTTAATTATAAAAGGATACTTGTTATTTGTCAAATCTGAGGGGTAATGGGGTAATGGGGCGCATAAGAAACTTATGGGGAGTACAATGGGGTCAAGGGGACTGCCAAGCGACCGTAGGGAGCGGACTGATCAATGAGCGTAGCGCTTGTGGGTGGGTCTGAGGGAGGGGGTTGCGAACCCCTGCGGCAGAGGCAAAGCCCTCCATTCTATTCCAAAATCCCCCACGATTTTCTTAGTTTATAGAGAAAGATCGACTACAAAAGTCTTCTCAAACTTAGCGTCAAGCCATATAACGAGGTAGACTCAGTTTCCTTATAATTGCTTTAGCACGCCATTTCACGTCTCCAAAGGACCCCTAAGAGACGGCTGTTTCGACCCTCATTTTTCATAAGATATGCCGCTTCTTTTCTGATTCCAATTAGTCTTCTGAATCATACCTAAGATCGCTCTCTTTGTCATAAATTATGTTATGCTAACCAGTGTTAATTGAGTTAACAATAAAACTTAAGGAGGCTCAGAACATGGAACAAAGGTTTGCAGCCAGGAAAAAGATGCAACAGATGTGGTATGCCAGGGTGCTGACGTTAGCGGCTCTTATGGCGCTCTGTATGACAACCTTGTTTGTGCACAGCGGTATGGCAGCGGAGAAGGTTGATACCGATATTGCACAGTACAAGAAAGTTAGCGGTGTGTCGGGCAGCGTAAACAGTGTTGGCTCCGATACAATGAACAACCTCATGACCCTGTGGTGCGAGGGTTTCTCAAAACACTACCCCAACGTCAAATGCCAGATAGAGGGCAAGGGGTCAAGCACTGCACCGCCAGCTTTGATCGGTGCAACGGCTCAGATAGGTCCTATGTCCAGAGCAATGAAAAGCTCAGAGAACGATGATTTTGAGAAAAAATTCGGCTACAAACCAACACAGATCAAGGTAGCATTGGACTCGCTAGCCATCTATGTCAACAAGGACAATCCCATCGAGGGGATCACTATCGAGCAGGCAGACGCAGTGTTTTCCAAAACCAAGAAGTGCAATAATGCCGCAGACATTAAGACATGGGGAGAACTCGGCTTAAAAGGAGACTGGTCAAACCGCCCAATCAGCATTTACGGGCGCAACTCCGCATCTGGTACATATGCCTTTTTCAAGGAACATGCACTGTGCAAAGGGGATTTCAGAAACGAGGTAAAAGAACAACCCGGCTCGGCCTCAGTCGTCCAGGGTATCTCCGAGGACCGATATGCCATCGGCTACAGCGGTATTGGGTATAAGACATCAGGAGTTCGTGCGTTGCCTTTGGCCTCCAAAAAAGGTGAGCCATTTAAAGAGCCAAGCTATAAAAACGTTCTTGAGGGCTCATATCCTCTTGCAAGGTTCCTCTTTATCTACATAAACAAGGCTCCCAACAAACCACTTGACCCGCTCGTCAGGGAATTCGTAAAGTACATACTAAGCAATGAGGGACAACAGATAGTCATAAAGGACGGCTACGACCCCTTACCATCAAAGGTAGTAAAGGCACAGTTGAAGGAAATCGAATAAATATGCTCTTTGGGGCAGTATGAAACCTGACGCTAAAAAGCGGACGCACGGCCTCACCAGACGAGAGATGACTGACAGAATTGCAACAGCAGTCATAACTCTAGGAGGCCTCGCCGTTATATTTAGCATCCTCGCCATCATGTTTTTCATCATGTACGAGGTCTACCCCCTATGGAGGCCCCCAAAGGCCTCGCTGACCCGAAAGTTTGACGTCTCAACTACCATAGCCCCAAAAATACTTGCCGCTGGTGTGGAAGAGTACAAGGAGGTGGCCTACGTAATAACAAACGATGCTGCCATCGATTTCATATCCCTTAAGGAAGGCAATAGCATAAAACATACTGTCTTGGAGAAGTTAAAGGACAAGGAGATAGTCTCTGTTACGTCTTCCCCAGATAACGAGCAGTATACAATCGGTACGGCAGATGGCTACGTTGAATCCGTGCAGATACGGGTTATCTCCTCGTTTGACGCTCAAGGACGGCGCGTGCTGAAACCATACGTCAATGAGGGCAACCCTGTACTAATCGCCAGCTCGTATATCAGGCAGGCCATCATAATACCATCCGGCGAGGATGCCGGCACGGTTGCAGCAATAACAGCTAAGGGGGAGGTAATTCTACAATTAAGCAAGCAAAAACACTCGCTTATAGACGAGGGCACAACAGAGGTGTTCAAACACGACCTCACTCCAGCCCTTAAAGGCGACATCCCCTCAGCCCTTGCCATCGACCAGCATCTTGAAAACATATACGTTGGTACACAAGGCGGTATGCTTTACAACTGGGATATCAAGGACGCAGTTGCCCCAACACTCAAGAAGGTCGCAAGCGTTAAGGATACCTCTACCATCACTGCGCTTGGCTTTTTAGTTGGCCAGAGGTCGCTAATCGTAGGCCGCACATCGGGCAGGGTCTCTGTATGGTTTCATATTAACGATAAGGACGATGTTGGCCAAAAGCTGTTGACCGAGATACACGTCTTTAAGTCACACAAGTACCCAGTTTCACTGATTGCATCGACGAAGCGAAACAGGAGCTTTTTTAGCGTTGACACAACCGGTGACATCATCCTGCACTACAGCCCTTCTGCTCAAACGTTGTTGAGGCTTAGCGCCAACAAGATGCCTTTAAATGCCATTGCCTACGCCTCCCGCGGTGACGGTGTGGTAGCTGTCGATAAGGCATCAGGAATCTACAGGTGGGAAATAGACGTTTCCCACCCGGAGGCGACGTTTAAGACATTGTTTGGCAAGGTATGGTATGAGGGTTACGATAAGCCTGAGTACTCATGGCAGTCCTCAGGCTCAGGGGACGACTTTGAGGCCAAGCTGAGCCTAACCCCTCTGATCTTCGGCACGTTAAAGGGGACGCTATATGCCCTGCTTTTTGCCGTACCGATAGCAATTGGCGGGGCTGTATGTGTGTCTCAGTTTATGCACCACGGGATGCGAGCCATCATAAAGCCAGTGATTGAGATAATGGCGGCCCTGCCAAGCGTCGTTATAGGTTTTGTGGCCGGTCTGTGGATGGCCCCCATCATAGAGAAGCTTGTCCCAACGATCTTTCTTCTGCCGGGGCAGATTATCGTTATGGCGTTGTTGACGCTATTTGTATGGCGGCTTATGTCCCTGTCCTTTCGTGCTAAGTTCAGAAGGGGGACGGAGTTTTTGATATTACTCCCCGTGTTTGTAGCTGGCTTGCCGTTATTTCTTTGGCTAAATCAAGTTATACAGGAGATGTTTTTGCACGGGGACTTTCGTCTGTGGTTGTACGATGTACTAGGGATGACCTACGATCAACGCAACGCCCTGATAGTGGGATTTGCGATGAGCTTTGCCGTCATCCCGATTATTTTTACTATAGCAGAGGATGCAATGTCAAACGTCCCCCCGCACCTGGTATCAGCGTCTCTGGCGTTGGGTGCAACCAGGTGGCAGACTGTAACCCGGGTGGTATTACCGGCTGCAAGTGCAGGTATCTTCTCGGCCATAATGATAGGTCTATCCAGGGCAGTTGGCGAGACAATGATAGTCCTAATGGCAACAGGCAACACCCCCATAATGGACTGGAGTATATTTAACGGTTTTAGGGCCATGTCGGCAAACCTAGCAGTAGAGATGCCCGAGGCCCCCGAGGGAGGAACTCTCTACCGCGTGCTCTTTCTATCAGCCCTCCTGCTGTTTATCTTTACATTTGCGCTAAACACAGCCGCCGAGATCGTAAGAATCAGGATCAAGAAGAAACTACGTCAACTATAAAAGGCAGATCTTCAGCATGCGATTGAAACATCGTGTATAAACATGCGATATAACGGGGTCAAGGGGGCTAGCCCCCTTGCGGGGTGGGTCTGAGGGAGGGGCGGAGCCGTCTCCCTTCTTTCTTTTCTTCATAGTCACAGTGAGGGCCTCTGCGTGTGCCAGGGAGTGGCTCTTTCGTAGGAGTAGGCAGCCTTGAGGATTGTTTCTTCATCAAAGGGCCTCCCTATGAGCTGGAGCCCCACCGGCAACCCTTTGGAGTCAAACCCACAGGGGATGGATATGGCAGGGATGCCGGCTAGGTTTACGGAGATCGTAAATATGTCGCTGAGGTACATCTGAAGCGGGTTGTCCGCCTTCTCACCAATCTTAAACGCCGTTGTCGGCGACGTAGGGGTAACGATGACGTCTACCTTCTTGAATGCCTCCTCAAAGTCCCTTGTGATGAGAGTCCTTACCTGCTGTGCCTTCTTGTAGTAAGCATCGTAGTATCCTGATGACAGCGCATAAGAGCCTAACATGATGCGGCGCTTGACCTCCTTGCCAAATCCAGCAGCTCGAGTCTTGACGTACATATCCAGGAGGTTGTTGCCATCGACCCGCAGGCCGTACTTGACGCCATCGTAGCGGGCAAGGTTGGAGCTGGCCTCGGAGGTTGCAAGGACATAGTATGCAGCAACAGCATAGGCGGTGTGAGGAAGATTTATCTTTACAATATCCGCCCCTTGAGCGCGCAGCTCATCTATGGCCTTTAGGATGCACTCGTGCACTTCTTTGTCCATTCCTTCTATGAAATACTCATCGGGAATGCCAACCTTAAGCCCCTTGAGGCTACCCCTAAGCGATTGCGTAAAATCTGGCACATCAACAGGGGCGGATGTGGAGTCCAGCGGGTCTCTGCCGGAGATCAGGTTTAGCAGTATGGCAGCATCCTCAACTGTCTTGGTCAGAGGGCCGATCTGATCCAGGGAGGAGGCAAAGGCGACAAGCCCGTATCGAGATACCCTGCCGTAGGTGGGTTTAAGCCCCACGACGCCGCAAAAAGAAGCCGGTTGCCGTATGGAGCCTCCCGTGTCGGAGCCTAGGGCTGCGATACACTCATCAGCCGCCACCGCCGCCGCCGAGCCACCGCTACTGCCTCCGGGTGCTCTGTCAACAGCCCACGGGTTTTTGGTCGTAAAAAATGCCGAGTTCTCGGTAGACGACCCCATTGCAAACTCGTCTAGATTGGTCTTCCCCACTAGCACATAGCCGGAGAGGCGCGTAGTAACCGTGCTTTCGTATGGCGGCACGAAGTTTTCTAAGATCCTTGAGCTGCATGTCGTCTTGATACCTTTGGTGCATATATTGTCTTTAATAGCAACCGGTATGCCTGAAATTTGGCTGCCAAGAGCTGCAAAATCAGTTGCCTTGGCTGTCCCGGTGCCAGCTTCTCTGGTAACCGTGACATAAGCATTTACGTGCTTATCGACTGAGTCTATTCTATTAAACACTGCATCGGCAAGCTCAACGGGGGATATCTCTTTTGTATATAGCAAATGCCGAGCATCTTTAAGTGTAAGTCTATAGGTTTCCAAAACGCCTCCTTAATTACTTTAAACTATGTTTAGTTTATCACTCCTACTGACTTTATTTCAATTGCGGAGGGGTCTGAGGGGTAATGATGTTGACTTAAGCAATATTGATATGCAAATTGGTGTCACTCTTAAGCAATCACGCTTGGCATTTACGGGGTCAAGCAACCGTGATGTCAAGAGAAAAATTATTCATTAATAACCTGCATTTAAAATCCTATTAATCAACAGTCTATGCATACTGCGATAATAAATTGTCTTGGTTT
>PEAB01000061.1 GCA_002753395.1 Nitrospirae bacterium MYbinv3 | reverse complement strand
CCTTGTCAAATAACCATCTCCCTCAAATATGTTAAAGTCCAATACCCCTATATATATCACCTGATTTAACTTGGGGTAGCTCTCTCCTATATCTAACTGTGCAACGTAGGCATTGCTCGTGTCATACACGACCCGTTTCTCAAATCCCTTTTGCTGCTGTATCTGTATCTCAACTATGAATGTGACCTTTCGCTTATCTGTTGCATGTATATCTAATACCGACTCTTTTAACCCCAATATCCTTGGTACTTGAAATGGATTTAACAGCGTTATGCTGTCTATCGCTCTATCACCACTGAGGTCCAAGACCGCATTCAAAAAGGATATCAGTATCTCCTTCTTATTCTCATTGCCAAAAACCCGCTTAAACGCTATATCACTTCTTACATCTACAAACTGCATAATTTATTCTAACATAATTTAGTGGAGCGTCCCCTACTTTCTTTGGTAGTCCTGCACAAGTAGTGGTGACATTAAGTTTAACTCCCTCCCCTAACCCCTCCCATCAAGTGAGGGGAATTGAATATCACTACCTCTGCAAGACTACCCTTTTTTTATAGGGATGCATAAGAAAGTCGTGGGAAATTATGTCATTCCCCTGTTCAAGCCAGGGGCAGGCTCTGCGAAAGCAGGAATCTATTAGCTTGTGGTTTGCCCTGTCTTGCACGGCAATGACAAAACGACCCATAAGTTTATATGAAAGTCTAAAAACATCCTACACAATCAAGGACTTTCATTGCTTGTTGTGTCCGTAAGGTCATAGTGGTTCTTATACACCCCTTTATAGCTTTATAACGGTTGGGATCAAATCACTTCTTGTGTTTCCAATATGTCTACCAATAATCTTGCGCTGTTGTCTGATGAGCTATCCTGTGCCAGGTCGCTTGCCCTTTGTCTGATTGCCTTAATCTCTGATGATGACATCGAAAGAAACTGATTAATAGTATTGCGCAGGGAGTGAGGATCAGAGGTCTTAAACACCAACCCTGTACCATACCTCTGAAGGTAAGACTTGATTGAGGGTCTGTCGCTAGCAATAATCGGCCTTTTTAGGCTGCATGCCGTCCACAGGACACTTGGCCACTCGAGAAACTCCTCCTTGTAGGAAAGAATAACGGCGTCCGCTGCAAAGAAGTAATTCCTCTTGATATCCTCACTGACCCACTCGTTGACTATCATGTACCTGTCACCAATCCCAAGACTCTGCACTAAAGAGATGAGCTCTTCATGTCGAACAGGGGGTACAAATCCAATCTGAAGCACGATTATATCAGGCATATGCGTAAGCGCCTCTATAACGGTTTCAGGATCTCTGCCCTGATGTACCACACCAAAGAGTAGAAATATTGTCTTGTCCGTAGGTAGCCCAAGTACCTTACGGGCGTCACTCATTGATACCTCCTCCTGGGCTAAGTTATACCCCCAGGGGATCAGGTACACGTGCCCTGCCAACACACCATCCATAAAGCTCGACCAGGCATTGACAGTCAGCTCGTCATGTCCCACTATGGTGAATCTGTTGCGCTGCATGGCTGTGCGGTAAACAGATCCCCAAAGGCTTAGATTCTGACATCGGCGATATAAGTCCATTGAACGAGGATAACCATGCCTGAAGCTGCCCTTCATGCCATAAAACGGTGTCATCATAATTAAGATCCAACGGATATTCTTCAAAAACAAAGAAGATAAAAATGGCAAGAACATGTAGGGATCACCGTTTAAGAGATACAAGAAGTCATACTTATGCCGCTTGACTATACGTATGGCATACAAGATGCAAGCTGCTTGGTAGAAGAGGTGCTTTGCATAATAAAATAACTTAAGCGCACTCAGTCTTTCTATCAACACCGACAGTAGTGAACCAGGCTTTAAGACGGTGTAATGGTTCACGTTTGGGGGCAGCTTCCCATCACGTAACCCTTGAAACGTCAAGAGGGCAACCTCTCCCCCTGCCCTGAGTAGCGACTCTATTTCGCTCCTTGTCCTGTCGGAATAGTGCCCCCACTCATGCGCCCTTGGACAGACGTACAATATGCGGGTGCGACCTGTTGCGGTGAAAAAGGGGGAGCTCTGCTCCCCCTCAGACCCCCTCGCAAGGGGACCAGTCCCCTTGACCCCGTTAAAATATTGCGTTATTTTGTATTTCAACAAATCGAAATCTGCTATAATGAAAGAATAATATTCAAACCATTTGATTTAAGATGTTGATAAGCTCCTTGGTCGTCTTTTCCCAGACATACCTTTCCATGACCAGTGCTCTGGCGTCTGCCCCTATACGCTGTCTTTTAGGTGCATCAGACCACAGGTCTATAACCTTTGTAGCAAACTGCTCCGGTTCATCGGCTATAACGAAGTGTTGGTCATCAACGCCCTCAATCCCGCCAGCGCCGCTTGAGGTGGTAACGACACACTTGCCAAGGGCCATTGCCTCTAAAATCTTGTTCTTTATCCCAGAGCCTGAGATCATTGGGGCTATAAACATCTTTGAACTGACAATCGCTTCATAGGGGTCATTAACAAAGCCTGTTACTACAACACCTTTGGACGCCAACAATGCCTGTACCTCTGCCGTTGGCTTAGAGCCTATTATTTGAAACTCCACATCGCCTAATGTTTCTTTGATCATAGGCCATATCTTCTTAACAAAGTACACAACCGCATCAATGTTTGGTTTGTAGTCCATCTTTCCAAGAAACGTAAGTGTGTTCATTTGATGTGCATTAGATGAGCGGACTCCATAGTCTATGATATTTTGGCCTACGCCGTTGGAAATGGTAACTATGTTTGTCTGTCCTGAGAGTTTTTTTAGATACTCCGAGTCGTTATCAGAAGTCAAGAAGCAATAACCAAAGCGCCCGGGCAGTCTCTTTTCATAAAGTGGGACACGCCCCTTTTCTATCGCATAGATGCGCTTCCACAGGAAGTTACTGCCAAGACTGTTGTCCTGGAGATAGCTCAATGACATGGAGTCAACGCAATCGACCACGCGTGGGATGTCTACGTGTGCTGCGTAGTCTGTGGTTCTGATGTGGCTGCAAAATATGAGGTCGTACTTATTCTGCTTTATAAGATCGTTGATCTTTCTCTGTGCGTCCCTGAAGTAGTAGTAGGCCACCTGAAGCGGTCTCCTGTCTATCAGGGACTTCAGGGTATTTACGTAGCTGGCGTATTTTGTGTGTCGATACACGTAGACGTTGTTAAAATGATTAATCCCGCTCTCTACGGTCGCTAAGTGCTTTTTATAGGTGTCGAGGTGTTCCTTTGATATATCGTGTTCTGTCAGGCTAAAGATGTCTGTTATGAAGTGCTGGGCTAGCATCTTTGATATGTTGTACATACGTATCAATCCGCCTGAAACTGGCGGATATGGGTATCTTGAGGCCAGGTATAGTATCTTTTTCTTAGTCATAGTTTATTATTATCTCACTCCCTTTTCTTCCCCAAACAGTACCACTCTGACCGTTCGCAGGATTATCTGTATGTCAAAAAACAGAGAGAAATTTTTTATATAATATATATCATACTCCAGCTTTTTGGCTGCGTCCTCAATTGAGGCGCCGTACTTGTAGTTGATCTGTGCCCAACCCGTAAGGCCGGGTTTTACGATGTGTCTGAAGCTGTAGTATGGAATCTGCTCTTGAAGCTGGCTGATAAAGGCGGGTCTTTCGGGCCTGGGTCCAACAAAAGACATCTCGCCCTTGAGGATGTTAAACAGTTGTGGCAGCTCGTCTATCCTCAGACGTCTTATGACCCTCCCAACCTTTGTTATCCTATCATCGTTAGCGGATGCCCACGTAGGGCCGTTCTTCTCGGCGTCTCTTACCATAGAACGAAACTTTCTCAGTTTAAAGGACACCTCATTTTGCCCAACACGTTCCTGAATGTAAAACACTGGCCCCTTGGATTCAAGTTTTACAATTAGCGCTACGAACAGCATAAACGGCGCTGCCAAGATTATGAACGCAATGGATAAGACGATGTCGATAAGCCTCTTGGCTCTTATGTAGAAGTCGTTATGGATGACCGTAAATCCACGCGAATACAAAAACCATCGGTCTTCCAAGAAGTAAATAGGCACCCGTTCCAAGACCTCCTCGTAGAAGTCGGACATCTCCCTGACCACTATACCTCTCATACGGCATTCCATGAGGTGTTGAAACAGGTAAGCAGGGATCTTCGGGGAGTCAACGAACACAATAATCGGTGTGTCTGGCTTTCTCGTCCCTTTACAATCGATCTTTTTGTCAGCTTTGTTGCTATAAAACACTGTCTTGTCAATTATGACTTTATCCTTTTTCTCAAGGTTTTTTGACACCTTCTTTATAAAATCCTCAGGACCGTATAAGACTATATGCACTGGTTTATTAATCTTATGTCTTATATTATACATCAATAGACGTACCATTGTAGTAAAAAGAAATATACCAATGCTTTGTATGGCAAGGAGACCTCTGCCTATGAAAAATTTGTAAAAGCCAAAAGAAAAAAGCATTATACCTATAGCCGCGCTTGACACCCCTAACAGCAGCCTCATTATGAGCTTCTTGCGAAAAGATAGATCGTACAGGTCAAATATATAGAAAGTTGCAAATATAGTAACCACCCACAGGGTCATGTCGTTAAGGGTGTTTGACAGTATAAGAGCCTTGTGTCTTAGCAGATGCCCTATCAATACCGAGATGTAGATAGAGACAATATCAAAAAAGGTAAGCAAGACCTTTTGTAGACGATAATTTACCAACTAATCAAATCGCTTCTTACGGAGTTCTATCAACTGGCACTGCCCTTCTCTCTAGCTTTTTCTCTTTGCCACCCGACACCATTGCAATACGCATCACCTGGTACGAACACAACCCTTTAGCCAGTTTAACTCATGATTGCCTCCTAATACCATTGTTAAACATTATACCACATCGATGGATTGAATGGAGTGAAGAAGATCAAACCTATATTGGAAAATGTCCCGATCTGATAACGGAGATACACGGAGATGATCCAGTGAAGTTATATACTATACTTTTGCACTTTTTTATAAACCAGCATTTTATGCAACTCTCGAAAATAGATTCCAGCTTTCGCGGGAATGACAGCAAATGGCATTCTTAACGGTTCCATGTCCTTCCTGCGTAAGCAGGAATCCAGAAAGCACATAACTATAGTTATATAGTGAGTTATGTGAAATCGTTGAAGATGTTATTAATCATTTCGAGATAGAAGGACGCAAACTGCCTGCTCCACAAACTTGTCCTATACAGGAAGTTTGCAATAGATAAGCACTTTAGGCAAGCTCTAATTTAGCTTTTTCATAGTCTTGTACAACCCCTATGTCGATGAAGTAAGAGTCAAATCCAAAGGCATAAAATCTCCTGGTTTTAAAGTATTGCTCTAGGACATCCTTCTCTAAAGAAAAACTGGCTGGCAGGTCAAGCCCTCCAAACACCCCCGTTTTTATTACATAGACGCCTCCATTGATAAGACCTGACTCCCTATGTTTCTTTTCTTCAAAACCCACAATCCTATGGTTCTGATCCACCACTACCACACCGTATCTGTCAAAATCCCGCATTGGCTTTAAAGCGATGGCAAACTCACAGTCGTTTGATCGATAAAAATCATACAGGCTGGCAAGGTCTGCAAGAAACAACGTATCACCGTTGAGTACAAAAATATCCTGAGCATCTACGTTAGTCATGGCCTTTTTGATGGCGCCCCCCGTCCCAAGGGGTTCATCCTCGATGGAGTACGAAAGCTTGAGGTCTTTGTACCGTTCGCCAAAATAATCTATAATTACGTTGTATCTGTAACCAACACTCAAGACACAATTCTCAATCCCCTGAGCGATAAGATACTCCAGCAGATATTGCAGAAACGGTCTTCCGTTGATATCGGCCATAGGTTTCGGAAGGTCGCCGAGTATCCTCCTGAGTCTGGTACCTAGACCACCTGCTAAAACAATGGCCGTTTTAGTCATTGCCGCTGAAACATCGCCTGTTCTACCAGTTCGCAGATGACATGACCAACCAATATATGTGCCTCCTGGATCCTTGGCGTGACAGAGGATGGGACGTTTATAAGATAGTTGCATATGTCTTTCATCTTGCCACCGCTGCCCCCGGTTATGCCTACGGTTATCATTCCAATATTGGTGGCGTCCGCTATAGCCTTGATGATGTTTGATGAGTTACCGGAGGTGGATATCCCCACGAGGACATCGCCAACCCTACCCTTTGCCCTGACTAACCTTGAGTACACCTCGTCGTAGGAGTAATCGTTTGCCACTGCCGTCAGATAGGAGGTATTTACGTGTAGGGCCTCTGCAAAGAGTGGCTCTCTGTCGAAGTAGAACCTCCCTGAAAGCTCAGCCGCTATGTGTTGGGCATCTGCGGCGCTTCCACCATTGCCGCAAAAGAGCACCTTCTTGTCCTGTTTAAAGGCACGTTCTATGACCTCGGCAACCTCCAAAATCGTGTTCAATAACCCTGCATCGTTCAATAGACGCTCTTTCACTGCTATTGATTCGCTGATTGCTTCCACTATCTGATTATTCATTCAGTCCCCCTATATAAATAATAATTCTTTGGCATTGTAGCACTCGTTTAGAAGACACAATATCACATCTCATACCAAGTTGCGTTCATACCAGTATTGGTATAGAAGGGGAGACTCTGTCTCCCCTCAGACCCCTCTGCAAGGGGACCAGTCCCCTTGACCCCATTATAATACAACATCTTACATTCTGAAACATAATATACCTCTTTGAATGCAACTTTGTCTGAGAAGCACTTCTGAAACGCCTCGTCCCTGAGCCTTAACACATCCTTTGCCTGAAGATACGTATTAATTTAAAGGAATTTTTCTCCGTAATTTCCTTGAGAAATCATCTTTTGCAACTAATGAAGCGATCATCTCTCCACCGATATTTGATAATCTTGCGAGATCTGCCCTAGGTATTGTGCTTTGGTCGGAGAAAACCAGTAAATTATCAAATTCTGCCCCTGCCCTTAATAATCTCTCTAACACAATAGTTGTCAGTCGTGCCTTGTCCTTGTCAGGAATTCCAAATAGGAATAAAGGCACATATTTGCCCTCTATTCTGTAGTCAATGGGATAATCCATTGCATTGTCCATAGCGTCATAGAAATAATCCTTTGTGATCTTATCCGCAGGAACAATTCTCATTAGTTGTTCCTGCAAATCCTCATAGAAAGTAGATTTTGCCCTTACACGATTCAGAAACGTAAGATCACAGATTTTAGTTAGAGTTTGACCTAGCCTGAAGATATTATTACCAATATCCTCTATTGATGTATCGACAAACAACTCACCATTATCTTCTGTAACAGATGTTTCTGTTAGTATTTGATTAAATATATTTCCACGCGTTCCTTCCCGGAACCTATCAATATCGTTTTCATAACTCAGGTGCATCATGGTATGCCCCATGTCAGACAAGCGTAAAATACCACCAGGCATCTCTTTAATATATATTTGATATGGATCGCCATCGGGGAAAAAAAATGGGGTTTCCACAATCAACAGTTTATCGTTTTTGGGTATTACCTTAACCTTCGCACACAGAAGATTGCACAGGTTACGTTGCAGCTCATTTATGTCTCTACTGATTATCAAACAATCCTCTGTCTACTTTTAACCCTGTTATATTACAATCTGAGACAAGACAATCCAATGCACCATCTATATTTTTATAACGGTCTGTCATTTCAGCATATCCGTCAGGTTTCTTGCCTGCCCTAATATAATTTTCTCTTGCAAGATGGATGTGGCTTTTATATCCCAGCCTTTCTCCTTCAATATGATTCAGATGAGTATGACTAGATCCGTTATATCTTTTCAAGGTCAACTTTTCACCGTTTGGTGCAAACCAACTAATACCACATGAAAAGTCATCCTCCATTCCTTCTCTCAAGTTTTGCCGTTTGTAAATTTCAAACTTATAACCGCTATCATCCGAAGACTCTGCCTTATAATTAACTTGTAAGTTACCATCTTTCGTTATACCTTTTGCGTCAGGGTTGGTTATTTGCTTTCTGCAAGCAAGTAGTTCTTTGATTTTAATATCTGTAATACTTTCAAATGCCATTATAATAAATAAAACTCCCCTACTCTATACATCTTATATCATGTTTCTATGGTTGGTGTCAATTAACATTCAGGGTGCATAAGAAAAACATGGGGAGTTAAGATTATTTACGGGGTCAAGGGGACTGGTCCCCTTGCAGGTGAGGTCAAGGAGGGGGCAGCGCCGCCCTCCTTGTTCTTTTCTTTTTCTTTTAATCGCCTAGGAGTTTTCGCTTTAGCCTTATGGAGTTCATCTCTGCTATATGCCTCCTGACGTGAGGGCCAAACTTGCCTTCAACCATATCCAGATACCCAACGTCTGAAAAGCACGTCTGAAACGCCTCGTCCCTGAACCTCAACACATCCCTTGCCTGGAGGTACTTGGTTGGAAGGGGGAGCGTCTCATAGGAGTGTTGAGAGTAACCATGCCACTCTTTTGGAAGCTCCCACCCCTCATTGACCGCAATGTCGTAGAGCTTCGAACCAGGATAGGCCATCGCACAGTACATGTTCGTAAACTCACACTTTAGGTCAATCGCCATCTGAAGCGTCTCCTGCATCGTATCAAGGGTGTCATCAGGCAGACCAAAGATATAGTTGCCTATGACGCGAATACCCGCATCCTGTATGGCGTCAACCACGGCCTTGATATCCCTGACCCGCATCTTCTTTGATGCACCGTCTCTGACGTCAGGATTTGCCGACTCTATGCCAAGAGCCAGCCAGTTCACACCCGCCTTCTTCATCTTCTGAAGGTTTGCGGCCTTAACCGTATCGACCCTGGCATAGGCCCATATGTTTACATCATAACCCCTTTGAAGAATCAGATCCAATATCTTCATATAGTGGGCATCGCTAAAGACAAAAAGCTCATCGACGATCTTGACGTTTTTGACGCCATAGCGCTCAACCAATATCCCCAACTCATCAATCACCAGCTCAGGCGACCTGTAACGAATACCTGGTTTTCCAAACGGTGCATTGATGCAGCAGAAGACACAACCAAATGGACACCCCAGACTCGTATAGATTGCCCCATAGGGCATCCTGTTCTTGAGGTCGTCAAAGCAGTGCCAGTTGTGTGCCCGATATTTCTGCATCGGCAGGAGGTCCCAGGCGGCAAGTGGCAGCATCTCATCCAAGTTAGTTATCAGAGGGGCACGCTGGGTATTACGCACGCCGCCATCAACACCGTACCACAGACCCGGAATGCCGGAGTAATCGCTGCCTCCGCTTTTGAGGCATTGTATGAGGTCTTTCAACGTATAAGGCCCCTCTCCCTCGATTACGAAATCAACGCTCTCTTCCTCAAAAGTTCGCAGCGGCAGGGCTGAGGGATGCAGGCCGCCTATTGCCACCTTTGCAGAGGTGTTGTCCTTGAGCGCCTTACATATCCGGCCGGCTATGGTCATGTTCTGCGTTGAGGCAGAGGGCTGAGAGCCATAAACAATCACTGCACACAACAGCGGCTGCATGGCCTCTGCCTCTTTGGCCACCTCATCGGGCGCTATATTGTCGGCATTTGCATCTATGATCGCCACACTAAAGCCACACTTTTTCAGATACGCCCCCATCACGGCCACCCAAAACGGCGGCTCTATAGCCGAAAAGCCGCTCTCAAGGTTTTGAAAGACCTGCTTTCTGTCCCCAGGATTTATCAGTACTACATCTACGTTATCTCGTCTTGTGGTCTTGTTCACTTTACACACCCTCTGACCTCATTTATTATACTGCCTTCGTCCATACCGTTTAGGGCGTGCAGGTGTTGTCTGTCGCCAAGCTCAAAGACGTACTTATCGTTAAAGCCCAACTTTCTTAACCTAATGTTGGACTGATGTTTGTTGAGGACGTTTGCAATCAGACTATCCAATCCACCGTTGTTGATGAAACCCTCCTCGATTGTTATAATCGTCTCATATCTCTTCAGTACTTCAAACAGGGCGTCATCCCTCACTGGTTTGAGCATGAACATATCAATGAGACAGGGGTTTATGTCCTTTAGAGCTTCTAATGCCTTGAGCGCCCTGTGGGTCATAAAGCCGGTTGATATCAGACAGACCTTTTCTCCGGCAGCCAGTTCGCAAAACCCCTTCTCTACGTCTATTGCGTCTGTTGAGTCGTAGAGCGGCTCTGCCGGTTTACCGTCAAATCGGAGGTATTTGGGGCGCTTGTGCTTAATCGTGTAGTCGACAAACGTCTCTGCCATCCTCCAATCGCTTGGTGAGAGCACATGGAAGTTGGGCAATAGGCGCATTATGGATATGTCCTCAACACAGTGGTGCGTGGGGCCGGAGACGTCGTAGCTCAATCCTGCTCCCACGCCTATGAGGTTTACGTTGAGATCTTTCAGCTCCGAAAACAGCGAGAGATTGACTCGTATCTGTTCATAGGCGCGCATAGTCAGAAACGGCGCTATAGCGTAGGCGTAGACGGTGCAGCCCTCGATGGCCAGGCCGGTTGCTATGTTTATAAGGTTCTGTTCTGCAATGCCGACGTTTATAAACCTGTCCTTGAAACTTGCCCTCACCCTGTCCAGGGCAGGGGAGCCAAAATCAGCAGCTAGGAAGAATATGCCCTCATCCTGCGCCATCTTGTCATAGAGACGCTCTATGAAGGCGTCTCTCATTGTCTTCTTCTGTCCTATACTCTGTGCCACCATGCTCATTACATCACCTCCCCAGCTACAGTAAGAAGCGGGTCAGATAGTAACCGGTCGATCTCCTCGACCTTTAGGGATTTTATATGACACAACGAGTCATTTTCAAGCTGTGGTATGCCCTTGCCCTTGACGGTGTTTGCCACAAGCACCTTTGGCCTGTCACCGTTGGCCGTCTTGAGGTGCATAAGGCTGTCGTAGACTTCCTCCATATTGTGGCCATCCACGGTGCTGACGTTCCATCCAAAGACCTTGAACTTGTCCTCGATGCAGCCAAGGTCAAGGACGTTCTTGCAGTAATCGAGCATACATATCTTGTTGTTGTCCACGATCATCGTAAGGTTGCTTAGTCTGTGGTGGGCGGCAAACATGATCGCCTCCCATACCGAACCCTCATAGAGCTCGCCGTCGCCTAAGAGGACGAATACCTTTGCGTTGGAGGCACTCTTTCTGAGTGCCAGGGCTACGCCACATGCAACACCCAGCCCGTGTCCGAGTGAGCCGTTGACCGTCTCAAGCCCCGGTATTATCGGGTCTGGGATGCCACCAAGGAAAGAGCCGGCCTTCCCCACGGTTGTGAGTTCTGACTTGTCGAAGTATCCAGTGTCTGCAAATATGGGATACAGAGAGATTGCCCCGTGCCCCTTGCTCACGATGAGCCTGTCTCTCTCTGGCCAGAGGATATTTTTGGCATCAAATCTCAATACACCACCGTAGTACAGCGCAACGAATATCTCCACGTCTGACATCGAGGATGCCACCCTCGTTTCAGCAGATACTGCGTGGATCTTTAGCGTCTCCCGCCTGACCCACAACGCCTTTTCCTTCAAGTAGTTCATCAAATCTGTACGTTTCTTGTCATCCATCGTCATAATGTACCTTTACGTCTATCCTTCCTGTATTTTCATTCAGTGTTACTATATAATTGTTATGTACTGTGATTTATGTGATTTTCTGACAGACTAATGATTAGGGTTTGGTTCTTTGTATCATAGCTTTATAGTTAAAGATAGCTATTTTTAAACCACTCATAGGTCAGCCTAAGCCCCTCTTGGAGCGAAAAAGACGGCTTCCATCCAAGGGCCAATATGGCGCTGCTGTCTAAGAGCTTCTGCATCGTCCCATCTGGTTTGGAGGTATCCCACACGATCTCTCCCTCGTAACCAACGACAGAGGCGATCAACTCGGCCAGCTCCTTTATCGAACAATCGGTGCCCGTTCCGACGTTGTAGTGGACGTTTTGAACCTTATCTGCGTTTTGCATCGCAAAGATGGAGGCATCTGCAACGTCCTCGCTGTATATGAACTCCCGTCGCGGCGCGCCGCTGCCCCAGAGCGCTATCTGCCTGTCCTTCCTGTGTGCGGCATCATGAAGCTTACGTATCAGGGCGGACAAGACGTGCGAACTGGTGAGGTCGAAGTTGTCGTAAGGACCAAACATCGAGTTTGGTAGAAGGGCGATAAACCTCTTGACGTTGTACTGAGCGTTGTACGACTTACAGCCAATAATACCGGCGATTTTGGCGGCGGCGTAGGCCTCGCTGGTCTGCTCTATCTCACCGTTGAAGAGGTAGGCCTCCCTTATCGGCTGGGGACAGGACTTGGGATAGATGCAGGAGGAGCCATAGAAGATGACCTGCCTTACGTCGTACCTCTGCGCCGCCTCAAAGACGTTGTCCTGGATCGAGATGTTTGCATGGAGGAACTCCGCCGGATATGTCTTGTTTGCCATAATGCCGCCCGTCTTACCTGCCGCCAAAAAGACGTACTCAGGCTTGTGTGCACTAAAAAACACATCTACATCTGTCTTTTCACTGAGGTTCAACTCCGCACGGGTCTTTGTCATCACGTTGTTAAATCCCTTCTCAGCAAGTCTTTTCACGAGCGCCCTGCCCAACAATCCCCTGTGGCCAGCCACATATATCCTTGAATCTTTATTCATAAACGTCTATATCCTCTGATGTCCTACCATTGACGGGGAGTAAACCCTTTAGAGTTCACAACTTCCATAAGATCGCCGCCTACGGCAAGAACCATCAATCCCTTACGTTCTGCATAAGTAAACACGTTTTCATCTACAAATAGGCTTGCAATAATCCCGATGAGTTTCAATGCCTTAAACTCTGGAAAGACCTCTTTGAATCCATTGAGGTCATCTATAAGCGCATCCACATCCTTATCGTTTAATGAGCTCTTCGTACTGTTTAGAAATACAAAGCTTGATGTTACCGCAATGGCATCATATTCCTTTCTATTGCCATTAGGTAGTCTCTTCTTTCTCCTTATCATTAGATCATCTATCTCAAGACCTAGGTATTCTTCAACGATTTGTGGAAGGCTCGGATGGATCAGGTCTTCGACCATTTTGCCTTGTTTTGCAGACAATTTCCCCCATTGCATATTGTTTTCCTTTTTTGTCTGCTCAATACCTATTAAGAAACTCTCTATTGCTTTTTCTATCTTTATATCAGACTTTCTAAGCTGCTCTTCTGTAAGGGCTTGCGACTCCCGTTGTTTAGCAAAACCCTCCTCAATCCGGGCATACAAAAGATCCTGCGACTCCCGTTGTTTAACAAAACCCTCATCCATGCGGGCCTGACTCTCTTGTGATTTTACGGCACCCTCCTCCATAAGTGCCTGTATACGATCCTGTCCCTGTTGTAGTTTAACAAAACCCCTCTCAACAACAGTAATAAAATGCTGCAGGGTTTGTTCTAACGTTCCTACTCTTTCTATAACTTCAAGCATCTCATTTCCATCTCCATAGTTTGACCTGTTAATATTTTATATTTTTGCGCTTTGCAAAGTCTACCACTATGCACGGGCAATCGCATTAGACAAAAACTGTCTGAACCACGATTTAACGGATTAAGGGATTCCCAGGATTAAATAAAATATTTTTCCTGTAAATCCTTAAATCTGTGTAATCCTAGTTCAGACAATCCCTTTATATTCTACAGGTCTACGCCACAGGAGGATAAGTCGAAGCTCTTGTTGCACAGGGGAAAGTCTGATATGCAGCCGCCCCTGATTGCTAGTGCCGGTCCAACGTAGTTGTGAAAAGAGGCATCAACCACCTTGTAGTGTTCTACTTCGCTGTTGGAGCCGGTTGTAACCATGTGTGAGACCTCTCCTCGCCATCCCTCAACCATCGACACAACGATACTATCAGATGCAGGCAGTGAGGGTTTTGCCATGATGTCACCAACCATGAAGCCGTAACTAAGCCACTTCCTGATCAGGGCTATGGAGTCGTCGATCTCAAGCGCCCTGATCTTAGCCCTGGCAAACGCATCGCCGTAGGTCAAGAGCTCTGCCCTGACCTTATCCTTGCGGTATATGCCAAAGGGTTGGTCTGCCCTGCAGTCGATAGGTAATCCGGAAGCCTTGGCACAAACCCCAACAATTCCTGCATTCCACGCAAGCTCGGTGTTTATCACCGCTGTGCCCTGAAGACGGGACAGGACGCCGGGACTGCTTAAGAAATAAGCGTTAATTGCCTCTGTATCACGATGCAGCCCATCCATGCTATTTAAAATGTGTTCTCTAATGGCATCGCTGATATCAAAAATGACGCCGCCAGGTCGTATCAAGCCGCGGCCTAAACGGTTGCCACAGAGCATTAGCATCAGGTCAAGCACCTCCGACCTGAGTTGGCAGAAACTGGAGACTCCAGGTAAAAAGCCAATAGTGGACGACATAAACGCCAGACTAGAGAGGTGCATCGCTATGCGCTGCAACTCCAGTGCAATCCCTCTAATGATCTCAGCCCTCATCGAGACATACGTGCTGCTTAACGACTCCATTGCCATAGCATATGCCCATACATGGGCAATGACGCTATCACCGATGATGGACTCAGCTAAGTGTGCCTTGCTCATCGCCCTGCCCTCCTTAAAGAGCGCCTCTACCCCCCTGTGTTGATACCCAAATTCTATATCTGCATGATAGACCTCCTGCCCCTGACAGAGAAATCTGAAAATGCCTGGCTCTGTGATACCTTCTTGTTGTGGCACAGTGTTTACCTCATAGGCTGACTCCATATACGAAGAAGCCTCTCCAGCCGCAGGGGGCGGAATAAAGACCCCCTCTCCCTTAACGGGAGATTGCCTCCACACCTCCTCTCCCTTGATGGGAGGGGTTAGGGTGAGGGTGGAGCTCCGCAATGGCTTGAGGTTTGGGTGCCCCCTTGGCACAATGCCGGTTTGCTCCCAAAGCTCTCGTTCAAACAGGGTTACGCTTGGTACCTGTGGCGTCATGGAATCATATGCGTAGGATGCCTTTGTGCTAGCCTTACAGATAAGGAGTCTGCTTGATGAATCATCTGCAAGGACAGCGGTTACGATTACAGAGTTGTCTTGTACCCTGGGACTACCACAAAACTGTACGACCCTGTGCCCCTTATTGATGAGCTGCACCATCGTCTCAGTAAGTTCAGATAGGTGAAAGGTTGGGATATCTGTCTTTGATACAGTCTGGGCGTTCTTGATCTGTAACCAATGAGACACTATACCCCTCCAAGTAAAGAGGCTGCCCCCTTTAGTATCACATCCAGCCACCGTGGTATGTATAGACCGAGCATGATCAACATCGCTATAAACACCCACTGCGGTACATATGAAATGAGAGACTCTTCGTTTTGCATAAAAACTGAGGCATTGCCATGTGCCAGCGTGATGTGCAGCGTTGCGCTTATTATGGCGTAAGTAACGACTGCTATCAGCGTCATTATAAGAATCATCCAGTATGGGTAAGCTATCATGCGTTTAAACAGCAAGAACTCACTTATAAGGTTTCCCGATGGGAGGGGGCCAACTAGGGCAAATGTTCCAACGATTAAGAGCCACGAGCTCTTGGGCATACTGTTGAGTCCCCCGCTTATCTCACTGGTATTTATGGTGCCGTAGGCGCGCAGGAAGTTGCCCGAGGTCAAGAGCATCAGGTGTTTTGCCAGAGAATAAGACAGGACATAGAGCATTGTGGCATAGATTGCACTACCGCCTATGCCCATCCCCACGGTGAGAAGCCCCATGTGTTGGATGTTGCAAGATGCGAGTTTACTCTTAAAATTGTCTGTCTTTATGATGTACATTGCTGCAACAAATATGGACAAGACTCCAAAGAGAAACAGGAGCCCCCTGAAGACGGTAATCAAGGGTGTTGATGCAAATATCTGATAATATCGTAAGATAGCTAAAAAGGCGCAGTTCACCATAGCGCCAGAGAAAAAGGCCGCCACAGGTGAGGGTGCCTGCACGTGGACGTCAGCTAACCATGCGTGTAATGGGGCCATACCCATTTGGGCTGCGTATCCAACTAAGGCAAAGGCGATTGCAACCTTGCTCCATTGAGGAGATAACAACGCCGCCCTGTTAGCTAGTATGTCGACACTCAGACTTACGCCGACATTCTCTTTAGGGACTGCCTCAACTATTGCTAAGACTCCAACAAAGGCCAACGCTATCCCTACGGAGCACACAAATAGGTACTTCCACACGGCCTCCAAGGACTCCCTGTCGCCGTAGTGCCAGATGAGCGGCGCACTTGCAAGTGTTGCCGCCACTGCAAAGACCCACATAAGCCCCAGATTTCTGCTCAAGCTCACCCCCGTCATAGAGCCTAGCAGCAATAGCATAAATATCACGTAACGGTAGTTAAAATACCCAAGCTCTGTGTACTTGATAAAAGGCGCACTGCTTAAAGTCGTAGCGCCAAAGAGCATGGACAGGATCAAAAGAAAGAGACAACCAAGGCTGTCTGCACCTAAAAAGGCGGCCGTAGAACTGGTCTTACTGCAAAGGTACAGGGTAACCAGCATGTGGAAGGCCGCAGCAAAAACGATGATAGTCCTGTCCCACTTGCCTGATTTTTTAAGGAAAGACAGGATCGCCAAGACAAAAGGCATTATTATCAGGGCTATCTCTTGCACTACGTTATTCCAAGGTTAGCAATGGTGCCATCAATAAACTTCTTAAGCCCCAGCTACCAGGCACGACTTAATGTTGTTAAAGAATATTCCTACGATAAAACCACCTGTTAAGACGTCTAAGAGCATCCCTGCCTCAACCATAAACGCTGCCCTGCTGGCCAACGACAAAGACGCCAAAAACACTCCGTTTACTAAGACCATAAAGCCAATTACGTGTGTAATGGGACGTCTACGGGTGGTCATTATGAACAGTCCAATAAACACCGCAGATGCGGATATGCCAAGGCTTAGGACGTCCGTGTAACTGCCAGACTTTTTGAGTGTCACAGCCATTGTCAGACAGATAAACATCACCACGGCTGCTACACAGACAGACAGATAGGTCTCCTTTGATGACTCGCCATCACCCTGAATATCAAGTTTTCTGCTCGTATACATCAAAAAGAACGGGATAAGCACTATCTTGACGGCAACAACCTCAAGGGATATGATGACGGTGTGCAACAAGCCAAGGTGCTTGTAATACAATAAAGAGACCAGAAGAAACAGACAGCCCTGTATTACGAGCGCCTTTACGTAGGTCTGTATACGGTTTGTTGTTGATATGTACAAAAGTGATGCGCCCAAAAGCACTAGTGGCAGGTTGCTTAACAGGGGCTGTCCTCCTTGTTGGCGATTAACAGCATTTTACCTGCTGCCCCCTTGTGTTATGATAGAGAGTGTTGCAACGGACAGGGCTATTAATGCAACGGCAGACGCCCCTATGATAAACTGCGCAACATGCAGCGTTGCAAGCCTCGTGCTTATGGACTCTATCAGACCTATGACGACGGCTATCAAGAACATTATGGCTATGTATATAAATATCGCGGCAGCAGTTGATATGTTTGATGGGATGATCAGGGCGGCAATGAGCGTTGCATACATAGAGAGCTTCGTTGCTGTGGCCAGTTGTATCATGGCCAGGTCAATACCACTGTAGTGTAACGGCCTTGAATCGTTGACCACGCTCAGGCTGTTTAGGTTAGCCGGGTCATCAATTGGCATACGGCCTGCCTCAATGACGAGTGCCATCATAAGCGTCAGCATGGCACATGCTGCGGCAACGGGCAATCCGCTATGGTGGTATGTGTAGATATCTGAGAGGGACGTCTTACCATTAAGCGCTGCTAAGGCGGCAGTGATTATGAAAAAAGCTGGTTCCATCAGCGCAGCAAAGTACACGTATCTACCCGCCCCCAGCGCCCCTGAGTTGCTGTCTGTATCAAGCGTGGCAAGTACTGTGAAAAACCTGCCCAGGGCTATAACGTATACAAAAAATATAAAGTCGCCATCAAAGGCCAGCAGAGCCTTCCCCGCGCCTGCTGGTATTACGGCGGCGGCACACATAACCGTTGCAAGCGTAACAGTGGGGGCTAGTCTAAATACCCACGAGGCGTCAGGACTCACCACAGACGGTCTTTGCACCAGTCTGGCAAGCTCAAAAAATGGCTGCAATAACGGCTCTCCGTATCTTCCGCAATACGCAGCCTTCACCTTGCCTGCGATCCCAACAAGAAGCAAAGATAGGACGATCATCAATATGTATCTCAAGACTGCTAGTGTTATCATCAGTATATTATAACATATAAAGGTGTTGGAAGGAAGGGATCGAGTATGGCGGGAAGGGCAATCGCATTAGAAAAAAACTGTCTGAACCACGGGGGTGCGACCCCCTACGTCATTGATTTAACAGATTAAAGGATTGTCAGGATTATGTTAAAAAAATTGCTAGTCCTGCAGAGGTAGTGATATTCAATCCCCCTCCCTTGATGGGAGGGGTTAGGGGTAATGCTGTTGACTTAAGCATTATTGATGTATAGCAAGTAACATCTTTAGCAGCCACGCCTGACATTTACGGGGTCAAGGGGACGAGTCCCCTTGTGGGAGGGTCTAGGGAGGGCAAAGCCCTCTCTATTTTTTTGCATCTTTACATCCTTAAGTCAACAGCATTAGGGGCTAGGGGAGGGTGTTAAGTTTACTGTCACCACTACTTGTGCAGGACTACCAAAAAATTCATAACTATACTTTTGCACTTTTTTATAAACCAGCGTTTTATGCAACTCTTGAAAATAGATACCCGCTTACGCGGGAATGACAGGAAATGGCGCATTTAGCCCCTCTGGGTCATTCCCACGAAAGTGGGAATCCATGTCTTGAAACCACAAAATAAATTACCATGCTTTTTAAAGAGGATACCTAAAAACCCCATATGCAGATCTCAATATGTGAAATGCAATTTTCATAAACCCCCTTTTATGAAAAATACATTTCACTTAATTGATTTATGATCTTGATTAATATACAAATTATGGAATATGCAAAGACCAATTATGTAAACCCTATTCATGTAAGGTGTTTACCTGATTGACAAATCAAATCATTCGTTGTAGAGTATTCTAATGAACGATAGAATAAGGTTAAGTATTTTGAGGCTGTCTAAACTTAGGATTACACAGATGAAAGGATTTACAGAAAAACTGGATAACTCAATCATGTTAATCCTTAAATCCGTTAAATCGTGGTTCAGATTTTGTATACAATCAAATCTAAATCTACTATAGATATGGAGAAAAAACCAAAAGTAAAGATCTGGAAACCCCCTGATCTGGCGCAGTATTTGCTCTCTCTCTCTCTCTCTCTCTCTCTCTCTCTCTCTCTCTCTCTCTGTCACTTACATATAAGCTCCTTAAGAACTCTTCATCAGCGGATACATAATCTATCTGTATCGCTCATGATGGGTGGCTTGTTGCGTCTATATGAGCAACAAGGGTATTGTTTCTTCTTTTGTGCCTCAATTTTAATCATTAGATACCAGCACTTTTGTGTATCTTTTCTTTGCATCCCAAAGCGGCAGAGTATTGGTGAGCGCCAGCTTTTCCTATACTCGTGGAACCGTGACTACAAGGCAGGTACACAAAAAACAACGAAGGAGGTGGGGAAGTTGATTGAGTGTATGTGATTATTAGGGATCTAAGATGAGGTTTTGGTATCCTCTTTAAAAAACATCGTTACCATGAAATATAAAGAAGATACTTTTTATGTAACAATGATAAAAATTTAATTTATTAGGAGGAAGGAATGAAACGTGTTATCCATCTTTGCTTAGTTATGTGTGTTATGTTGTTTGTAGGGATTGGTTCAGCTTCCATTGGTTTTTGCAGTAATGAGCCAGCGGATTCTATTGAGTATGAATGGGTTGATGGCAATGGGGTAGTCACTAAAGGTACTGCTAATATAACGGTAAACAGTAATAACGCTGCAACAGAAACACCTCAGTTTAAACCAGTATACTGCATCGCAAATAAACTAATACCCTCGTTCTACTATACTGTAGATGCAAGTATGAAAAAAACGCTTATAGAACAATACTCGACCTACTGGCAAGACTGCGGAACTGGTTTTTATGCTTCTGACACAGCGACTTCTCAACTCAAGCCTGTTTACTGCATTGCAAATAAGCAAATGCCGTCGTTTTACTACACAACAGATGAAAACATGAAGAAGCTGCTTGTGGAGCAATACTCGACCTACTGGCAAGACTACGGAGTTGCGTTTTATGCCTCTGACACAGCGACTTCTCAGCTCAAGGCTGTTTACTGCATTGCGAATAAGCAAATACCGTCGTTTTACTACACGACAGATGAAAACATGAAGAAGCTGCTCGTGGAGCAATACTCAACCTACTGGCAAGACTGTGGAACTGCCTTTTATGGCTGTGATACCGCTACAGGCTGTACAACGCCTACAGTAGGGGCATGCACAAATGGTAATGTTACAGACGGTACTTACGAAGGTACAACATCAGGTAATATTAGTCTGACCACATCAAGTAATAAGGTTACAGCTTTAAAATTAGTTATGTACGCTAGCGCACCCTGTACCGGAACTGTTACACTTACTCTAGCCTCCGGCAAAAGTTTTCCAATAAGTAGCTGCTCATTTGATGCATCCGGTTCTGGCTCAGACTTTACCTTATCGCTTACAGGCAAGTTTTCAAGTACAGATCCTACTGCATCAGGATCAGCGAGCTATAAACAAATTTCTAACGGTTGTACAGCATCAAGTAACTGGAAAGCAACAAAGAAGTAACACAGAGATTCAAAGATAATGAAGGCTACCCCTTTTCCGAGGATCACAGAGGAGCGGTAGACCGCATACCTGCAGATCAGATACCGTACTCAGACCATCTCTTATTAACCAAGCAGATGATATCGTCCGACATCACGATGTCATCTGGCCATTGACTGGTAAAACCCTCAGAATGTTTCAAGTATTTTCATTAAGAATTGCTGCCATAAAAGTTGCTTGACTTTATTGTAAAGAAGTCCTACACTGAAATTATAAATTTATTAAATTAATAAAGTATGGAATATGTACCTATAGGAGATAGTATGCCACTTATACGAGTAATGGAGCATTTTCAGATTACGATCCCCTCTGAGATAAGAGAGAAAATGCAGATCAAAAGAGGGGATTTTTTGGAAGTATATATAAATGGACAGGAGATTGTTTTACGACCCAAGACAATTATAGATAGGGAAGAGGAAGAAAGAATCGAAGAAGAGATTGCAGAAGGCATTCAGGATTACCAAGAAGGAAGAATTATAGGCCCTTTTAAAAGTGTGACAGAGTTTAAAAAAGCCCTGAGAAAATAACTTTATGCAGTTTCTTTTAACCCAAAAAGCATTAAAAGATTATCAAGAGCTTTCTGTAAAGTTGCAAGAAACCTTTGACAAGCAATTAGCTTTTTTACTTCAAGACATGCAACATCCTTCCTTAAGAGCCAAAAAATTCGATGAGAGTAAGGATGTTTGGCAAGCAAGAATGAATAGGGATTATAGGATGTATTTTCAGATTATAAAAGATACGTATGTTATTTTGAGCATTATCAAACATCCTAAGTAGAATTAAGAAGATTTTTGGTATCCTCTTTAAATTTCATGGTAAGCATTTTTTACCCTTGTGACAATCCTTCTGTCTTGCTTCTGATTATATCAGATAAAGCTGGCATTTCAAATTGTAACACGACAGTGACATGCTAAGCAAGGTCTGTTTATATGCTAAAAACCTCGTATGCAGATCTCAATATGTGAAATGCAATTTTCATAAACCCCCTTTTATGAAAAATACATTTCACTTAATTGATTTATGATCTTAATTAATATACAAATTATGGAATATGCAAAGACCAATTATGTAAACCCTATTCATGTAAGGTGTTTACCTGATTGACAAATCAAATCATTCGTTGTAGAGTATTCTAATGAACGATAGAAT
>PEAB01000060.1 GCA_002753395.1 Nitrospirae bacterium MYbinv3 | reverse complement strand
ACTGCCCTCCATTGTTTTAAATGTTTTTTCTTCAATAATATATTCTAAAACATTTGTGAGGGCTTACTCTACATGCTCCGAAAGTCCCCCATGAATTTCTTATGCGCCCAATTTTTTGTGTATGACAAAAGTACCCTTCTTTTGATATCATAGGATGGTGTACACGTCTAATAATGAACACTAAGGAGTTGAGGGATAATATTATGAGATTTTTACAAGCTGCTAAACTAAAAAGTAAACTTGTTATTTTACTGTTTATGCCTCTTTTAACCATGTCTTATCTTTCTATAAATGAAGTTGTGAATAAATACAGAGTTACCCAGCAGATGAGCGCTATGCAGACGATGTCGGGTCTTGCGGTAAAAATAAGCGCTTTGGTACACGAGCTACAAAAAGAAAGAGGCACTACGGCAGGCTTTATTGGCAGCAAGGGCTCTAAGTTTGCGTCACAACTAAAGGAGCGATACGCTGATACTGACAAAAGGTTGCTTGATTTGATTGAATTTGATAGGAGCATAGCAAAGAGCAAGTACGCTACCAACTTTAAAACTGAGATGAGCACTGCCCTCAGGCAGCTTGAGCAGATTAAAAGCAACAGGGAACTTGCAGGCGGGCTTAAGATAACAGGTAGTGACGCCATTGCGTATTATACTGGTATGATAGGCGATCTATTAAACGTCATAACTAAAATAGGTAAATTGAGTAGTAATGCAGAGCTTTCTACGTTAGCAATAGCCTACGTAAGCTTTTTGCATGCAAAAGAGCGTACAGGTCAGGAAAGGGCAACCTTGAATGGCGCCTTTAGCGCCGATGTGTTTGCACCAGGTATGTTTGTAAAGTACTGTGCCTTGGTATCAGCTCAGGATGTATACACGAAATTGTTTCTTTCATTAGCAGACAGTGGGCAAAAGCATTTTTATACCAACAAGATAGCAGGTCCTGTAATAGAAGAGGTAGAAAGGATGAGAAAGGTTGCCTTTGAAAAGGCCGCCGTTGGACACTTTGGGATAGATGCAACACACTGGTTTAAGACGATGACGGAAAAGATTGACCTGTTAAAAGAGGTAGAGGACAGGCTTTCGTTTGAACTCAGCACAAGGGCGCAGAGGCTCAAGGTAAGTGCAGAGACTGAACTTGTTCTGTACTTGTTGTTGACGATAGTGGTGTTGGTTGTGTCGCTATTTCTTGCCTACGTGGTAATTGCAGACATATTGAGGCAGCTTGGGGGTGAGCCAAACGTAGTTGTAGAAATTGCTAAGAGGATTGCCCAAGGCGATCTATCCATTACATTTATCGACAGCGGTGCCAAGGATACGGGGCTCTATGCCGCTATAAAGGATATGGTTAAGAACCTCAGAACGATTGTATCAGAGGTAAAGGAGTCTGCGATAAGCGTATCGACTGGCAGTCAAGAGCTAAGTAGCTCTGCCGCACAGACTTCTGATGGGGCAGTGGAACAAGCGGCCTCGCTTCAGGAGACATCGTCGTCGATGGAGGAAATGGCAGCTACCATAAAGAGAAATGCGATTAACACCCAACGGACCGAGAAGATAACCAGAACACTGGTAAGTGAGGCTGAAGAGGCCGGTAAGGCTGTTACTCAGTCTGTTAACGCTATAAGACAGATTGCAGAGAAGGTATCGATTATAGACGAGATCGCACGAAAAACAGATCTATTGGCTCTTAATGCTGCAATAGAGGCAGCCAGGGCAGGTGAATTTGGCAAGGGATTTGCGGTTGTCTCAGCTGAGGTCAGAAAACTTGCAGAACGTAGCCAACAGGCGGCTGCTGAGATTAATGATCTCTCCATATCAAGCATAAAGATTGCGGGGGTTACAGGGGAGATGCTAAACAGGCTCATACCTAATATACAAAAAACAGCGTTGTTGGTAGAGGAGATCTCTGCTGCAAGCAAAGAACAGGATCTTGGAGCTGATCATATAAACAAGGCAATACAGCAGTTGGATCAAGTGGTACAGCAAAACGCTAGTACGGCTGAAGAGTTGGCAGCCACTGCAGAGACACTGGCCAGTCATGCACAGCAGCTCCAACAATCGGTTACGTTCTTTAAAACCGGTGACGAGTGAGAAGAATATTTGGTAGTCCTGCACGAGTAGTGGTGACCGTAAACTTAACACCCTACCCTAACCCCTCCCATCAAGGGAGGGGAATTGGATATCACTACATCTCTGAGGATACTATCCTGTAGTTAACAGATGGTAGAAAAGGCAGAGGATTATACCAAGGGGCATACCAGAAAAAAGATAGCGCCAGGAAAGAAGATTGCTATCGTCGGCCTGCCTAATACAGGCAAGAGCCAGGTCTTTAATAATCTTACAGGTAAGTACACTATTGTTGCAAATTATCCTCACTCTACCGTTGAGATCCAGAAGGTGGTATGTAATGTAAACGATCTTGTTTACGAATACTTTGACACCCCAGGCATATACAGTCTCTCTGCAAATTCAGAGGAGGAGATAATTGTACGAGAAGTGCTTCTGAATGAACAACCGGATATAATTATCCAGTGTATTGATGCAAATCAACTCAAACAATCCTTGACTCTGACCTCAGACCTGATTGAGTTAGGGATCCCCATGCTCATATCCTTGAACTCCATTGACGAGACTGTAAAGAAGGGCATATGGGTTGACTCAAAGGGGTTGTCTCGGGCCTTAGGCGTCCCTGTTGTTGAATCCATAGCTGTTGACGGTATTGGCACTGATGAGCTAAGAGAGAGTATTTCAAAGGCAAAAAGGGGTATAAACGACCAGCGATACGGCGATATTATTGACAACGGTATTGAGGAAATACAATCCAGGATGCCTGATGACCTCTCATACAAGAGAAAGATAGCCATGTTGCTGCTCACCTCTGATAGCTCCATAGAAGACTATGTCAAGAGATCAACTGATGAGGAAAGAGCAACACAGTTGAAACATGAGGTGGAAATCATAAAACAGCAGTTCAGGCTCAACGTAAAGCGAGTCATTGACGACAAACGCAATCGGTGGATAGACGATATCGTTGGCCGCGTCATCAATAAACAACTCGTACTGCCAAAGGACATTTCACAGACTATTGCAAAGTTGAGTCGTAACATCTACACAGGTGTGCCCATTTTGATGATAATAGTTGCCTTCATGTACTATATGGTCGTCGATGTAGCTAGCAAGGTATCCGGCCTCATGGAAAGGCTATTCTGGCTGCCGGTAGATAGGTGGATAAACAGTATTGTACCTCCTGGTGTCTACAATGATTTCCTGTTGGGCAACTATGGTGTGTTATCGGTAGGGATTGCTAATGCTTTTTTAACTATCCTTCCTATACTTAGCATTTTCTTTCTAACCTACGGTACACTTGAGGACATTGGGTACGTACCGAACCTGAGTGTCTTGACAAGACGCATATTTGAGAAGTTTGGCCTAAGTGGTGCGGCCATCATGCCAATAGTGCTTGGTTTTAGCTGCAAGACTATGGCCACACTTACGACAAAATCTCTCTACACCAAGAAAGAAAAGTATATAGCCATTTATCTGATAGGCTTTGCCCTGCCCTGCTCGGCACAGATGGGGTTAAACATTAGTATTTTAGGCAGGATGGGTTTTAGGGCGTTTGTCATAGCGTTCTCCTTGCTTATCTTGATTGAGATTGTCACTGGCCTTGTTCTTAATAGATTTTTGAAGGATGATAGTACAAGGTACTTTATTCAGGAACTGCCTTTGATAAGACTACCCAACCCTAA
This sequence comes from Nitrospirae bacterium MYbinv3, assembly GCA_002753395.1. Lineage (GTDB taxonomy): Bacteria > Nitrospirota > Thermodesulfovibrionia > Thermodesulfovibrionales > Magnetobacteriaceae > Magnetobacterium. Next base: position 18,384 of record PEAB01000060.1, on the reverse strand, counting down.
GGATATTATCAAGAAGACGTACTACCGGATCTACTGGTTTATCAAGGAGGCCGTACCCGTGTTTATCTGTGCTCCTCTGCTGCTTTTTACGGCTGACAAGCTGGGAGTGCTTGCATTGATAAAGAAGCTGTTTGCTCCTGTCGTTGAGGGATTCTTGGGTTTTCCTATAAGGATGGTTGACGTGATCCTTCTTACTGTTGCAAGGCGTGAGGTTGCATCGGGACTTTTTATAAATCTTATAGAAAAGGGAGAGATTAACTACGTTCAGTGCATCGTAGCTGCGGTGTTTACTACCATGTTTATCCCATGTTTTGCAAACATAGGCGCCATGATAAAAGAGCTAGGATTAAAATCTGCTCTTTATATGGTTTTTATTATCAGCACGAGTGCCTTACTGATTGCTGCTACCTTGAACTGGGTACTGGTTTCCATCTTTAAAATGTAAGAGGTAAACTTATTATGAGTAATAGAAAAGAACTAGACGAATATCTTGAGAAATTATGGTACATGCAGGAGGAAGCAAAGAACTCGCTTACCGATCTGGTTGAACTTGTTGAGGGCGACTATAGCCCAGAGTTAATCAATGAATTATTAAGTGATGGGTTTATCGAGGTGGCACAGGAGACAAACAGCATCTGCTTAACCCCAAAGGGTTATGAGTATGCCCGTCATATAGTGCGCGCCCACAGGCTGGCAGAGAGACTCCTCTATGACGTAATGGGCCGCAATATTGAGGAGGGCGCCTGTGAGTTTGAACACATCGTTACCCTTGAGCTTGTGGACAGCATTTGTATCCTTCTGGGGCATCCCAGGGAGTGTCCTCATGGGCTGCCTATACCTGAAGGAGAGTGCTGCCGGTCTTCTATTAAGACGGTAAAGAGCCGGATACTGCACTTAGATGAGATGGCTGTTGGTCAGAGTGCACGTATCGCCTACATTAACTGTTGTAGCGACACACACCTGCACAGGTTAAACACCCTTCAGATTAGGCCAGGTTCAACCATAAAGCTGCACCAAAAGTACCCATCATATGTGATTGACTGTGAGGGGGCATCCATAGCGTTAGATGATGAGATAGCTCACAGTATAAGTGTTTGGGCAAAAGATGACAAACAAGAAGAAAATAAACAGGACAAGAAAGGCGGTTTCTTTGGACTTGGTATGAGGTTTGCGAAAAAGAACAAGTAGGGCACGGAAATATTAGCTATAGAGATATTTAAATTCCTATATTACAACAATACAGCGTGTTTAAGAGCCTCTTTTACATCAGGGTTTTTTGCAGCCAATTCCTTAAGGGCATTTACTACCGATTCGGACTGTTCATCGACTTCCTTGGTTTTCCGTATAGCAGGGGTGAGGGCTGTACGTCTGTCCCATAACACAAACCCCAACAAAAGCCCCATGCCGCCAAAGATTACTCCAAAACCCCAGAGGGTTATTGTAAACATTTGGTCGAATCTTCTATTTATATCAGCTCTCATATTATTCATATCGTCTATCCGCAGATTTGTAGCCTTCAGGTCTTCTTCAAGTCTTATGATCCTGTCCCTGTCTTCTTGCGTAAAAGGAACGTCCCTGGCCTGTGATTACTTATCAGCAGCCAAAACAATAACCGCTGCCACCAATAAAAACACTATCGCCTGTCTCACAATTAAATAGTAACACGATAGTAACATGCTAAGCAAGTCTGTTTATAACTCAACTTCCAGAAGTTCAGACATACAATAAACCTATTATCTTTTATAATCAATAACATATCGTAGCTTAGTATTAATCATTCGCACACACTACATTTAAAACAGCTAGGAAATTCAATGGGGTCAAGGGGACTGGTCCCCTTGTGGGAGGGTCTAGGGAGGGCAAAGCCCTCCCTATTTTTTTTGCATCTTCACAGCCTTAAGTCAACAGCATTAGGTCTGAGGGAGGGGGGTGCGAACCCATGCGTTAGTAGGCAGCACCTCTCCTTCTTTGAAAAATCACACGACTTTCTTATGCGCCTACCGTGCACGGCCAGTTGCTAAAATAATTCTTAGGAGTGTAAAATGATACGAGTGGGGGGACACCTTACCCCTTTTATCTTTTCTTAAATGACGATAATAAATATACTTAAAGATGACTTAATCAACCAGATAGCTGCTGGCGAGGTGATAGAGCGTCCTGCTTCCGTTGTCAAGGAGCTGATAGAGAACTCTATAGATGCATCAAGCACAGATATCAGGGTAGATATACAACTTGGCGGCAAGCGTCTGATACGCATCTGCGACAACGGTATCGGGATGGACAGGGAAGACGCCATAAAGTGCTTTGAGCGCCACGCCACAAGCAAATTGAAAGACGCCTCTGACCTGTTTAATATCGTTACGATGGGCTTTAGAGGCGAAGCGCTCTCCTCTATTGCCGCCATATCAAAGCTATCAATAACTACGGCCTTAAACAGCTCATCAACTGCCTCAGAGGGTACCTTTTTAGAGATTCATGGCGGCATATTAAAGGGTGTTAAGGATAAGGTCACTTCAGGGACAACCATTGAGGTAAGAGACCTTTTTTATAACACACCGGTTAGAAAAAAGTTCCTCAAGAGTACATCAACCGAGCTGTACCACATCATGGAGGTCATTACACAGGCTGCCCTCATACACCCGCAGAGGCGGTTTTCCCTATACGTCGACGAAAAGGAGGCGCTGAGCCTGCCTGCCTCAACTGACATTGACGAAAGAATCGCCATACTCTATGGAAATGACTTTTTAAAGACGATGCTGCCATTTGAGAACAAAGGCGATGGTCTGGCCATACGCGGATTTGTCTCAAAGGAGGACAACGTAAGACGGTCTCGTTCGCATCAGTACATATTTGTCAACAAGCGCTGCATACGGGACAACGTCTTAAGGCACGCCATATATCAGGCCTTTAAAACCCTCATAAACGAAGGGGCCCATCCGGTGTTTTTTCTCTACATAGACACTGACCCCACAACTATCGACTGTAACGTGCATCCGACAAAGCAGGAGGTCAGATTTCTACACAAAGACTATCTCTACAGCCAGGTCTTGTCAACCGTAAGGAGTGCCATCCTACGCACCCCAAAGCATAAGGACGACAGCCAGTCGCTTGTGTATGAGAAGGCTGACAGACCACTGAGTGGACAACTCCCTACGGTTGAGAAAATAAACGATCACCTCACTACGGTCGAGAGTATGAAGACTCCGCTCCCTTCTGCCGTTAGGCAGACGCAAGGTAGTGAACAGTGGTGTCCTGTCCAAAGCCAGCGGCAGGATTCAGCCCCGTTTGTTGAGGCAGCACCCGCAGCATATATTAATACAGAGCAAGTTGTATATAAACAGACTGAGCAGGTAACTACACGTGAGACCACTGAACGCGCAAGTCGAGAAGAAGTGCCTTTGCCATATGTATCGAAGAAGGACTATTTGTATATAGGGGACGTATTTGTAGCGTATGTTGGCAAGAACTGCATAGTAATAGCGGATCATCATGCGGCGCACGAGAGGGTTCTTTATGAGCGGCTTAGAGATGGCAGTAGTGAGCGGATTACTACGCACAGGCTTCTGTTTCCTATTCAGTTGAAGTTACCTTTAAAGGAGTTTTCTCTTTTGCGCGCCAACATAAACGAAATCATGGATATGGGCATAGAGATAGAGGAGTTTGGAAGTGATACGTTTATAATAAGGGGACTGCCCTACGAGCTTGAGAACGTCGATATCTCGGCTGTACTGTCAGACATAGCTTCCCATATGGTTGATGAAACGTCATCATCTACGTATGAGGATGTTAAGGATGTCATTGCTAAACGTATAGCCTGTCATAGTGCGGTAAGAGGGAGTGTGGTGCTCTCAAACGACGAGTTAAACACCCTCTTCCGGCAGCTTGAGTCGATGAATGACCCGCATCACTGTCCCCACGGCCGCCCCACGCGCGTGTATCTCTCACACGACGACCTCAGGAAACTGTTTAAACGGAAGTAGAAAATAGAGGGGGGTGGAGCCTAATGCTGTTGATTTAAGCATTATATAAATGCACCCATGCAACATCTTAAGCAACCACGCCTGACATTTACTGGGTCAAGAGGACTAGTCCCCTTGTGGGTGGGTCTGAGGGATGGCAAAGCCCTCCCCATCTTTCATCTGCACAGCCTTAAGTCAACAGCATCAGTGGGCTGAGCCGGCCACCTATGGGATGTAGAACCTCACCTGCTCTGCGTTAACGATTTGAGATTATCGTATGCGCCAGTAAAGTCTGGGGCAAGCTCAATGGCCTTTTGAAAATAGCTTATAGCCTCCTGTACCTTGCCCTCATTCTTTAAGACTAAACCTAGACCGTTGTAGGCCAGTGGCAGGTTTGGGTCAAACTCGAGGGCCTTTTTGAAGCTATTCAGCGCCTCTGCATTGTTGTTGTATTTTAAAGCTATGATGCCGAGGTTTATGTAGGCATTAACGTAATCACGTTTAAATTCCACCGCTTTTCTATAGTGATATACGGCCTCGTTATCAGAACCAATAAGGGTTAAAGCCGTTGCAAGGTTGTAATGGGCTATATAGTTGTTACTCGTCACCTGGGCTGCATGGCGAAAAAGGGTAAAATTATCATACCATACACCAACCTGTCTTCTTGCTATAAAAGCACAAAGCAATAGCACAACAAGCGCCAAGGCCAAAAGTGATACGCTCAACGCTTTCCTTACAAGAAACTTGTCTGGCACCCCCATAACAACAACGATAAATAACCCTATGTATGGGATATACGTGTACCTGTCGGCCATTGACTGCAATCCAACCTGCACGATGCCAATAACCGGAATCAAGGTTATTAAAAACCACAAACACCCCACAAATATAGCCGGATGCCTCATTCGCTCACGCACTGCAAATGCACACGCAAGACTGATAAAAAATACCGCAAATACCACTTGCCAAACGCTTAGTTGATCCGTCAGGGGATATATACAAGACATGTTCATTGGCACCAGCATCTTCATAACGTATAGGGCATAGGCAATGGCGGCATTGCCAAAACGGATCTTAAATGAAACCAAGTCAGTCGTTGCTACGTTACCCCACTCATTCTGTACATAAAAAGTTATGACACTTGATAGCGCTGATAGAATGAAAAACGGTATCTTCTCCACAAACACAGACCTAACGCCATGCAATGTATTATCTCTACCTTCAGCCCATGTGCCTTTATAGCACAGTAATCGATTAAAACGCCCTAGCGGCCAGTAGTCCATCAAAAGCAGCACTAACGGCAGCGTTACAAGAATAGGCTTGGATAAAAGCCCCAACACAAAACACAGCAGTGTTAAGAAATACCTCTTATAAGAAGGCCCTCTGGTGTAATAAACATAGGCGATCATGGTTAGTATCCAGAACAAGGCGCTCAAAACGTCCTTACGCTGCGATATCCATGCCACGGATTCAACGTGCATCGGATGTAGGGCAAATAGAGCGGCTATAAACCCGCTGCGCCACATGGCGTCTGTCATAATCGCAAATAATATAAAGACAAGGATGGTGTTCACCACGTGAAGATACACGTTTGTCATGTGCATAGCGCCTGGATTAACCCCATACATATCTATATCCAGCATGTAGGACATCCATGTCAGGGGATGCCAGTTACCGGTTTGTTTGGCTGTAAAGGCCCACGAAACGTTTTGTGCCGTCAAACCAGCAAGAAGCCTTGAATTATTTACGATATAGTCATCATCGTCGTAGTTCACAAATCCAAAGTAACGTACTGGAAGGAAAACCACAAACGTCATCAGGATCAGGCAGACCGTAATGAGCACAGCCCCAAAGAGCAAACGCCTGGCGTCTGTACCCTCAACTGCCTTTCTTTCTACGTCAATAGATTCAAGGCTCTTCATATCGCAATCTATCTGACCTTCCACGAGTTGTCAAACAACGGGAACTTCATCTTGCCTGACTTCTGCAGGAGGTACTTCAGAGATGTGCTCAGGCATCCGATGCCGTATCTGACGCTCCGTGGGAAGTTGATCGAGGAGGCGTCCTCAAAATACTTTGTCGGACAACTGATCTCGCCTATCCTAAAGCCAAAGTGCACGGCCTGTACCAGTATTTCGTTGTCAAATACAAAGTCATCCGAGTTGTTTTCGTAGGGGATAGTCTCAAGCACCTTACGGCTAAACGCTCGAAAGCCTGAGTGATACTCAGACAGCTTTATGCCAACGGCCATGTTTTCTGCAAAGGTGAGAAACCTGTTGGATATGTATTTATAAACAGGCATCCCTCCGCTAAGCGCCATGCCACCTAATATCCTCGAGCCTAGAGCAATATCGTAGTGCCCTGAGAGGATCATCGATGCAAGGGCAGTTACAAGCCTCGGAGAGTACTGATAATCCGGGTGTAGCATTACAATGATGTCTGCCCCGCTGTCAAGGGCGTTGCGATAACAGGTCTTTTGATTTGCACCGTAACCCATGTTTTTCTGATGAACAAAAACCCTCAGACCTAACTCCTTTGCAACCGCAGTTGTGCTGTCGCCAGAGGCATCATCTACCACGATACAATCGTCCACGTACTTAAGCGGCATCTCCTCATACGTTTGCCTTAACGTCTTCTCGGCATTATAGGCTGGCATAACTACAATTAGTTTCTTTTCTAATATCATAGAGCACCCTCGATTTTATTTGTATCCTTAACGGCGATCACCTCTATAGTTCCTCCTCTTTTTGCTATGAATGATTCATACAGCGTCAAAACAAAGGCCGCAGGGGTTAAATACGGCAAAAGGGCAAAGTTTATTAAAAGCTCCCCCCTCTTGACTTCAGCCAACTCGCGCCTTCTTGTCTGCGCGTCCTTTAGCAGATTGTAGAGGAGGTTTTTCCTTATCCCCGTGAGATTTAACAACGTCTGTAGCCATCCAAAAGGCGAATATTCTACATCAAAACGATTCACGTCTTTGACCCTCAGAGAGGCCTCTTTAAGCAGCAGCATCAAGCCATCCTCTGAAAAATGATATAAATGATATGGTGTATCAAGGTGAAACCAGCAACCACGCCCCACACAAGCCTGAAGGCTTGAAAAATTGGGCACAGAGACTATCAAACACCCACTCTCCTTAAGCAGCCGGCTGCATCTGCTTATAAGTTCATAGGGCTTGCTCACGTGTTCGAGCACGTGGTTTATCGTGATCACGTCAAACGTGCCATCCGCTAGTTGCCAACACTCAGGCTCTCCCCACAGACACTCTATCTTGTAAGTTGCAGAGACGTTGCTTGCCGCATTACTGTCAAACTCCACGCCCACAACCGACCAGCCGTCCTCCTTCATAACGTGCAGGAACAACCCCCGGCCACACCCCACATCAAGTAGATTTCCACAAGTTGCAGCCGTTGAGGCATAACGCTTGACCTTCTTTTTCCTCAACTGTCTGAAAAAATAAATAAGCGCCTCTACAAAAAATGTAAAACGCCTTCCCCCTTTTGACCTGTACGCTCCAGTTTCATACAATGCTGCAAGTACCTCAGGCGAAGGCTGTGGCACCGTCATGCCAACCCCACACCTCTTGCATACACGCACGCTGTAGCCTCCATTGTTTGCGGAACACCCGCTCACACTCTCATCAGAGAGCGAGGCATGACATATCTCACATAAAGTCTTTGCCATCTTAGTTCGTCTCAGAACCTTATGCCGAAGGAGGTAAACTCCCCCGTGTACTCCATCCAAGTGACGTCAACGTTTGTAACTAATGATCCAGGAGGTCCCTTATAGCAATATGCAACGGCAATGCTCACGTCTTTACTGTCACCCTCAAGGACAGCCTCAACGCTGCCATCGTATAAGTTGCGTACCCAGCCGTTAACCCCGTGCCTCATCGCAAGTTCTCTAACAAAGTACCTGAAGCCTACACCCTGTACCCTACCCTCGATCTTTAAATGTGCCTTCTTTCGTTCATCCATACTTTACTTGATTGCCCTCATTTATACGATAATTACAAGTTGTTGTATCTTAGCATATTTTTATAGTGTGCATAAAGAAGTGTAGGTTGTTCGCAGCAATTCTCACTGAATTTGCAGAATGGCTTTTTATAAGGATTTTATTATGTATATGAAAAATGTTTTTCGCGGTGTTTTTATAGTATATTGCTTACATATCAATAAGTTATATTCATTATCAGTGAGAATTACTGGTTGTTAGGATGCATAAGAAAGTCGTGGGTTTTGCCAAAGAAGGGGAGGCTCTGCCTCCCCTCAGACCTAATGCTGTTGACTTTAAGGAAGGGTGTAACTTAGTAGTAGCAATTCTTACAGAAAATACTTCTAAGTCATTGGAAAAATCCTTTTAATCTCAGGGTGCATAAGAAATTCATGGGGGACTTTCGGAGCATGTAGAGTAAGCCCTCACAAATGTTTTAGAATATATTATTGAAGAAAAAACATCTAAAACAATGGAGGGCAGTATGAATAGTATAACAAAGATAGGAGATAATACAAGAGGTGAAGTTTTATCAGAAGTAATAGAGATGCTATTGAACTTAGTAAAGGATAAGGTAATAGTTCAGTATACGATAGAAACATTGTGGATAAACATGTGATATAATGGGGTCAAGGGGACTCCATTGTGCCAGGGGAGGCTCACCCTTGCAACATCAGGCAGAGCCTCCCCTTCTATTGCCCAAAACCCATGAGATTTATATGTACCCCAAATAAAGGGTGCACAGTGCTTTTCTTCTAATTTGACACGAAATCTCTTGGTTTACCGGCGCCTTTTGGGGGACCTATGAGGCCGTCTTCTTCCATCATCTCCATGATGCGTGCTGCTCGATTGTAACCTAGTTTAAATCTCCGTTGAATGGAGGTTATGGAGATCTCGCCTATTGATTGGGCGTAATGTATTACTTCTTTGTAGATCTCATCTCTTTCGTTTGGTGTTGTCTCTTTGATTGTGTCTGATGGCATGAGATTGTCTAAGAGAGTATAATCTGGTGTTCCTTGTGCCTTTACATAGTCTGAGACTGTTTTGATTTCCTCCTCAGAGACGTAGGCTCCATGAACCCTTGTGATCTTTGCACCTGGACTTAGAATGAGCATATCACCGCGCCCAAGCAGCTTTTCAGCCCCGTGTGTGTCAAGCACGGTTCTGGATTCCACCTTTGACGATACCATACAGGCAATCCTGGAAGGGAAGTTTGCCTTGATAGAGGATGTGATGATATCATTAGAGGGTCTTTGTGTGGCTACTATCATGTGTATGCCGGCGGCCCTGGCCATCTGGGCAAGACGCTCTATTGAGTCTTCGACGTTCTTTGACTCCGTAAACATGAGGTCAGCCAGTTCCTCGATTATGACGACGATGTAAGGGAGTTTATCCTCCTCGGCTATACTAGCGTTAAACATCTCTATGTTTCTTGACCCTTGTGCAGCGATCAGGCGATAGCGCCTTTCCATCTCAAGGAGCATCTTTTTTAGTGCCTCTGACGCCTCTTTGGGGTTCTTAATCACACGACTTATGAGATGAGGTATCCCCTCGTAACCGGAGAGTTCGGTCAGTTTTGGATCGATCATCAGCATCTTGACCTGAGAGGGTTTGGCCTTATAGAGTATACTAATTATCATGGCGTTGATGATCATGTTTTTACCCGAACCGCTTGCCCCTGCAATAAGCAAGTTTGGCATCCTGGTGAGATCCTCTACGATTGGTTTTCCATATATGTCCATACCCAACGACACGGTAAGGATGGCGCTCCTCTTTGAAAATTTATCTGAGGCAATAATCTCTCTTAGCGTCACAAGCGTTTTTATTTCGTTGGGGACTTCTATACCGATAGGGGTCTTACCTGGGATGAGAGAGATCCTTATCTTGATTCCGCCCATAGCGCGTCCGATGTCATCTGAGAGGGACATAATCTTGCTGATCTTTACACCAGCAGAGGGTTCAAACTCATACATTGTAACTATTGGACCAGGGTGTACCTGCAATATCTTGCCATCCGCTCCAAAGTCAGAGAGCATATCTTGGAGGGTTGAGGCCATCTGCAGGAGTTCCTCTTTTGTTACGATATGCCCCTCCTCTGGTTCACTGCTTAATAGCTCAACCGATGGAAGCGTGTACTGTCCCTTTTTTATTTCTTGGGGTTTTGGTCTAAAGACCGATGGCTGCTCTTTCTTGTCTGTTTTTATATCAGCTCTTTTGGTTGCTGCCCTTTTATTTTTAGTTTCATCGGGGAGCTCCTTCCTCTTGTTCTCAGCTATTTTAACATCCTTTGCTATTGTATCTGTTTGGGGCTTGTCCATATGGTACTGCTTCGTTTCACTTTCTTTTTGGACAGACTCCTTTTTTCTTGGTGATTCCTCCCTGTGACTGTCTTTGTGGACAGTGTGTGTTAGAGGCTTACTGGTATCACTGGCAGTAGTTGATGGGTGATGAGACCCACTCCCCACAGTCGATAGGGACATCGGCATTAGCAGCACTATAGATGTATACAGTATCGATAGAGTAATAATAAAAGCCACTACTGTGGAGAGAAACGTCTGAAGGATGTAGGATATAGAGCTTCCTATCAACCCTCCCTTGACAATGGTAATATCAAAGGTGTCGCTCATAAGGGAAAAGGTTATTGACATTGAGACGGTCAACAGGACGATACCTAAGATGTTTTCAGGTTTTCTGGCATAACCGGCAAACCTTCTTACTGCGTAAAACAATAAGATAACTGGTACAATGTAAGCTGACGTGCCAAAAACAGACATCAGTACGTCAGCGACGTATGCCCCTGCAATGCCGCCATAGTTCTGAGGCGGCAGACTTGTATACGTAAATGGTGAGGGGTCCCACTTATTGTACGTGGCTAGGCTTGCTGTGGCAAACAGCGATAGAAGAGCCGATAAAAAGCCTATTATCGGACTTCTACTATCTTTTACAGTTTCAGCCATAGCAATAAGACTATAACACCTGCCAGGGCAAACCTATAATAGACAAATGTCCTTAACGAGTATTTCTTAAAAAACGTTATCAGGAATTTAATTGCTAACAGACCACTGATAAATGAAGCGATAACGCCGCATAAGAATACTCCTAAGTCAAAACCTGCCGATTCACCATGCAGTATCTTTAACCCGTGTAATAGCACTGCGCCAGCCACAACGGGGGCAGACATGAGAAAAGAAAACCTCGCCGCCTCTTCCCTCTTTTGGTTTAGCATCATTGCGGTTGATATGGTTATACCAGAGCGAGACACTCCTGGTATGATGGCTATGGCCTGCGATATTCCTACAAGTATGCTATCATACATATCCATATCCTGTACTGATTTTTGCTTAGCGCCCACGCGCTCAACATAGGTCATAAACACCCCTACGACAACGAGGCTTGCTGCTATCACCAATGGACTTCTTAACGTCTCTTCTACGAACTTGTCAAGGAGTTTACCTGCTATAGCAGCGGGTATGGTTGCAACGATGAGATATATCAGGAGTTTATGCTTTGAGAGCAAGATATCAAGCCAGTCTTTAAAGAAGTATATAAGCAGGGCTATGAGGGTGCCAGCGTGAAGGGCTATGTCAAAGGACATAGACTCCGTCACACCATGCCAGCCAAATATCCACGGTATAAGCACCAGGTGGGCAGTGCTGCTTATCGGGAAGAATTCCGTAATACCCTGTACTGCCCCCAAGACTATCGACTGAAATATCTCAGAACTCACAAGTCCTCCATATGCTTAGACTAAAGGTATGTTCTTTATATTTCATGGTAACTATGCTTTTACGCTTTCTGGATTCCTGTTTACACAGGAATGACATATTTGGAAGACGGCCATTACTGTCATTCCCACGAAAGTGGGAATCCATAGTCTTGAAACCATAAAAAATTCTACCATGCTTCTTAAAGAGGATACGACTGAAGATACGACTAACGTATATTATTGCCCCTGAATGCTCTATCATACTTCCACTACCACTGGCATAATAATAGGTCTTTTATCTGTGGCGTTCTTGATGTACTTTCTGAGGGTACTTTGCACCTTTGCCTGTAACACGTTGGTGTCTTTGATGTCCTTATCGACGCTGTTAAAGGTCTCTATTATAAGCCTCTTGGCCTCTGTTACGACCACCTGGGAGGCGTTTTCTAAAACAAACCCTCTGTAGATGATCTCCGGTTCTGCTGCTATTTGCCAGACCTCTTTGTTTATGTATATGAGGACGATAACAAAACCATCCTGAGACAGGCGCCGTCTGTCCTTTAGGATGATATCGTCTCTATCAACAAGTCCCTTACCGTCTACAAACAGCCTGCCGTAGGTAACACCTGTGGCCTTAGAGACTCCCTGGTCGGTAATCTCTAATACCTCTCCGTTTTGCAGGATGAAGACGTTTTCATCAGGGATAGTGAGGTTACATGCCAACTTGGCATGGGCGACTAGTGCACTGTATTCTCCGTGGATTGGTACGAAGTACTTTGGTCTAACCAGATTGAGCATTATCTTTAGTTCCTCGATTGAGGCGTGTCCTGAGACGTGGACGTCAGAGACCCTGTCGTAGACGACGTTGGCCCCCCTTTTAAAGAGTTGGTTTATTATCTTTCCTACAGCCTTTTCGTTACCCGGTATGGGTTTGGCTGAGACTATTACGGTGTCGTCAGAGGCTGCCTTTATGTGCTTGTGCTCGTTCATGGCGATCCTTGTCAGAACGGACATAGGCTCTCCCTGTGAACCTGTTGTGATGATCACTGTATCTTGAGGTTTTAGCGTGTTCATCTGCTCCAGTTTGAGCAGGATGTTGCCGGGGATTTTAAGATAACCAAGGTCCATGGCAATCCTGGCATTTGAGATGATGCTTCTGCCGCACAGGATTACCTTTTTGCCAAAGGCGAGGGTCACGTCTACCGCTTGTTGCACCCTGTGGATATTGGATGCAAATGTGGCAATGATGATCCTGCCCTTGCTCTTTGAAAAGATATCCTCGAAGGCACGCTTAACCTCCTTCTCAGAAGGCGTGATACCACGCTTTTCAGCGTTTGTGCTGTCAGACAGCATCAGGAGCGTTCCCTTTTCGCCATATTCAACGAACTTGTTGAAATCAAGCAGTTGACCGTCAACGGGATTGGAATCGAGCTTAAAGTCCCCCGTATGGACTATGTTGCCCATGGGCGTGCTGATCCCAAGAGCCACGCCATCGGCTATGCTGTGTGTGACCCTTATGAACTCTACTACAAAGCTGCCAAGTTTTGCCCTGTCGCGCGGCTTTATCTTCTGAAAAGGTATGCCTTTAATACTAAACTCACGGAGTTTTTCCTTTATCAGTCCTAGTGTAAGCGACGTCCCATACACCGGCACCGGTTTACCAAGGTCACGTAATAAAAAAGGCAGCCCCCCTGTATGATCCTCGTGTCCGTGTGTGATGATTATTCCCCTGAGTTTGTCACGTTTTTCCAGTACGTAGGAGTAATCAGGTATAACATAATCTACCCCAGGCATATCATCCTCTGGAAACATAAGGCCAACGTCGACAACAATCATATCGTTATTAGTCTCGAAGACTGTCATGTTCAAACCAATCTCCTCAAGACCTCCCATAGGTATTACTAAGAGCTTTTCGTTCTTGTTTGCGTTACACATAGTAGTTATCTCTTATATTTCGATATGTCAAAATTTCCCCTAACAGAAAATTTCTGTTTATTAAATTGTTAGTCTTTCCTAAAGCTCTCAAATGAGTAGTTCTAAGATGGCCTTTTGTGTATGCAGTCTGTTTTCAGCCTGGTCAAAGACAACGCTATTAGGACCATCCAGCACCGAGGATGTTATCTCCTCACCCCTATGAGCTGGCAGACAGTGCAGGATGATGGCGTCAGGTTTGGCAAACGACAGGAGTTTATCATTTACCTGAAATCTCCTGAATCTTTCCTTTTTTTCAGCGGCGTCCATCTTATCTCCCATGCTTACCCACACGTCTGTATAGATCACGTCTGTGCCACTTACTGCATCCTCTGGGGAGTCTGTTATGCTAATATCAGCTCCTTTTGCCCTTTCCAATATGCCTGTATCAGGCTCAAACCCAATAGGACAGGCAATGGTCAGTGAGATGTCCATCAGCCATGCAGCCTCTATAATTGAGTTAGCCACGTTGTTGCTATCCCCAACGTAAGTGAGCTTAATGCCATTGAGTGTGCCCTTTTTTTCCTTGATAGTCATGAGGTCTGCAAGTACCTGACATGGATGGTGGCTGTTAGTCAGGCCATTTATCACGGGTATGGCTGCATTGTCAGTAAATTCAGTCAGCCTTGCATGTTCGTATGTTCTAATAACTATACCGTTTAGGTATCTGGATAGCACGCGCGCCGTATCGGCTATAGTTTCTCCCCTGCCTAATTGGGTATCACTTGGATTCAAGTATATAGGAAGTCCACCGAGCTGATAGACGCCCGCCTCGAAGGATACCCTCGTTCGGGTGGACGACTTCTCAAACAACAGACCGATCGTCTTACCTCTAAGAGGTGTTGTGGCATTGTTGATGCTGCCTTTAATATCTATCGCACGGTTTAATATCTGATCACACTCTTTGTGTGTGAGGTCCAGTATCGTTAAGAAGTCTCGTTTCATGATAGCCTTGTCAATACCTCGTTTAGTACTGAGATAAGCCTCTCAATATCCTCTTCCTTGATAATCAGCGGCGGACAGAACCTCAATGTATTTTGTGCCGTACAATTGATAAGTATGCCTCTTTCAAAACAGGCCTGCACCACCTGGCTGCACTCCCTGGTGAGTTCCATTCCCAACAGCAATCCCATCCCTCTTACGTCAACGATGATATTAGGGAAGTTCTTTTTTAAACCCAAGAATGAGTCTATGAGTATTGCCCCCATCCTCTTACACTCTGACAACATGATCCCATCCTCTATAACCGTCTCAACTACAGCAAGGGCTGTGGCAGTTGCCAAGGGGTTGCCACCAAAGGTTGAGGCATGGCTGCCTATCTCAAAGGCTCTTGCTATCTCTTCCCTTGCAATGGTTGCCCCTATGGGAACCCCCCCGCCCAGTCCTTTGGCAAGGGTCATAATGTCAGGCTCAATGCCGAAATGCTCGTAGGCAAACAACTTGCCTGTCCTGCCTATGCCAGTCTGTACCTCGTCTAGGATTAGTATAAGGCCATGTTGATCGCAGTGTCTCCTGACCTCTTTGAAGTAATCCTCAGAGGGTACCCGTACCCCGCCCTCTCCTTGTATAGGTTCGAGCATCACGGCTGCCGTTCTTTCATTCGTCGCCTTTTTAAGCTCCTCTATATCGTTAAAGAGTATGTGTTTAAAGCCGGGCAAAAGTGGGTCAAATCCATGTTGCAGCCTGGTCTGACCAGTGGCCGATATACAGGCCATAGTTCGTCCGTGGAAGGAGTTCAGCGCTGTAATTATCTCTGTGCGCTGCCCTGAATAACGATCATTGAAGTACTTTCTCACGAGTTTTATTGCGGCCTCGTTGGCCTCGGCCCCTGAGTTGGAAAAGAAGACCTTGTCGCCAAAGGAATGTTTGACAAGTAACTTTGCAAGTTTAATTTGATACTCATTGTGATAGAAGTTAGAGATGTGAATGAGTCTCTGAGCCTGTTTCTGTATAGCCACAACTGCCTTTGGGTGACAGTGTCCTAAGACATCCACCGCTACGCCTGCTAAGAAGTCGAGATACTCCTTCCCATCTATACTCCACAGCTTCATGCCCCTACCCTTAGTAAATATCACGGGAAAACGTTTGTACGTCTCCATTATGTAGTGTTGGGATTCGTCTAATGTCTTTTTTATTTCCATTCAGTGTTATCCTTAAATTTCCATTACAGCGGCTGACAACAGCGGTAACATTATCTCGTGATGGCCAATGAGGTTTATGGCCAAACCTGAACCAGCAGTCGGCCTTTTGAGCACGTTTATCTCAGCCCTGTATTGTCTTATAAAATCCATATTTACTGTAGTAAAACCTTCCACCTTATGACCAGTATTCCTTGCTAAATTTAGCGCCTTGAGAAAAACCTCCGGTATTATAACCGCAGAGCCAAGGTTAATAAACACCCCGCCATCAAGTTTTGTGATAACAGATGTGAGGGTTCTAAAATCCATCATACTTCCCTGACCAATGGCACAGCCATCAGCCTCAGGATGCATGTGCAATATGTCAGTGCCTATAGCGACGTGTACCGTGATAGGCACGTTTAGGTTAAAGGCCTGTGCAAATATACTAATGGAGCTGTCCATTATCCTATCGTCATTGGAGATGAACAGTCCTATGGATTTACCCAGACCAAGTCCCTGGTTTACACCATCCGATATGGCTGTGTTAAGCATAACGCCGGTCTCCTCTGCCATACCAAATGAACCATGACAGAGCTCTGAGGCTACGTCCTCGGAGGTACATCCCATGAATGACATCTCGAAGTCATGTACAATCGATGCGCCATTTGTGGCTATAGCCGTTATAATCCCCTTTTTCACTAGGTCTATAATGATTGGCGATAGCCCAACCTTTATTGGATGAGCACCCATACCCAGGATAACCGGCTTGCCACATTTTCTTGCCTCTATGATAGCGTAGGCTGCCTTCTTCAGGGCTGACACTGCCAACACATCCGGCATTGTATCAAGAAAATGTCTGAACGAACTGCCTCTTAAAAACGGTTTTCCCTGCTGCCAGAGGGTTACCTTACTCTTTCTTGTTACCAGAGAGTATCTCTTTACGTTGGCTAGCGATTCATCCTCTTCATCTTTATATTTCAATCTGGTCTTTTCTCACATTATAATTTAATCTTTATTAAATATTAACATAAAAAACGAAAATATGAAAGGACATCAGGGATGCATTAAGTTTTTCATGTCGCTGATCGCCCCTCCTTCTTTTCAGATTATGATTGCCTGTAATAGTTAACCCATATGTGTATTAAGAAGGTAGGGCTTTGCCCTCCCTCAGACCCACCCACAAGGGGACCAGCCCCCTTGACCCCATTATATCGCATGTTTATCCACAATGTTTCTATCGTATACTGAACTATTACGATTGCCCTAACCTACTCCCTATCGTTACTTGATTGAAACTGTGTAAACAGTATAAAATAAGGCATGAGGGTATGTATTTAGAATGATAAACGATATAGATTTAGAAGGCGTTGGTTTGTTTAATGGTCTGAACAGTTGTGAAATGGAAGAGGTAAAACAGCACTTTCAGCATGTCTCTTATAAGAAGAGAGAGATGATATTTTCGGAGGGTGAGAGGTCAGAGTGGCTTTATATCGTTATTGAGGGAAAGGTAAAAATAACAAAGCTGTCAAACGATGGCAAGGAAATAATCCTTGAACTCATACAGGAAAAGGAACTCTTTGGAGCAGTGGCCGTTTTTAAGGACTTCCCCTATCCAGCCAATGGTGTGTCGATGGAGCCAACACAGGTATTAAGGATCTCGCGTAAGGATCTCCTAAAGCTCCTTGACAGGTATCCCAACATAATGCTTACGTTAGCCTCAATCATGGCAGACAGGGTGAAAGATTCATATGAGATGATCAAAAGTATAGCCCTTGAGTGCGTTGAATCTCGTATAGCGTCTCTGCTGTTAAAGTTAGCCGATAAGACGGCGTCAGTTAGAGATCGGGGACTTGTGATAGATATAAAACTCACCCGTCAGGATATTGCCGATATGGTTGGCACCACAGTAGAGACTTCAATCAGGACGTTTAGCAAGTTCAAAAAAGAAGGCCTGATATCAGAACGCAACGGAAGGATAGTAATCAAGAACCGTCTTGGCATGGAGATGTACAGTCGATAAGTATTTGGGGGATATGGGACATACGTACAGCACTTGCCCCGTACTATGAGATAAGCCAACGATAGTTTTGCACTTTCTGAATTCCTGCTTACTCCTGGCTCGAACAGGGGGGCAGGCATAGAACAGCCAAAAACGCTACTTGCTGTCATTCCCGCGAAAGCGGGAATCTATTTTCAAGAGCTACATAAAATGCAGATTTATAAAAAAATGCAAAAGTATAGAAACCAAGAAAGTCGGTGAATGGCCTGGATTGCTTGACAAGTATAGAGCTGAAGTGTATCAAAAAAATGAGGAGGGGAGTAAAATATAAGTAGATACAATAAAAAAAGGGAGGGGTTAGGGGAGGGTGTTAAGCTTAATGTCACCAATACTTGTGCAGGACTACCAAAAGATATAGTCTCGCAGGATAAAGAACTCAGTCTATTTGGCATAGGACTATTCCTGCTTTCCATCATGAACAACCCAAAGGATAAGGTAATAGTTCACCTCCTATAGAGAGTACATAGCCCTACAACGACACAATATAAGATATATGGTAGACAATTGGTTGTATAATGTGTAATAATAAATAAAAAGGAGGCACGTTATGCAACCACAGTATCAAGTAGAAATAGACGC
>PEAB01000059.1 GCA_002753395.1 Nitrospirae bacterium MYbinv3 | reverse complement strand
AATAACCATGATATACTCTCTCTTAACATGATGCTCTCCTTATCGATTTAAGTTTGGGAAACTTATTTTATCATAAGGAGAGCTAAAACTTCTTTCGTTTAGGAGTTTTGCAAGAGGCTCGGTTATTAATGAATAATTTTTCTCTTGACATCACGGTTGCTTGACCCCATTATATTGCATGTTTATACACAACACTTTTATCGCAATTATATGGAATATGACATTGTCAAAGTAATAATGAGTATATATATTTAGGGGGTATTTTATGGTGTATCAGCCGTTATGTTTTGTCCTAATGCCTTTTGGTAAGAAACCAAATGCTGCCAGTGGTTTAATAGATTTTGATGCTGTCTATGAAAATCTAATATCCTTGGCGATAAGAGAGGCCGGCATGGAGCCGCTTCGTGCTGATGAGGAGTTGACCGGTGGCATTATCCACAAGCCCATGTACGAACGTTTAATCCTTTGCCAATATGCGGTGGCTGACCTTACTACAGCCAATCCAAACGTGTTTTACGAGTTAGGTGTACGACATGCAGTGCGAAGTTGGAGTACTGTTTTGCTGTATGCCGCCAATGTTGGTCAATTGCCTTTTGACGTTGCACCGCTTAGAGCAATACCATATAAGCTCAATGACAGAGGAGTTCCAGAGGATATCGAACATACAAAATCAATACTTGTTCAACGTCTTCTTACAGCACGAAACGCTGATACAGATAGTCCCATATATCAGCTTGTTGAAGATTATCCAGACATAGACCATACAAAAACGGATGTGTTTAGGCAAGTGGTGCAGTACTCGGCAGAGATGAAAGAGCGCCTAAGTGCTGCCAGACATCAGGGAGTGGATGCACTCCACAGCATAGAAAACGAGCTTTCTTTAAAACCGTCAATAGCAGATACCGAGTCAGGCGTTGTGATAGACCTGTTCCTGTCATACAGGGCGTTTAAGGCCTGGGACGACATGATCAAACTTGTCGGTAAGATGTCTCTCCCCCTTGCTGAGACGGTTATGGTTCAAGAGCAGTATGCACTCGCATTAAATCGTGCTGGTAATAGGGATAAGGCGGAAAGAGTTCTTTTAGATTTGATTAACAGGCGCGGCCCAAGCAGTGAGACGTATGGGATATTGGGGCGTGTTTATAAAGATCGCTGGGAAGCTGCGCTAAAATCAGGTGATAGTTTACTTGCCAGCGGTTACCTTGTCAAGGCAATTAATGCTTACGTTAAAGGGTTCGAGGCCGACTGGCGTGACGCTTACCCTGGAATCAACGCAATTACCTTGATGGAACTTAAAAATCCCCCTGATCCAGAGCGTGAAAAGCTAATACCTGTGGTAACTTATGCGGTTCAACGGCGTTTAGCGACTGATAAGCCTGACTACTGGGACTATGCAACGCTTCTTGAGTTACAGGTCATTGCCAAGGACAAGGTAGAGGCGCTTGAAACACTGTCTAAGGCTCTGGCAGCCATCAGAGAGAAATTTGAACCGGAGACAACCCAACGCAACCTGCGGCTCATAAGAGAGGCGAGACATCAAAGGGGTGAGATCCTGTCGTGGGATGAGGAGATCGAGGTGGAATTAGCAAAAAGAGCTAAATAATACCACACATATTTTTGCACTTTTCCATCAATAGGCATTTTGTAAGGCTATGGAAAATAAATTCCCGCTTACGCGGGAATGACAGCAAATGCTATATTTAGCCCCTCTATGCCTGCCCCTGACCTGAGCAGGAATCCAGAAACTGCAAAACTATAAATACTACACAAAAGGAGAATAACGATGAGTCAGAAGAGTGATGCTGTAAATGAGGCCATAAGGTTGATAATAGAAGACCGGATTGAGCTGCCCAGGGCGTTTGAATTATCCAGGCGCCTAAAGAAAGAAAGGGCTTTTGGATATGCAGGCAGGATACTTGCCCTTGCGCGTAGGGGGTTAGATAAAAAACATCCGAACTACCTTGAATTAACTCAACAACATGCCCTGTGTACGTATAAGAATATAGACCTGCCAAATGATACAAAATATGATGAGGCTTTACAAATACTCTCTGAGAACGGGGAAGACTTGACACAAACAAGCAGTCAGGAAACCCTTGGGATCGCAGGTGCCATTTATAAATACAAGTGGAATACAAGCGGTCAGAAGGTTGATCTCGAACGCTCATTGGCCTACTATAAGCGGGGATATGACAAAGGTGTAGAACACGATCAGGGATACACCGCCATTAATACAGCTTTTGTACTCGACGTTCTCGCAAATATAGAAGAGGAAGAGGCTAGTCACACTGGATTTACTTCGGAAACTGCCGTCATAAAGCGAAATCTGGCAAAAGAGATACGAAAGGAGATAGTTGCGGCACTTCCTGATCTACCAAAAACAAAGGGGAAGGAGTGGTTAAAAGACATGTGGTGGTTTTGGGCCACCATTGCCGAGGCACACTTTGGTCTGCAGCAATACGATAAAGCACTTGAGAACCTCGGAAAAGCAAAGGAATTAGAGGAGGTCCAGGACTGGGAGATTGAGTCAACGACAAGACAACTTGCCTCTCTTACCCGCTTAATTGAGGGTAAGGAATCAACCTACGGGGCAAAAAAAGAAGAAACAGAGGCATGGAAGGTTCTAACGGTGTTTCTTGGCAAGGATACGCCTGTAGAGTCTGCGTTTATGGGTAAGATTGGACTTGCCCTCTCCGGTGGAGGGTTTCGAGCCTCATTATTTCATATTGGCGTCCTGGCTAAACTTGCGGAGTATGACATACTCAGGCACGTAGAAGTTATTTCATGTGTATCCGGAGGTTCGATATTAGGTACCCATTACTACCTCGAACTGCGCAATCTGCTCCAAACCAAGAGGGATGACGAAATCACCCCCCAACACTACATTGAAATAGTAGAAAAGATCGAAAAAGATTTTCTTTCAGCCATCCAGACAAACATACGATCCCATGTCTTATTAAACGTATCTGCCGTTATAAGGATGATCTCAGATCCCCATTATTCGAGAACCAACCGTCTTGGGGAACTTTATGAAAAAAAGATATTTTCAAAGATTAAAGATGGACTCGGACATAAAGAAAGATTTATTAACGACCTTATAGTAGAACCACTTGGAGCTAAGAGCGGCTTTTCGCCAAAAGATGACAATTGGCGGCGAAGGGCAAAGGTACCCATCCTTATACTTAATGCAACCAGTCTCAATACTGGCCATAATTTTCAGTTTACGGCAACCTGGATGGGAGAACCGCCGGCTGGATTAGACAGTGAGGTTGATGCTAATTACCGTCTAAGACGTATGTATTATGATGAAGCGCCAGAGAAATACCGTAGATACCGCCTTGGTTATGCAGTGGCTGCATCATCATGTGTACCGGGCCTATTTGAGCCTATTACCCTTGATGGACTCTATCCAGACATATTAGTCCGCCTGGTAGATGGTGGTGTAAATGACAACCAGGGGGGATCGGGGCTTCTTGATCAAAATTGCAATATCACGCTGATCAGTGATGCAAGCGGCCAGATGAACGCTAAAAATATCCCTGGCAAACACATAGTGTCAGGGCTGCTACGTTCTAATAGTATACTACAGGCTCGTGTGAGAAGCGCTCTGTATCAAGAACTCGAAAATCGGAGACGTTCGTCTCTATTGCAGGGATTGTTGTTTTTGCATCTAAAAAAGGATCTCGAGGCGCAACCCATTGACTGGATTGGATGTGAGCCTCCTTCAGAAGAGAAGAAGCGAAGCGTTCTGACCTCTTATCATATAAACAAGGAGTATCAGAGCTGCCTCGCCAATATCAGGACTGATCTAGACTCCTTCTCCGACGTTGAAGCCTTTGCCCTTATGACAAGTGGTTATCTGATGACTGAAACCATGCTTCCTAAACACATCAAGGAATTTTCCCATAAGAAAGTTAGTCGTGGAAATTGGAGATTTCTAACACTGGCAAATGAGTTAGGAAGCAATAATATCGATGGGAAACTTTTGGGACAGTTAAGGGCAGCATCAAGTCATACCTTTTAAATTCCAAAACTGTTCTCTTAACCAATGGCATTGCAGATTTAGCTAGAATTTCGTGGGTTTTTAAAATAGAAGGGAGGGTTTTGCCTACCCTCGCATGGGTTCGCAACCCCCTCCCTCAGACCTAATGCTGTTGACTTAAGGATGTGAAAATGAATAAGGAGGGCTTTGCCCTCCCTAGACCCTCCCACAAGGGGACCAGTCCCCTTGACCCCTTAAATAATATTAACTCCCCATGTTTTTCTTCTGCGCCCTCCTTAAACGTTGGTTTATTAGAAAAAGGTATTGTATAATATTAGGTATTGGAAACTTGAACTAAAGGGGGATAGGGATTATGTTTGGAGTAAGGCATATAAATAGTGATGCGATGACTTATGTCATTCATTACAAGAAGGGTCAGATTATAAGAGAAGGGCAGGGGTTGTCATTTTTTTATTACGAACCTAACTCTACTATCGTTAGCGTTTTTATTGGAAGCATTGATGTCCCTTTTAAGATCCATGTTTCAACTATGGACTATCAGAATGTTACAATCCTGGGACAGATCTCTTATAAGGTTGAGCATCCGTTGAAGTTGGTGCAACTGATGGACTTCAGCGTTGACCACAAGGGCAGATACAAGAAGAAGGACAATGAAAGGGTGCATACAAAGTTTATAAATGAGGCGCAAACCGCAGCCATGATCTTTGTTCAAGGGGTAACTCTAAAGGGTGCGCTGCAAAGTGCAAGAATGATTGAGGAGGTAATCTTAGAGGGTTTGATAAGTTCAAAGATGTTGACAATGTTAGGCGTTATCCCGTTGAATGTAAGCGTGTTTAGTATAAAACCATCCCCGGAGGTTGAAAATGTCATGCAGACTCAAACCAATGAAGCCATACAGCAGGATGCTTTGCAGGCTATTTATGATAGAAAATATTTTCA
This sequence comes from Nitrospirae bacterium MYbinv3, assembly GCA_002753395.1. Classification (GTDB taxonomy): domain Bacteria; phylum Nitrospirota; class Thermodesulfovibrionia; order Thermodesulfovibrionales; family Magnetobacteriaceae; genus Magnetobacterium. Next base: position 18,342 of record PEAB01000059.1, on the reverse strand, counting down.
GGTCGAGCAGGAGAGAAGGATAAAAGAAAGTGAGATAAACTCAGAGTTACTCCTGGCAGAAAAAAAGAAACAGGTTAAAGAAAAAAAGATGGATGATGACTACATTGCCCTACATCACAGTAGACGTATGAAAGAGATGCAATTAGAAATAGATATATCTATGGAAGAACAGAAGAGGAGATTAATAGAAATAACTACTGATAACAATAAACGTATGGCCAACTCTAATAGTTATCTCATAGATGCGATCCTCTTGCCTTTGAGGCAGTCTCAACGCTACAGTCTATATGCAGACAAGGACGATTCATTTGATCCTGCTGCAAACGCTGTTGAGATACTCAGAGAGTTGGCAGAAAACGCAGCTAGACTTGGTACTCTATACATAACTCCCGACCTGCTTCAATCGCTACTGTCCAAGCAAACAGGACATGGTGAAGAAAACCAACAATGAAAGTGTGAATACCTCTATCGATACAGTTTCAAAACCTGTATGTTAAAACATGCTTAATTGTGCTAATAAAACCAAAGATTCTACTTATTATAACCCTCCTGTTTCCTTTAAACAAAGCCATTAAAAACCCTCCAGTTACAGATCAAAACTGTGATAAATGTTTCCTTTTATTTAAAATATGATATGTCTTACACAAGCGTTTAATTATTTTTATTGAGGACAAGAAAATATACTTGATTTTTTATTTTAACTTTCATTAAAATTATTATCATGATATCAATGTTGATATTTGATAAATTCAAAATCGCAAATCAAGATGAGTAAGGAGGATTGTATGGGATCAATGCTTGATTTTGCTGGTATCTTTGTTAAGGGGATATCTATAGCAATAGAAGAAGCAAAAAGACAGGACGAAGATAGAAAGGATTTTAAGCTCAAAGAAATACCTAAAGACGCGTCAATGAAAAAGGGTGATGAGGGATATAACTTAGAAACAATTAAAGAAGAGTTACCTCATAAAGAAGAGGCTGGCAGAGAACCAAAAGAGGAAACAAGAAAAGAAAACACCAAGTTGTCACAAAGGGAAACTATTGAAGGGTTTACTGAAATTGCTAAAAAGGCATTAACAGAAAACAACAAGTTTACTATCAGAGGTTTCGGATCTTTTACCGTCAAAGATCATAAACCAAGAAAGGCACGTAACCCAAGAACCGGCGAACCAATAGACGTACCAGCTAGGAGATCGGTAGGCTTCAAGATGGGCAGAGATCTAGACGAGATAGTCAACAAGGGCTAACCCCTATAGCTGAGATACTTAGGGCTATCCTTTTGCACTTTTCCATCAATAGGCATTTTGTACGGCTATGGAAAATAGATTACAGCTTACGCGGGAATGACAGCAAGTGGCGTATTTAGCCCTTCTATGCCTGCCCATGACCTGAGCAGGAATCCAAAAAGTGTAAAACTTACTTAGGGGATAAATAATATATAATGTAGTCAAGGGGGTGGGTCTGTTCCAGGGGTGGCTTACCTTTCCCCTTAAAGAAATACCGTGTTGCCTCACGTAAGGATCTATACGTAGTTAGTCTTAGGGGTGGTGGTCTGTATTAGGCCACGTCTTGTACGCTATCGTTTTTTTGAGTCAGTAAGAGCATAAAGTCTTTCTTGCAAATGAATAATGCTTCTTTTTAGATCAGCAGGATTTAGCAAGGCATATTGTTGTTTGAGTTGTTCCTTGTTTTTTTGTGGTTCTTTCTAACTTCAAGTGTGTTACTCAACTTCAGGTTAGCGACCAACGGGAGCGGAGGTTACAATCTACAGCCTTATCCTTTATAGGCTTTCCCTCGAAAACAATAGAGATTAAAGGCAACATGACAAGGTTAACCATTTCTCATTCCCTACCGTTCAGAGGTGGGGTTGTTAATCTTACCCGCTCAAAGTTGGCAAGAGCCGATTTTAGATGAGGCAATTCGATAGGGTGCATAAGAAACTTATGAGTCGTCCTGTTATTGCCGTGCTCGACACGGCAATCCACAAGCTAATATATTCCTGCTTTCGCAGGAATGACATAATTTCCCACGACTTTCTTATGCACCCAGGCAATTCGATATCTGTACATTACTAGCACCTTTTTGGTAGAATATTTTAGAAATGGATGTTGTACTCAGTCGTGTGATAAAAGGAGACACGAAACACCAACGGATAGTATTAGGTGTAATAATCCTGTTGCTGGTGTGTTTTCTCAGGAGCGTAGCCCATGCCTCAGACCAATACAACGTGGTTGTTGTTGAAAGCAGCGGCTTTAAGGCCTATGAGGAGGTACTCTCCGGGTTTATGAGCACGTGCAACTGTAACGTTAAAAAGGTTGTCACTCTAGACCAAAATAAAATAGGGGCAGGGGTCCTGGATGAGATACAAAGTCTGAAACCCAAGATGGTCTTTGCAATCGGCTCAAGCGCCCTCGAACTTCTTAGCGTTATCAATGACATCCCTGTCGTTTACACTATGGTGCACAACCCTAAACCCAAATTAGAAGAAAAAAAGAACATCATAGGTGTGACCATTAACGTTCCTTATGAAAAACAGCTTAGTACAATCACAAAGATATTTCCTAAAGTAAAGCGAATTGGGATCTTATATAATCCTAATAATGCTATCATAACCAAGAGTCTGTCTAAGGCCTTCAACAGCGCAGCATCTTTAGGGATAACACTGATTGAGGGAAAGGTGCAAAACAGTAAAGAAGTGGTAGACACGGTAGATACAATGGATGGACATGTGGAGGCCGTGTGGCTTATACCGGACATGCTTGTTGCCTCCCCAGAACTTATTGAGTATATTATTCTTTATTCAATCAAATACAAAATCCCAGTGTTTTCATTTACGGACAAACATCTGGATCTTGGAGCATCTCTCTCGATATCGACTTTGCCTGCCGACCTAGGCATACAGGCAGGTGAGATAGCCAGATTAACAGTATATGAAGGTATTACGCCTAATAGTTTCATCAATGAGGCAAAATATGCCACCGTGATGATAAACAAGGTTGTTGCCTCAAAAATGGGATTTGTCATTGGTGACAATTACAAAAATAAAGACACCCTAAGGATCGACTTGACAAAGCCCAGCGGAGTTTACTGACTCTTATGGCTTCTTTGTTGAGCTATTACCGTGAGCGAATAAGTGTAAAAATCTTCATTTTTGCTACGATTTTTATTGTGTCTATTTGTCTAACCTTCTTCATCGTCTTTATATACCATCAACGGGCTTCTATTAAGGACAAACTGGTAAGGGAAGGCAAGCTGCTCGTTGAACTTCTGGCCTACAACTCAAGACTGGGAGTCTATTCTGAAAGCAAAAGACTCCTTGAATCTTCTATAGAAGCGGTCTTAAAACGAAAGAACGTGTTCCTCGTAGCCATCTTTGACGGCAAGGGGAAGTTAATAACCCAAAAGTCCATAGAGATGGATCAAGTCAAGATCTCAACACTGTTTACGGTAGAACAAGACATACGAGATGTATTCACTACAGTTGACACTCAAATTACGTCTACTTACTTTGAAACAAAAGAAACTTTTAGATTCTGGGCGCCAGTCGTCTCAAGTTTTGATTATTCTAGACAGGATACCTTACTCATAAACGACGTCTTACCAAGAAAAAATAATCTGCTAATAGGTTATGTACACATTAGCATTGATAAAAAAGACCTGGATAAGGAACAAAAGGCGCTGATCTATAAAAGTCTAGCTTTAGGTCTTGTATTTTTGTTTGTTGGTTTAATAATGGCCTACCTTGGTTCTGAGACTATAACGAGGCCAATAAAGGAACTCACTCAAGGCGTCAGAAACTATGGCACAGCAGGAACATTTAAGGACCCGCCTTCACACCTTAAGGACGAAATTGGAGAACTATCAAATTCCTTTAAAGAAATGGGCCAGTTGGTACTGAAGCGCACTAACGAGCTAAACAACACGGTTTTTAGCTTACAAAATGAGGTCATACAACGAAAAAGAGCTGAAGATGCAGTCACAGAGCTTAACAAAACCCTTGAGATACGTGTTAAGGAGGAGATTAGAAAACAACGGGAACAAGAGAAACTCTTAATCCAACAGTCTAAGTTAGCCGCCATGGGAGAGATGATTAGCGCTATAGCCCACCAGTGGCGCCAACCTATAAACGCACTCAGTATCCTTGCTATGGACATACAAGACGCCTATGAATACAATGAACTTGACAAAGAATATCTCATCAACTACACAAAAAAAGCAAGTGAACAAATACAATTTATGTCAAAAACGATAGATGATTTCAGGTCTTTCTTTAAACCTTCAAAAGAGAAGGAAAACTGTAATGTGTTAGAGGTAGTTGATGAAACTATGTCTATGTTTTCAGAACAACTGAAGTATAACAACATATTATGTGATATCAAGTATAGGGTAAACGGTAATAGCTTTGGCAATCTGTCAGACGTCTACTCAAGTAATGAGCTGATAACTTATACCTATAGGAACGAGCTTAAGCAGGTCATACTAATAGTGGTAAGCAACTCAAAAGATGCTATCACCGATCAACGTCAAAAAGGTTTAAAGGAGGCTTCCGAAAATGGACTCATCTCTATAGATATCACTTCCGATGATGGTAAGATAATCCTTACAATAAGTGACAATGGCGGTGGTATACCAGAAAAAATAATCGACAGGATATTTGAACCTTATTTTACCACAAAGTTTCAAAGCCAGGGTACTGGCATAGGCCTGTACATGGCAAAGGTAATTATAGAAAATAATATGAATGGCAGTATATACGCAGAAAATATAGAACATGGCGCAAAATTTATCATTATGCTCGATAAAATAACCTTAGCTCCTGCTTGACCCTAAACCATTGTATCTAGCATCCCCTGTTATACCAAACAATACACATAATTATTTCTTGAGCTTTAATAAATCAGCAGCTATATTGTTAATTAACTCCGTAAATTCGACCTTATCTATAGGCTTAAGTAGATACCCCTGTATGTTGAGCTTTTGGGTTTCCTCCAGATATGGCTCTTCATTCAGCGCTGTCATTACGATCACTGGAACATCAAGGCTTACCTCTCTTATACACCTGATCATCTCAATGCCGTTCATTATCGGCATAAGGATGTCGGTTAGGACAAAGTCAGGTTGATGCTTCTTAAACAAATCACATCCTGCCTGGCCATCTCTTGCTAAGTAGACGTTACCAAATCTCCTCTTTAGCACGCTCACTATACTTAGCGATATGCACTCCTCATCATCTACAAATAATACAGATAAATCTCTAAATGTATGTTCACTATCACCTGTCTTCATTATTCATGTGTCTCCTTATCGTTGTTATGCTTTAACCTCACCTCTGCCGTATTATAGCAGATTTCGACTTGATTGATTTGACAATGACTTCATATAAAAAACATGGGGAGTAAGTATATTTTACGAGGTCAAGGGGACTCGTCCCCTTGCAGAGGGGTCTGAGGGGAGGGGTTGCGAACCCCTGCGTCAGTAGGCAGAGCCTCATCTTCTTTGACAAAACCCACGACTTTCTTATGCGCCCATTAAGGGCAGGTACTTAACTTATATCTATAGTTTTGCACTTTCTGGATTCCTGCTTACGCAGGAATGACATGGAACAGCTAAAAATGCCACTTGCTGTCATTCCAGCGAAAGCGGGAATCTATTTTCGAGAGCTGCATAAAATGCTGGTTTATAAAAAAGTGCAAAAGCATAGTTATATGTGTGTAACTGAAAAGGTTTTTAATGTTGCCAATCGTTATTTGGCAGTGTTACAATAGTGTATGCAGTAAGCAAACGAACAATAATAGGGGAGAGACATTATGAGATTGTTTTTGAGTGTAGGTTGTATGCTATTAATCATAATGGCGCCGATAGCAGTTGTTGCACAATGTATAGAGGGAAATTGTGTAAATGGTATAGGAACTGCGAACTTTGAAAATGGCGACAGGTATGTAGGTCAATGGAAGGATGGTGTTAGAAGTGGCCAGGGAACCTATTTTCTTCGTAACGGAGATAAGTTTATTGGGCAATTTAAAGATGATAAGGCTGATGGTACTGGAATCTTGATTGATCATGATGGCGTGGAGATAAGAGGACAGTGGCAGGATGGCAAGTTTGTTGGCAAGGGAGTCTTAACCAGACCCGATGGAAAAGTGAAAACGGTTCGAGCAAGGAGGCAATGACAGCAGCCACTAACAGCCCATGCAAATCAAGGATTGGTAGAAAATGAACGTCATCATTGACGGGTTTCCACTGATGTTTACTAAGACCGGTATAGGCTTCTATACCCACAATATTATAAAGGGGTTTCTGAGGCTCGCCCCTGAACACAACTATTATCTTTATGACAACCTTACGAAAAACGGCTTCCATACTATCGTTAAGATAGGGCGCAGCCTTTCGGCCATAGACAGGTTCTCAAAGATAGAGTCCGTACCGTTTCCGTATATGACTATCGCAAGGCTCTCCCTTTATATATCCTCGTTAGTTTCTGGACGCAACAGGATTAAGTTACGCGACACTGATGTATTTTGGGGCACTAACTGCCGTGGTATATATAAAAAGCGTATGAAAACTGTGGTCACTATCCACGACATGTCTCATGAGTATTTCCCTGAGACGGTTCATTCGAGCGTCCTGCCTTACCTGAAAAGGCACATGAAGGAGGCTGCCTCTAAGGCCCATACTATCATAGCGGATTCTGAAAATACTAAAGGGGATATCATCAGATTTCTTAACCCAGACCCGTCAAAGATTAAGGTTATCCATCTAGGTGTTGCCGAGGATTTTCACGTCATTCAAGATGCCTTTTTACTCAAGGCTATAAAGAACAAATACAGCCTGCCAGATAACTTCGTCTTTGCCCTTGGGACTATACAACCAAGGAAAAATATCCCAAGACTCTTACGGGCCTTTGCAGCGCTTTGTAAAAAACCATCCTTTACACACTGGCTTGTCATAGGTGGGGCCTATGGCTGGAAAAACAAGGATGTCTACGCCTCTATAACAGAGCTTGGAATCACTGACAGGATCAGGTTTACGGGCTATATTAGCGAAAACGACCTTCCTTGCATCTATAACCTTGCCGACGTATTCGTCTATCCGAGCTTGTACGAGGGTTTTGGTCTGCCCGTGCTTGAGGCAATGGCTTGCGGTGTACCAGTGGTTACCTCAAACGTCTCCTCACTGCCTGAGGTTGCCGGTAACAATGCCCTACTGGTCAACCCTGCAGACGTTGAGGACATTGCTGCGGCTATCGAAAAAATACTGTCCGATCAAGCCCTAAAAGATTCGCTCAGAAACAAGGCCATGCAGCACGTTCGCAGATTTACATGGCAAAGATGCGCCCTTGAAACCTTAACAGAGCTAAAAGGATCTTAACCCTACAACGTCACTTCCTGTCTAAACGGTTGATTTCTGCGGTAACTTCAAATAACACCAAAGCATGTAAACCGTTTATTTTGCCATGTTCTATTTCTAAACTGTCGTTGTAGGGTTAAAGCAGTTTGTATTAGAGGGATTGTCTGAACTAGAATTACACAGATTGACGTATTTAAAGGAACAAGAGGTAACTTCGTATCTTCTTTATATTTCATGGTAACTATGCTTTTACGCTTTCTGGATTCCTGTTTGCCCCTGTTCAAGCCAGGGGCAGGCTGTGGAATGACATATTTGGAAAACGGCCATTACTGACATTCCCACGAAAGTGGGAATCCATAAAGTGCAAAACTATAGAAATGACCGAATACCAAGTTGCGTTCATACCAGTATTGGTATAGAAGGGGAGCCAGGGTCTCCCCTTCTAATCTTGCCCCTTCCTGCAGCCAGGCCCGTTGATAGAGCTGCGGCCTCCTGTCTTGGGGGTGATTTTCAACTGGGTGTTGAAGCGTTCCTTTAGAGCGGATACGTGTGATATAATGCCGATGGTCTTGCCCTCCTCTTGCAGACCTGTCAGGGCTGTGATGGCTGTTTCAAGAGCGTCCTCATCGAGGGTGCCAAAGCCCTCATCCAGAAAGAGCGAGTCTATGCGGACGTTGCGACTGGCCATGCTTGACAGACCAAGGGCCAGGGCCAGACTGACTATAAAACTCTCCCCGCCTGAGAGATTCTTAGTAGAGCGTACCTCACCCCCCTGATAACTGTCTATGACGTTGAGTTCCAGGGGTTGAGCATCGTTGCGCACAAGCAGATAGCGATCCGTCATCTTCTGTAGTTGACTATTGGCATGTGTTACCATTATCTCAAAGGTCAGCCCCTGTACGAAGTTCCGATACTTCTTACCGTCTGCAGAACCTATCAAGTCGTGAAGGACGTCCCAGCGTCTATGCTCTTTTTCCTGTAACTCTATGCCCTTTAACCGCTCCTTCTGAGCCGCCAGCCGAGCTTCGTTATCAGACAGACGCTGGTTGATACCTCCCATCTCCTGCTGCACCTCCTTCAGACGAACATCAAGCTGAGACATCTCATCTTGCAGCACATCACTCGATTGATCTGTGATTGCCTTCTGTTGCTCAACACTCAACGCTGCGGCTTTGTCCTTGCGACGGGTCTCAAGCTCGGTCTGCTCCCTTTCCAGGGCCTCCTTCTGTGCTGTCAAAAGCTGCCGCTCTTCATCTGTCATACAGGCAGCCTGATAGTCCAACTCATCAACAAAACCAGCCTGCGTCAGACGCTCCTTTAAGACCTGCTGTGCTGCGGCCAACTCCTCTTCTCGCTTTTGTATTGATTCATTCAGGGAGGTGAGCCTTGCCTTCAAGGCGTTAACGCCATCTTGCACACTGTTGTGCTGCACCCTAGCCTGCTCCAGTACCTTGTCCGCTGCGTCAACCGCATCAGCATAATGTCTCTCCTCCTCGTCCGGTGACTTTATCCCATAAAGTTTTGAGCGTTGACTGCTTAAGATATCCAACTGTCCAGCCAACTCACGGTGGTCCGCGTCCCTTGTCAAACGCTCCTCGTCAAGTTTCTTGAGCAACGTCTTCTGTGTCTCTAACTCGGCTTCTATGGCCGCAATACCCTTCTGAAGACGCTCTTTATCGGTCAGTTTGACCTGCCACGCCTCTCTCTTTCGCGTAAGCGTATCAAGGATGTTTTTCATGCTTGCAATGGAGACCTCTTTAATGCCATATGCCGTTACCTCCTCAAGGGCATCTTGGTGTGCTGCTGCCAGCTGCTCCGTCAATGTTGCACACTCCGCTGCGAGACGCTCAAGGTCTCGCTCTAACATCTGCCGCCTGTGACGAGTCTGCTGAAGGGTTTTTTCAGCATCGTTAAACTTCGTGCGCGCCCCCTCAAGAGTCCTTTGCAGAACCTTTAGCGTCCTCTCCTTCTGCTCGACGTCCTTGATGGTGTTGGAGATCTCGTCAATCTTGAGCTGTACGACGGCCTGCTCGCTTTCTACCTTGATTAGACGCCCCTGAGAAGGATCATCAATATCTAGGCTGCTGAGGGCCTCAGCGCATTGCCGTTCGTCTGTATCCAGCGCTGCCTTCTTTTCGTCAACATCGCGTTGTGTCTGCTTTATGTCCTTTTCTACCTCGACCATCCTGACCTGCAGGCCTGTCAGGATAACCGATACGTCTTTCACTGCCTCCTTGGCCGCTTTCAAGGTCGATTGTGCTTCGTCTATTGCAGGGACATTACCGCGGGCGTAGGGATGATCTGTTGCACCACACAGGGGACAGGGGCTGCCGTCCTCAAGGAGTTTGCGTTCATCATCAAGGTCGCGGATGCGACTCAGGAGTGTAACCTGGATCTCAAGGTAGTTGACCTCCTTCTCACAGCGTGCCTTGTCCTCGCTCTTGAGCGTCATTTCGCTGGCTATCTCCAAGCGCTGTACAAGCAGGGCATCATAACAGACACTCAGTTCCTCAAGTGTCTTCAATGCTGCGTTGATGCGCAACAGCGCCGAGGCCGTCTGCTCTAAGAGGAGCCTGCGCTGCTTGAGGGTATCCAGTTCAACTCGCCACTGGCTCAGTTCAGAGTCCTTAAGCAAGAGGTTGATTGCCTCAGCCACCTGGGTGTGCTGCTGTTGCGCTGCGTTTAGACCGGTGCGAGTCTTTTCGTGTGCTGCCTCTATCTTAGAGCACTCGGCAATGGCCGTGTCTCTTTCTTTGGTGGTTTTTTTATACGCATCATGGGCTTTACCGTGTGATGTGTTGAGTTGTTGCAGCGCCTCAAAGGTCTTTTTAATGGCCGTGAGGTTTTCAACCAACCTTGTGTCAATGGCGTGATCGACCAGGTATTGTTCGTTCTCGTTTAACAAGGCCGTGGATTTCGTGCGCGACTCCTCCGCCTGCTTGATGCGTATGTTGCACTCCTGCAACTGACGCTGCACAGTTTTGATGACCTTGTTTGCTGCCTCTATTAGAGAGCGTTTTTCTGATATCTTGACGTCTATCTCCCGTACTATCTTGATGACATCCGCCTCAGCCCTTTGCAATGAACGCGATTGTTGGAGGTTGTCCGCAGCAGCCTGTTTTCGTTGAAGTGATGCGGTCAAGGCGATCTCTTGGAGGGGGAGATTTGATATGGCATCATGCAGGTTTTTTGTTTCGCCTTCGTGATGCTCACGCAACGCGGTCACCTTTACGTATTCGCCCTGCACGGAGAGGGTTTTTAGTGCTCTGTCCAATCGCATCATCTCTGGTTGAAACGCCTGTTGGCGCTGTGTAAAGCCCTGCCACTCTTTATTGAGCGCAGCCATGTCCTTTTGCAGCGCTGCAAGAGTGTTGAGCCAGTTAAGCGCGTTGCGCATCGCATCAATCTGAGTGATAAGCGCAGTTGCAACACTCTGATTGTCCTTTAGGGTGTTGCGCAGCAACAGTTCCTCCTCATCGCTCAAGAGTTGTATGCCCGCAAGCTCGGCCTGCAGGCGTTTGAGTTTGTCGCGTTCTTGCTGCCAGCGTTCGTATACCTTGATTGATATCTGGCTGTATAGCTCTGTGCCCGTTATCTGTTCCAAGATGGGTGCGCGCTCATCGGGAGGAGCTTGCAAAAACGCTGCAAATCCACCCTGTGCAAGGAGCATGGAGCGGGTGAATCTGTCGAAATCCATACCGGTCTTTTTTTCTATCTGATCAGCCACGTCCCTGAGTCTTGTCTCAAGCAGTTGACCGGTCTTGGCGTCAGAGATCTCGTGTCTTGGGGGTTGCAGCTCGCCGTCTGGTTTTAGTCGGGCGCGGCGCTGGCTCCAGTGGCAGAAGAAGGTACCTCCCGGCGTCTGAAAGGTCACCTCGGCAATGCACTCACCACTCTGGCGAGACATGATCTCATTTGAGCCTTTTGAGATCTTGTTCAAGCGTGGGGTTCGGCCGTATAGCGCCAGGCATATAGCGTCAAGGATGGTGGTCTTACCCGCGCCGGTTGGCCCCGTGATCAGGAAGATCCCGTTTGAGTAGGCTGGGTGTGTGAAGTCGATGCTCCACTGCCCCACCAGTGAGTTAAGATTTTTTAAACTAACCTTTAAAATTCTCGTAATAGTTCACCCGTATGGATTATAGGTGTGGAGGGCTTTACCTACCGACGCAGAGGTTCGCAACCCCTCCCTAGCTCCCCCCCCACAAGGGGATCAGTCCCCATTGAGCCAGGGGGTCGCTCGTATGCTATAGTATAGTTGTATATGAGAAAGGATGCAATAGACCCTCTTCCCCTGGGGTATAATAGCCCGTGGTCAAGCTTGATCACTTTTATATACTTATACCAAGTTGCGTTTATACCAGTATTAGTATAGAAGGGGAGACCCTGTCTCCCCTCAAACCCCTCTGCAAGGGAACCAGTCCCCTTAACCCCATTAAAGTTCAACTTTTTTGGATGCAACTTAGTATTACTCCCAATGAATTTCCTATGTACCCCTTTTTTTCTATATCCAGAAGCTCACTATATGTTACAATACTAGTAAGGTTATGAAATCGATTTCTACGACAATTAAGTTGTTACAGGACAGGCTGCTCAGCAAGGAGCTTGCAGGAGGGGCAGATCGGCCTCAGGAGCGCCCTCAGAGCGAAGACAGCTTAACAATAACAAAGAGCAAGTCACTGAAGTTACCCATACTGCTGTTTTTTTTAGCAATTGCCTATGACATATCGCCTGTGGACATCATCCCTGACGTCATACCGGTTATTGGCTGGATAGACGACTTTTTTATTACAACCACGGCAACGCTAAATGTCCTGGGCAGCCTTATATCAGCTCAGTACGCAGCCCTTGCAGGACTTGTCCGGATACTCAAATGGCTTACAATCATTGTCGGTATAATAGCCCTATGCCTCATCTTAATAAGCATGATTGGAATAGTTAATATAATAGCGAGATAGACGTTATAACACGGAAAAGAACTATCCCTCTGGTTAGAGTAGAAACCGCTTCTGTAAACACAGTAAAATATTTCAATCTTTTATTGAAAATGCTGTAAAATATATGATAGATACACAGCATGGAAATGAAACTCGCAATGATGATGTAATGTATAGAGATAAAAATTAAGTTAAGGTAGATATGGAAACGATACGATTACTCCTTGTACATGGCAGTGTACAGAGGCAACTGCCGTTTAAGCAGTTTTGCCAGAACAAAGAACTCTCATACGGCTGCACAATAGTGGATTCGGTAACCGAGGCCATAGACAGACTCTCTAATAATGAGTATGATGTGGTGATATATGACAGCTCGTTGAATGACCCTGCAGCGTTTGATATGATATATAAGCATTTAGACAATACCCCTTTGATATACGCAGCCGATGACGTGGATGTGGAGACTGCGGCCAAGGTGTTAAACGCCGGGGCAGCTCAATACCTCATAAAGGACTCTGAGGGGCATTATCTAAAGATTTTGCCGGCGCTGATAGACCGCTCTATACGGTTTAGTAAGACACAACGAAAAATGGATCAACAATCCCAGCAAGACGTTATCGACAGTTATAGGGGCGAGGATGCCCTATGGACGTCGGAACGACGCTATCGTAACCTCGTTGAAAACATGCACGACTTTGTTATCGAGGTGACCTCTGAGGGCCTGTTATTGTTCGTAAATAAGTCCTTTGTTCAGAACACGGGCTATCGAATTGACAGGCTTATAGGTTCAAACTACCTCTCTCTGATACACCCAGAGGATGTAGATAATTTCTCCATACAATGTCCTATAAATAAATCAAGGATCACTCAACTGAGGAACTGCGAATACAGGTTGAAAAGGGCTGATGGCAGCTACATTAATCTTATCTCAAACGGTGATCCGGTTTTTGATTATGAGGGCAACCTGACGTCGTTCCTTCTTGTATCGTTTGACCTTACCGTCAGGAAAGAGACGGAGCGGGAACTGAGAAAGGCCAAAGAGGCGGCAGAGGCAGCCAACACGGCAAAGAGTGAGTTCCTTACAAACATAAGCCACGAGCTGCGAACCCCTATGAATGGCATCATAGGCATGACCGAGCTATCCCTTGATACGCATCTGACAGCGGAGCAGAAGAAGTATCTTGAAATGGTCAGAGACTCAGCCAGCTCCCTTATGACTCACCTAAACAGTATCTTGGATTTTTCAAAGATAGAGGCAGGAAGACTAGAATTAGAAGAGGTAGACTTCAATATCAGAGAGCAGTTGGACTCTGCCATAGACTCTTTGTCGGCACAGGCTCAAAAGAAAGACATAGAGCTTTTGTGTCACGTTGCCACCGACGTCCCTGTTACCGTAAAAGGCGACCCGGTACGTATTAGACAGATAGTTCTTAATCTATTAAGTAATTCCATAAAATTCACAGACCAGGGAGAGATAGTCATCTACCTGCGCATGGGTTATGATAAGAGCAATGGGGATAGCGGCAGAGTTGTCCTTAACTTCTCGGTGCGTGACACGGGAATCGGCATACCTGCTGATAAAATCGATACCATCTTTGACAGCTTCACACAGGTAGATGGCTCAATAACCAGGAAATACGGTGGTACCGGTCTAGGGCTGACAATATCTAGGCAGTTGGTACATCTTATGAACGGCGAAATCGGGGTGGAAAGTCACATAGGACAGGGCACTACCTTTCACTTTAGCGTTGTGGTAAAAACAAGCAATATAATAGTTGCAGCAGATGCCTCGCAGCATTGGGCGGCTCTGGAGGGTAAACGCATACTCCTAGCAGACCCCCACCAACTGAGCCGCCGCATCATAACTGAGCTGCTTACTCTATACAAAATGGCCGTCTCTCAGGCCGACTCAGCCCAATCCGCCATTGCCCAGATGAGCAACGCCAGCTTTAAAGGCGAACCTTTTGCCGTTGCACTGATAGATTCAAGGATCTCACCTGATAACGGTTTTGCGTTAGCAAACCAAATCAAAAACGACATGGTACTTAGTGAAACCGAGATCATACTGCTGATACGCTCAAGCGAAATCCGTTCAAGCCTCAGATACAAAGGGTCAGTCATATGGGGGACTATACACAAGCCAGTTAAAAGCTCCAACCTGATAGACTCCATATATCTAGCAACGGGAGGGTCCTTGAGCGAAACGGCCTTGATGAAAACACACATCACCCACAAAAAGATACATAAGAAACTCACTATCCTCTTGGCAGAGGATAACTATATAAACAGGGAACTGGCCGCTAAGATAATCGAAAAATTAGGGCATACGGTTGTATCCGTTACCACAGGCAAAGAGGCCATAGAGGCACTTGACAAGAAACGCTACGATCTCATTTTTATGGACATACAGATGCCAGAGATGGACGGTTATGAGGCTACGCGACACATCCGGCAATCTAAGTCCGCTAAGTTTGACTCGCAGATACCGATAATAGCAATGACTGCTCACGCGTTGAAAGGAGACAGGGATCGATGTCTTAACGCCGGGATGAACGGCTATATCTCAAAACCCATCTCGATAGCGTCTCTGATAGAGGTAATCGAACAACACGCGCCAGAGGTAGACTCTTTTAGCCCTGAAGCAGCTACACAGCCAGCATTGGCTACAACCCAAGATATCGCAGACACGGCGCAGGACTCTAACAAGATCTTTGACAGAGAGGATGTGTATAACAGGTTAAATGGAGATGTAGAGCTTATGAGGAAGGTCTTTGACGTCTTTATAATCGATGCCCCCAGGCAGATGGAGATACTTAAGAAGGCCCTTGAGGCCAACGACGCTCAAACAGTGGAAAGGCAGGCACATAGCATCAAGGGAATGGCTGCCAACGTCGGCGGCACAATGACGAAGAACGAGGCCATGCGTATGGAGATGGCCGCCAGAAAGCTCGATCTCACAAAGGCTCATGCACGGTATGCAAACCTGAAAAATGAGTTAGATAGACTTATAGACGCTGTTAGAATGGCAGACTAGATATTAGATTACCATAGATTTTATATTAGGAGGGAGCAATGAGGATTTTAATCGCAGAGGATGATTTTACATCACGAACTCTTTTACAGCACTTTCTAGCCCCGTATGGAGATTGTGATGTAACGGTCAATGGAACGGAGGCGTTGGAGGCCTTTATGCTAGCCATAGAGGAAGGACAGCCCTACAATCTGATCTGTCTGGATATCATGATGCCAGAGTTAGACGGGATAAAGGTGCTAAAGGCCATTCGGGATAAAGAAAAGGAATTGGGCATCTCCCCCGGCACTGAGGCAAAGGTGTTTATGACAACCGCCCTGGACTCTCCCAAGAATGTCATAGAGGCCTACTATAGAGGCGGCTGCACGGACTATCTCACAAAGCCTATAGATACGAAGAAACTCCTTGCCCGGCTAAAAGAAAACAGGTTGATAGATTAACTGGAGATTTTGGGATTATTAAGTATATGGACAAATATCTATTTACTATGTTTTTTATAAACCTGCATTTTATGCAGCGCTTGAAAACAGATTCCCGCTTACGCGGGAATGACAGCAAATGGCATATACAACCCCTATATGCCTGCCCCTGACCTGAGCAGGGGGCATTCCTACGAAAGCAGGAATCCAGAAAGTGCAAAACTATAGATATTTAAGGAGACTTAAACCAAGCTGCACCTTTTTGGTTACCTCGCATCATGTATGCCAAGTTTGATAAGAGCTGTTGAAAGGTTTCTATGAGGCTCTGAGAAATCTGGTTTTAGTCGTATTGCTGCTTTAAACTCAGCTATAGCTTCCTCTATGCGACCTTGATTTAAATAGCAGATGCCAAGATTATTATATATAAAGGCGTTACTATTATCATAACTCAGGGCTAATTTATATTCTTTAATAGCCTCGTCAAAGTTTCTTTGCATCACATAAATATTTCCAAGATTATTGAGTGCCTCTATATAATCAGGTTTTAACTGTATCGTCGTTGTATACTCTACAATGGCATCTTCTACACGTCCCTGATTGAAATAACAGACGGCCAGATTGTAATAACTAACAACACTGTTTTTATTGTAGCTTAGCGCTGTTTTAAACTCGTTAATAGCCTCGATAAAATTATTCTGCATCATATAAATATTTCCAAGATTGTTATGTGCACGATAATTATGGGGACTCTTTCTAACAACATCTTTCCACAGTGTTATCTCATCCTTCCATACAGTATTTCTAACGTAAGTTGCACTTGATAACAGGGTAATCACAAGGATCAAAACGGTTACGTGTACTTTTTCCATTGTTTGATTTTTAATGGTACCCTTAATCCTCGTTATATTTAAAAGCGAGATCACAGAAATAAAAATTCCCGCCGAGGGGAGATAGAGCCTATGCTCTACCAGTGCATCAGGCAGTACAATAATACTTGACTCAATAGATAGGGTGACGAAAAACCAAAATATACCAAAGGCAAATAATCTTAACCAGTCTCCTTCTTCAGAAAACGTTTTGTGGGAACGGTAGTACATATATACTGCAAAGCCAAAAAACAAAAGCAGGATCATAAAAGACACGTAAACAGCAGGTTCCATCATGGTTGTATAAAAAGGTTGAAAATAATCTATGTTTTGGTTTATAGGCATAAAGAGTAATCTCAAATAGGTTACAATGGAGACAAATTGCGTGTAGACATAGTGCATTAAGGGAATTCCCGATTTATTGGCTGATCCTACAGCTTGTACTACTCTGTCAAGATCAATTAATTCAACCTTATTATTTAAAAGTGTTAAAGGAATGATGGGCATAGTCAGATAAAAAGGAAATAGGTACAAGATTCTATTCAAGACAAAACGTGTAGTCTTTGTATCCAGTTTCATACGGCTAAAGAAGGAAGATTCAATAAGGGTAAGTATTATTGGTATAGTAAAGGCATTTTCCTTTGTCTTCATTGCAAGGATTGTCGACACAATGGACAAGGTATAAAGAACATACTTTTTAATCTGTAACGCAGAAAGTCTCGACTTTATATAGGCAACAAGCGTCAATAGATAGAACAATGCTACAAGTGATGTAAAGCGCTGTGTTATGTATGTAACCGCTTCAGTTTGTACAGGATGTGCAATGAATAAAAGGGCTACAGAAAAAGCGTTAAACCTGCCATATGGGGTTAGGGTATCTGCAAAAAGTGGGGTCTTAAATATAAGCAAGATGAAATAATATAAGAGCACCGCATTGAATATATGAATAATAAGGTTGACAACATGGTAGCCTATTATATTAGCACCATTTAATTTATAGTTTAAAGCAAAAGAAAAGTGACTAAAATACCTGTTTCTATAAGATTCCTTTAAATCTCTTTCAATCTTGACATCTTTTAACAATGAGGGGGTTGTAAAATACGTGAAGTTCATAACAATAGGATTGTTTACGACAAAGGAGTTGTCATCAAAGACAAAGGGAACCTCAAAGGTATTTGAGTAAGATAAAAGACCAACAACCGCAATAATTATTAAATGGACGTAAGGTTTCTGTATAAACCCTGCGTAATAAACACCCTTTGCTTTATTTTCCTGTTTGACAGGCTCTTTCACTTTAGTGTTCAGACAGCACCATAGAAGCTATCCTGATTCTGAGTGTATCTTGCCTTTATTGTAGAGTACATAGCATTGCCCTTTATTCTTTTCAAACGGAGAGGGTGGGATTCGAACCCACGGTAGAGTTACCCCTACAACGATTTTCAAGACCGTCGCTTTCAACCGCTCAGCCACCTCTCCAACACATCACCATTTTAACATATGTTGTAAATAAATGCTGTTACAAAATTCTAAAACCCCGTGAAAAATTATGCACCCTAAATAGTATTTAAAATCAATTGAGCCTCTTGCAAAAAGAAAATAGAAGAACTTTAAAAACATCTACTTTGCTACTTTCAAAAGGTCTATTGTGTATTTATTAACGCAAAAAATACTCAACTTTCTCTTTTATCGAAAATACTCATCGATTTATCATGATTTTGAACGCAAATCTCCCTCATAACTCTCAA
>PEAB01000058.1 GCA_002753395.1 Nitrospirae bacterium MYbinv3 | reverse complement strand
TTGCAGGATATATATTCATAGCCTTGATACATTTTATTCGTTTTGTTACCTAAATCCTGTCAATCCCTTAATCCGTTAAATCATGGTTCAGACAGTTTTTTCAAATGCGATTGCCCTGCATAAGGTGACTGTAGTTATGGTTTTCGTACAATGTGGTTCAAAGGAAATTGTTAAAAATGGCAGGCATTAGTTGGAGAAACTTGACAACGATGAAATGCCATGTTATATTAATCTCTACAAAAGGAGTGACTAAGCGCATCTCTGAGCAGAGCCATATTAGAAAAAGAATTATTTGGTCAACGTATAACAGGTGGAGTTTTGCGCTAATTGGCGATTTATGGTCACGTGAAGATTACGATACGATTTAAAACAAAAAGGCAATGCCAGCACCTCACCCCTCTCCTTGCAGGTGGGTCTGAGGGTGCTCAGCGACCACTGGTTAAATTGGGGGCAGCGCCGCCCCTTTCTTCTTCTGTATGAGATTAGACATAATAAAAGCCGACACCGTTAGCCAGATCAAGGCCGCCGTCAAGGAGACGCTATACGGTAAGTATAAAGACCTCCTGCCGGTAGACCTAAACACCAAGGTCATCGTAAAACCAAACCTTAACAGCTACATGAACGCCCTGACCGGCAATACCACCGACCTGAGACTCATGGCCGCCGTCATCGAGTTCCTAAAGGACATGGGCTACAGCGACATTACCATCGCCGAGGGGACAAACAGCGGGTTTTACAGAAACAATATCAGTGTCATAAACAGGCTAACCGTCGATAAGCTGGCAGGTTTTTACGGCGTGCACATAAAAGACCTCAACTACAGCGACACAGTAGAGGTCGAGTTTGAGGGCGGCGTTAAGGCTGGTATCGCGCGGGTGTGTGCAGAGGCAGGGCTCTTTATAAACATGCCCAAGCTCAAGACTCACTTTGAGGCTGGCATGAGCGTCTGTCTGAAAAACCTCATGGGCTGCCTCGTTGGTCAGACCAACAAGAAAAAGACACACCAATCCCTCTTTGAAAACATCGTCAACCTCAACACGGCTCTTAGGCCACATCTGCACATCGTCGACGGCGTCGTGTCAATGGAGGGACTTGGCCCAACCCGCGGTACGCCGATAAAGACCTCCGTGGTTTTAATTGGCACAGACCCCTTTGTCATAGACCTCGTGTGCAGCCAATTGGCCTCCTTTGACTATACAAACATCGGGCCTTTGCGTGCAGCCCAGAAGAGGGGGCTTTTGACTCAAGAGCGCCTTGAGTTTGCAAAGACGTTTCCCCTTGACAGGACGTTCTTGTTTAAACCACCTCGGGCCGGCCTTTTGGCCGGTTTCATACACAACCCTAAACGTCAAAGGTATTTCCTGGCAATACGAAACACAGCCGTGTTTAGATACCTCTGTTCCACACAGATAGGGGGTAAACTCCTGTACAAGAGCGGCCTGCGTCAGGATGTCTTTGTGAAGGATGCGATGCAACATCAGGGGTTAACACTTGACCCTGCCATGTGTAACAACTGCGGCAAGTGCGCCGGTTATTGTCCTGTGGATCTGCCCCTGCCACATGCGCTCTCTGCCCCCGCACCACAGTGCATACAGTGTCTTTACTGCTACTGCGTATGTCCTGCAAGCGCCATTGTATTTAAGGGTACTCTGGGGTTTATGCAGGAACAAAACGCACAGTACGAGGCGCTAATAAAGGGGTTTGCCTGATGAGCGGTTTCAGGGTAACGTTTCTTAATCCGCCTTTTTTCAAGCGATTCTCGCGCAGTCAGCGCAGTCCTGCCGTCACAAAGAGCGCAACCCTGTACTATCCTATGTGGCTCTCTTACGCGGCCGCCTTTGTTGCTAAAGATGGCTTTGAGATAGACCTTATTGACGCCCCCGCTGACAACCTCGACCTCGCCCGCGTGATACGCAGGGTTAGTGAGTTCTCACCTCGTTTGATAGTCGTTGACACCAGCACGCCGAGCATTTACAATGACGCTAGCGTCTGTGCCCGGCTTAAGGAGGCGCTGCCGGAGAGCTTTGTCGTGATGGTCGGGACACACGTATCAGCCCTTGCAAATGAGACCCTCATGTTAGAGGCATCCGTTGACGCCGTGGCTATCGGCGAGTATGACTACACCCTGAGGGAGCTTGCAACAGCGCTATCTCAGGGAGAGCCTCTTTTACAGGTGAATGGGCTTTTGTTGAGGGATGTCAATGCCCCTGGACGGTCAGATAACTTTATAGAAACCGGCAAGAGGCAGTTGATAGATAACCTTGATGTCCTGCCATTTGTCAGCCCGATTTACAGGAAGTTTCTTAAACCCAATAATTATTTCAATCCCAACGCCCTCTACCCGATGGTTACGATAACGACCAGTCGGGGTTGTCCCTTTGAGTGTTTCTTTTGTCTGTATCCTCAGACGATGATGGGGCACAGGGTCAGGACTCGCAGTATCGAAAATGTCATACAGGAGATGCGTTACATTGTAGAAGCCTTTCCAGAGGCAAGGGCGATATTCTTTGAGGACGACACCTTTACCGTCAATATCAATAGGAGCCGGGCGTTGTCTGAGGCAATGATCAGTGAGGGGTTGAGGATTTCCTGGAGCGCCAACGCACGTGCCGATCTCGATTACGAAACGATGGTTGTAATGAGGGCAGCCGGCTGCAGGGCGTTGTGTGTAGGATTTGAGAGCGGTTGTCAGCCACTGCTTGACAGTATGAAAAAGCGGGTTAACGTAGAATCTATGCGCCGGTTCATGCGGGATGCTCGTAGGGCAGGGATCCTTGTCCACGGCTGTTTTATGGTAGGGTTACCAGGAGAGACGCCTGAAACGATGCAAGCTACCCTGGCCCTTGCCAAGTCTCTAAACCCCGACACCGTACAGTTTTACCCCGTGATGGTATACCCTGGCACGCAAGCCTTCAACTGGTATGAGCAAGAGGGCTTACTACAGGCACAGGACTTCACTGCCTGGCTAACCTCCACTGGTCTTCATAACACGGTCATAAGGACGCACGAGCTTTCATCGGAGCAGCTTGTCCGGTTCTGTGACTATGCCAGGAGGCAGTTCTACCTGCGCCCGAGCTACATTGCGTACAAGCTCAGGCAATCCCTCTTAGACACTCATGAGCTAAAGAGAAATCTCAAGTCCGCCAAGGCGTTCATAAAACACCTCCTAAAAGGCTCCGACGTGTAAGAAGGAGATAGACGGGGATTACAATACATGGGATCCCACTCTCTATTTAAGGGAGGGCTTTGCCCTCCCTTAAACCCTCCCACAAGGGAACTCGTCCCCTTGACCCCGTAAATGTCAGGCGTGGCTGCTTACAGTATTACCCCATGTCCCTCTCCCTTTTTTTATACGATGTATGGTATGTTATTGTTTATGGACAGAGTAAATATTACGATCATAGGTGCAGGGGTTATAGGGCTGGCGATAGCGGCGGAGCTGTCAAGGGATTTTGACGACATCCTGGTTATCGAAAAACATGATGATTTTGGCCGCCAGACTAGCAGCCGCAACAGTGAGGTCATACACTCGGGGATCTACTATCCGCCCAACTCACTAAAGGCTGAGTTGTGTGTCAAGGGTGCGGAGATGCTCTACCGGTATTGTATTAGGCACGGCATCGCTCATCGGAGACTCGGCAAGCTGATCATAGCAACGCGTGAGCCAGAGATAAAACAACTAGAAGAACTCTACAACCTCGGTAGACTCAACGGAGTAAACGACTTAACCTTCATGCAAGAGAATGAGGTTGCAAGGCTCGAGGACAACGTTAATGCCATATGTGCCCTCTTTAGCCCCAACACAGGCATCATAGACTCACACGGCCTTATGAAACAACTGTTTGGTGAGGCACAGGGGACCGGGGTAACGTTTTCGTTTAACGAGGAGGTAACCTTTATAGAGAAGGGGGCAGATGGCTACGTTGTCGGCATAAAGAGCGATGGCTATCGTTTTATGTCAAACGTCGTCATAAATGCGGCGGGGCTTTGGGCTGACCGGATTGCAGAGCTGATTGGTATCGACGTTGATGGGGCTGGCTACAGACTGCATTACTACAAGGGGTCGTATTTTTCCTATGCAAAGCGTTCACCTGTACAAAGGTTAATCTATCCGGTGCCAGAGAAGGACCTGAAGGGGCTGGGCGTACACGCTACACTCGACATGGGCGGACGGCTTCGGTTTGGCCCTGACACCGAGTACGTAGACGACATCGATTACGTTGTCGACACCTCCAAGAGGGACAGGTTTTACGAGGGCGCTTGCAAGATAATAAGAGGCATAGAAAAAGAGGCGCTTGTTGCAGATATGGCCGGAATCAGGCCAAAGATAAAGGGTGAAGGGGTCAAGGACTTTATCATCGAGCACGAGGCTAAAAGGGGACTTGAGGGGTTTGTCAACCTCATCGGGCTTGAGTCTCCAGGGCTTACTGCTTCTCTTGCAATCGCAGCAAAGGTTAAAGAAATTATTGATAGTATTTCCATAGCCAAAAGGGTATAATAGGGTCATAATGAAAGAGCCAAATAAGGTAGGATTGGATATGGGGTCAATAGACCAGGAGACATTAAACGTTTGTAAAAAAGTCATGCACGCCGATTTAGGCAGCGTAAAGGATCTACCGGTGGAGCTGGCTAACTCATTGGCAAATCTCTACTATCGGTTTGTGTGTCTGACCACGGATAGTTGCTGCGAGGAGTCAGTGGGGCGTGGGCGTCCACAGGTGCCTGGCCTGGAGACGGCAAAGGCGTTGGCGGCAGTTGAGGTTGTGCCACAGATGATTAATGAGCTGCGAAGCATAGACAGGACAGCAAAGCCTCTAAAATACCGAGCTGTTTACGAACTAATTATCGACTATATAAAGTATGACATAAAAGACGCCAATAATAAACCGTTATTGATGCGTATAGTTGAACGGTTTATCAAGAAGGCCAGAGGGCAGGTTAAAGAACTCCCGGACCTGATCAGCAAGTTAGACTTTGGATAGCGTTGTTTTGTTTTTCAACACCGGACAGCAGATGGAAGGCTTAAGAAAGCCTGAATCAGTCAAGGAGATGGATAGATTTTGGCTATGCTTTGTACCACTATTTGTAGCTGTTGATGTAATAGGCCTCTTGCCGATGTTTTTGACCATGACCGCAGGCTTCAGTAAGCAACAGTTACGCAGGGTGATCTTACAGTCCACAATAACAGCCGCGGCAGTATCTCTTTCTTTTTTGTTTATAGGCAAGACAATCTTAGATTTATTAGGGGTAAGCATTGCCGATTTTATGATAGCCGGCGGAGGCCTGCTCTTTATAATATCCATCAAAGACATGACGCAGGCACAGAATCAGGCTGCCTCCATCGATACGGAGTGTCTTGGCGCTGTGCCAATCGGTGTCCCCCTTATCGTAGGACCAGCGGTGCTCACAACTATTATTCTCCTTTTAAATGAATACGGTGTTGCTTTGACTGTCAGCTCTATCATCATAAATATAGCGATTGCCGGTATAGCTTTTTTACTGTCAGGGTATATCAACAGGATACTTGGAATGGCAGGGGCCAAGATAGTGTCCAAGCTCGCCAACCTCTTGTTAGCCGGTATCGCCGTTATGTTGATGCGCAGAGGGGTTGTAGAGCTGATCAGGCAGATTGGCAGTCACACCACTTAACATACAAATCTATTGTTGCAAATCTCTTGTGTTAATTAATAAGAATATAAGACCTTCTAAAACCTTCATGCTGAAGGTTTATAACAAATCTTTCAGGGGCACAATGGAAAAGGATTGTCTAAAAGAGGAAGAACCTCCAGCTCAAGGATTTATGCAGCGATTCTGGCCTGGCGTCTCGGCACGCCAGTGGAATGACTGGAAATGGCAACTTTCTAACAGTTTAAGGTCACTACAGGCTCTTAGCGAATTACTCAGCTTAAGACCGCAGGAGGTGTTAAGATATGATAGTCTATTACATAGGTATCGTTATTCAATAACCCCCTATTATCTCTCCCTAATTGATTTCAATAACCCTGATGACCCGATAAGAAAGCAATGTGTACCAGACTTCAGAGAGATTGACTTTCAGAAGGTTGGCGATAGCGACCCTCTTGAGGAGGAGCAGGACACACAGGTTGCCGGTCTTGTGCACAGGTATCCAGACAGGGTGCTTGTCATAGTGACCAGCATGTGTGCCATGTACTGCCGACACTGCACACGAAAGAGGATATGGCATGAGGGAGAATCAGTCAGGAGCAGGGAAGAGCTTGCCGCTATGATTGACTACATCAGTGGGGAGACCTGTATCAGAGAGGTTATCGTATCGGGGGGAGACCCCTTGATAATGAACCTGGACCTATTAGACTGGTTTTTAGGACAACTGAGGACAGTACCTCACCTGGAGGTTATCAGGATTGGTACGAGGGTCCCAGTGGTGCTTCCTATGCGGGTGACGGACGAGCTTGTGCAGATGCTGGCCAGACATAGACCTTTGTGGGTCAACACCCAGTTTAATCATCCTGCGGAGCTGACCCCTGCCTCTATAGAGGCATGTGATAAGATACTCAGGGGCGGCATACCGGTGTCCAATCAGTCTGTCCTCTTGCGAGGCATCAACGACTCCGCAGAGGTTATGACGGAGCTCTGCCACACACTGCAGAGGATAATGGTCAGGCCATACTATCTGTTTCAGTGCGATCCGGTTATGGGCGTTGAGCACTTTAGGACAAGCATCTGGAAGGGGATTGAGATCATAGAGAAGATGCGTGGACACACCGGAGGTCTCTGTATACCTAACTTTGTAGTGGACGCCCCTGGGGGAGGAGGAAAGATACCGCTACAACCCTTCTACCTGTTGTCAGTCTCTGACGATGAGGTCTTATTGCGAAACTATGAAGGTATGATAATTCGATACTATAATCCCGGACATATCCCTGAGCAATCATGGCAGGAGCCTGACGTGCAACAGAGAAAGAAGGTTTCAGCCAAACAGCCAATTGAGGTTAAATTCAGTAAAAAGACATTTGGAGCTGTCGAAACTGCACGCTACAAGAGAAGAAAGGCTAATAATACATTTATAAAAGAAGGTTAGACAACTATATAGTATCTTCTTTATATTTCATGGTAATTATGTTTTTTTAAGAGGATACACTAAATACATACTTAAAAGATGAACATTGGACTTACGTTTGATTTGAGGACAGAGTACCAGGCGATGGGATACACGGACGAAGAGACGGCAGAGTTTGATAGCCTTGCTACCATAGAGCTCTTGGAGGAAGCCATAACTGGGCTAGGGCACGGGGTTGACAGGATAGGCAATATCTATAATCTCGTTGCTATGCTTAGTGATGGCAGACGCTGGGACCTAGTCTTTAACATCTGTGAGGGGCTCTATGGCAGGAGCAGAGAGGCTCAGGTACCGGCGCTTCTTGAGGCCTACGATATACCATACTGTTTTAGTGACCCCCTAACAATGGCCCTGTCTCTAGACAAGGGATTGACGAAGTCTCTGGCTCGGAGTGCCGGTGTTGCCACGCCTGATTACATAGTCGTGGTCTCGGTTGACTCACTTGACAACCCAGGTACAACGTTATTAAAAAACTACCCGCTCTTTGTCAAGCCATTATATGAGGGAACAGGGAAGGGTATTGATGAAAGCTCTATTGTCTATAACTTGTATGGGCTTAGGCAAAGGTGTTGCTGGCTCTTTGAAAACTACAATCAGCCAGTCCTCATAGAGAGCTATCTGGCTGGACGAGAGTTTACCGTGGGCATCTTGGGAAATGGCAGCGGCGCTTATGTGGCGGGGGTGCTTGAGGTGGTGTTGCGGAAGGGGCAGCAGGGGGCTGTTTACTCGTATGTGAACAAGGAGTTCTGCGAGGAACGGGTCGATTATATCCTCGTTGAGGATGAGAACATAAAGGAAGAGGCATCAAGACTGGCCCTTGCAGCTTACAGTGTCCTTGGCTGTCGGGACGCCGGCAGGGTTGACGTCAAGGCCGACGGTGCTGGGAGGCTATTTTTTCTTGAGATAAACCCCTTACCCGGTCTACATCCTACTCACTCGGACCTGCCCATCCTTTGCACAAAGGCAGGGATCCCCTACAAGCAGCTTATAAACGAGATTATTCAATCGGCTACGGCCAGAAGCAAAGGCCGCCGTAAGAGGAGAAGGGGGAGTACTGCTCCCCCTCAGACCCCCTCGCAAGGGGACCAGTCCCCTTGACCCCATTATATTATGCGTTACTTATCTTATGAAGGTAGCAATTGTACATGAGGAGGTCACAGAGGGATACCCTGACACTGAAGACGTTTTAGAGGAAATCGGGCTTATAACCGAATCTCTTAGTAAACTCGATTATGATTACAGCATTTTTCAGATAAATGATTGTAAGAGTATAAGGAGCGGCAGAGATGTCTTTAATCTAAGCAATGTATTGTCCTCAATGTTGAGTTGGTTTGAGGCTTACAACCCGGATGTGATATTTAATATGGTAGAGGGCAATAAAAACACCGCAAGGCTGTTTCCCGCCTTAACGGCCTTTTTTGAGTTAACCGGTCTACCGGTAACAGGGTCGCCATATGATGTCCTATCAACGACGACGGACAAGGTATTGGCTAAGTCGCTGATGATGGCCAATTGCGTACAAACACCGCCTGCTCAGGTCTATGCTGGCAGAGACGTGGAGGTCGTCGTAGGATTTCCATGTATTGTAAAACCATCCTTAGAGGATGGCTCTGTGGGCATTGACGACAACTGCGTAGTCTACGATGAGGGACAGCTTAACATAGTGCTACGTACCATGTATCAGAGGCACAACCGGCAGAGGCTCTTGATAGAGCAATACATAAAGGGCAGGGAGTTCAACGTATCTATTATTGAGCGTGAGGAGGGGATACCAGAGGCATTTCCTGTGGCTGAGATCTTATTCAACAACTGGCCGGTTGATAAACCAAGGATAGTTTCGTACAAGGCCAAATGGGACGAGGGGTCTTTTGAGTACGACAATACACCGCGTATGTTCAACGCCGAGGATGTCCCCCTCAAACAGATGAAGGAGCTGGCTCTTAGGTGTTGGGACATCTTTAGTCTCAGGGGGTACGCGAGGGCAGACTTGCGCATGGATATCTCTGGCAACCTGCATGTTATAGAGATAAACGCAAACCCCTGTATAGCGCATTGGTCAGGTTTTGTTGCCGCTGCCAAAGAACATGGATACTCCGAGGTAGATGTGATAAGAATGATCATTGATGCCGCTCTACAGTTTATAGGCAAAGCCCTTCCTTAATTCTTAACAAAAATGGATGACAACCAGAAGAGCGGTATAACTCTAAGGCGGCAGGTCAGGCAGACCGATCGTCTAGATGTACGGGACATACTAATCTCAGCCGGAGTCTTTCATCCGCGTGAGATAGATGTGGCCGAGGAGCTTGTCATCGACAGGTTAACAAAGGGTGAGGAGAGCGAGTATCTGTTTATCTTTGCCGAAGTAGCAGATGTTGTCGCCGGCTACATATGCTATGGGGCGATAAGCATGACGGAGGCCGGCTTTGACCTCTACTGGATAGCAACAGGATCGGCTTGTTACCACAGGGGAATAGCCAGCACACTTCTAAAGGATGCAGAAGACCATGTAGTTGCCCTCGGAGGCCGTTATATCTTTGTAGAGACCTCATCACGTGAGCAGTACCGTCCGGCAAGGGAGTTCTACAGGAAACACGGTTATACGGAAGTGGCCCGCGTGCCACACTACTACGCCGATGACGACGACAAGGTGATCATGATGCGTAATTTGACTTTTTAAGCATTGCCATGAAATAATTTTTGGCAGACCTGCACAAACAGTGGTGACCGTAAACTTAACACCCTCTACTAAACCCATTATATCGCATGTTTATACGCAATGACTTAATCGTATGCTGAACTATTACCTCAACTCGCATTTAAACCCCAGTGTTTTTACAGCATAGCATTGAGTATGTCGAGGGTAAGTATGTGAACTTTATTTCACAAAACGTTGTATTGATGTGAAGAAGATTTCCCTTGACACTGCCTTAGTCATTGTATTAGTATTTTTGGGTAGATTTTATAGACATATTTGTACAATACGTCTTAAGATTACAGATAAAGAAGCATGTTTTACTATTGCATTGGAGTAAAAGCTAATTGGGGTGCATAAGAATTTCATGGGGGACAATAAAAATTAATGGGGTCAAGGGGACTGGTCCCCTTGTGGATGGGTCTGAGGGAGGGCAAAGCCCTCCATTCTATTCAAAAATCCCCACGACTTTCTTATGCACCCAGCTAATTGTTTTGGTTTGTATTTTTAGTTAAAAAGTTGGTATTATGAAGATGACAGAGCGAAAAAAGGAAAATGATGATACAAAAAAGCGAACCCGTATAAAGACGGAAGAAAAAGCTAAGACGTGGACAGATGTCGCATATAGATTAATGGATGGGATATTTGAATTAATAAATAGCGGCAATATTTTGGCTGCAGTGGTAGTGCTTGTCTTTCTGTGTATTATGATTGCAGAAATGAGAGCGCCAGAGGGAGAAATTGGAAGAATAATGAACAAAATTATTGATATATTTGTCAAAGACCGTTTTTATATATTTCCTCTATTGATACTTTTGTCAGTAAGCATGTTAGCAAACGGATTGATGTACAAAACGTATACGAAAGAGATTAAGCGACTAACAGAAGTTCGTAAACGTTTAATACATGGTATTGAATCAGGCAACTTAAAGCAATATGAAGATCATAAATCAAGCGGCTTTGACTTAGATGACGATAAACCAGTTTAATTTATATTAGGAGGTAACTATTATGTTTTACTTTAATCTCTTTGTATCTGTTGTGGCACTATGGGGTATAATGTTTGTTTACAATAACTATATACGTATTGCCCATAGAAATAATGACAGGTTTAAACTTTTTGCTTTGCGTGACGAGCTATGTTTCTTGGTTATGGAAGGCAAGCTTGACGTCGATGCTCCTGAGTTTAGGATACTCAGAAGACTTATAAACGATTCTATCAGGGTTCTTAGTAA
Source organism: Nitrospirae bacterium MYbinv3 (assembly GCA_002753395.1). Taxonomy (GTDB): domain Bacteria; phylum Nitrospirota; class Thermodesulfovibrionia; order Thermodesulfovibrionales; family Magnetobacteriaceae; genus Magnetobacterium. Next base: position 12,328 of record PEAB01000058.1, on the reverse strand, counting down.
TAAGTTTAGCATTGTAGGTTTTGTAAGATTCTTATATCGCTCATATACCGGTGATTCTACCATGCACAAGGAGATTGAGCATATAATTAACTCGCTCAACCATAAGAATCAAGACTATAAAAGGATCTTATATGATTATTGGGCTACAATTCAACACATTGTGAAAAAACGGACGTGGCTGCTTACCTATGTCTTGTTTGGTATCCTTAATTTTCTTGTAAAGTTGCATATTATGCAACGTGGTTTTGTATATAAAAAGGTAGAGACGCTAAAACGTGTAGATAATCAAATGAACGATTATCTACAGATGTGCTCTTCTGTTTGAAACCGCTGATACGGAGGCTCGTTTTACGTACTAAGTACCTGCCCATAATTAATTGTATATAAAAAAGGAAAAAAGTGAGGGCTTTACCCTCACTTTAGCAACAATGCCCTCTCTATTCTTTATCCTGTTTATTATACTTTTTTTTAACAGCGTCAAAGACATCCTGGACGCTTATATCCTTCATGCAGGCGTGTAGACGACTGTTTCGGCATGTACCCTCATCGCATGTGAACCGGCATGGAAACGGCTTTTCGACGACCCTGTGCACATTGCCAAAGGGGCTGGTCTCTACGCTCTTGGACGGGCCAAAGATGGCGACTGTTGAAACACCCTCACATGCAGCCACGTGCATGGGGGCGCTATCGTTACACAACAAGAACTCACTGTGCCCAATCACGCCCGCCAATTCCCGCAACGTAAGCGCCTCAGAAAGATCAACCACACTGTGCTTCATACCCCTTATCACACTGCCAACGCTGTCTCTATCAACAGCCGAACCAAGTATCACTACCTGCATATCATACTCGTCTATTATCTTATCACAAAGCGCGCTGTATCTCTCAGGAGGCCACTTCTTAAGAGGCAGACGACTACCAGGATGCAGGGCGATAAATGGCCGGTTAATCTTATAATCGTTGATTATCTTAAGTGCCTTGGTTTTTTCTTCTAGGGTCAGATAAAATCCCCAGTCCAGGTTCCCCACCCTGCATCCCAAATACTCTACCAGCCCCAGATGATACAACACCTTGTGTCTTAATCCCTCGTAGGGCACAACGTCAGTCAGCAGGAATCCACCGCCGCCAACGTCATAGCTTACCTTGTACGTAGCCTTAAGCGGCCGCACTAAAAGTAACAACTCACGTATATCAGATCGCGCCTCGATCACCAGGTCAAAGAAGCGCTCTTTAAGGCCACTAATAAATGTAAAATACCCCCTCTTTGGTGTCTTATAAAACCAGAAGGGGTCATAGACTATGACTTCGTCTACGTAGGGGTTGCTCTTAAGTACCTCCGATGCTACAGTGGAGGTCAAAAACGTCAGCCTTGAGCAAGGAAACCTCTCCTTGAGTGGCCTGAGTATAGGTAGGGTCATAATCACATCCCCAAGATAGCTGGTGCGTACAACGAGTATCTCTCTAACGTCCGTATCGTTTAACGCATACGCTGGGGCTCCTTTACGCCCTTTAAGCAACCTTGCTGGCAAAGAGATAGTTTTGCCGATATAGTCAGCCAAAGCGGTGAATAGGAACTTTCTTCTGTTGATGATCTTGTATCGTTTGAACATGATTTAAAAGATGAGAGACGAAAAACTAAGTCATAACGCCCCCTAAAATTTAGCATAAGAAGGATAACCTTGTCAATCTGTATCTTGTCTGGGGGTGCATAAGAAAGTCGTGGGGATTTTTGAATAGAATGGAGGGCTTTGCCCTCCCTCAGACCCACCCACAAGGGGACCAGTCCCCTTGACCCTATTAATTTTGGTAGTCCTGCACAAGTAGTGGTGACAGTAAACTTAACACTTATGATGGCGGTGTCCACACATCGTCGGGGTGAATCCGAAGGAGGGCGGAGCCGCCCCTTTTTTTCTTTCTGGTCAAATGCGATTGCCCTGGATTGGAACTGTAAAGCTCAGACATATTTTTAGGGAGAATGCTGCGTAGTTTTCTCTTGCTCTCAATCCATACAGCCACCCCTTTGCCAATTTAACCCCACAAAGATATCTCTCCACTCTTCAATGAGAATTACTGTGGGACAAGCGGTCTCATTGACAACATTTCTGTCCTTTTGTTAATCTGCATGGTAAAACTTCTTCTAAGATGAGGTAGAATGCCTAAGCGAACTGACATAAAAAAGATACTGCTGATAGGCTCTGGTCCAATAATAATAGGCCAGGCTTGTGAATTTGACTACTCCGGCACTCAGGCCTGTAAGGCCCTCAGAGAGGAGGGCTACAGTGTGGTGCTGGTCAACTCTAATCCCGCAACTATTATGACCGACCCCGATACCGCTGATTCAACATACATAGAACCGCTCAACGTCGCTACCCTGGAGTTGATTATAGACAGGGAACGCCCAGATGCCCTCTTGCCGACAATGGGGGGGCAAACCGCCCTCAACCTTACCGTGGAGCTGGCAAGTCGCGGAATACTTGATAAGTATGCTGTAAAATTAATTGGCGCAAACCTCAACGCCATCCAAAAGGCTGAGGACAGGAAGCTGTTTAAGAAGGCAATGGAGGACATTGGCCTCAATGTTCCTAAAAGCGGTGCCGTTATATCATTTGAAGAGGGCCTTAGCATTATAAAGGATGTTAAGTTTCCTGCCATCTTGCGGCCTGCCTTTACCCTTGGAGGTACTGGGGGAGGTGTTGCCTACAACATGGAGGAGTATGAAAACCTCCTTAAAAAGGCCATTAGTCTCAGCCCAACCCACCAGGTCTTGGTTGAGCAGTCACTTCTTGGCTGGAAGGAGTATGAGCTTGAGGTGATGAGAGATAACGCAGACAATGTAGTGATAATCTGCTCCATTGAGAACCTCGACCCTATGGGTGTACACACCGGAGATTCCATCACTGTAGCCCCCGCTCAAACACTAACCGATAAGGAATACCAGTTGATGCATCTCGCCTCCATCGCCATTATAAGAGAGATAGGCGTGGACACCGGCGGGAGCAACATCCAGTTTGCCATAGACCCCAAAAACGGCCAAATGATGGTCATCGAGATGAACCCGCGCGTCTCAAGAAGCTCTGCCCTGGCGAGCAAGGCCACCGGCTTTCCAATTGCCAAGATCGCCGCTAAACTTGCAGTGGGTCTGCGCTTAGACGAAATCCCCAACGATATCACAAAAGAGACACCAGCATCTTTTGAACCAACCATAGACTACGTTGTAACCAAGATACCGCGCTTCACGTTTGAAAAGTTTCCTGAGACCCAGCCCACGCTCACCACACAGATGAAGTCCGTGGGCGAGGTCATGGCAATTGGCAGGACATTTAAGGAATCCCTTCAAAAGGCCATAAGGAGCCTTGAAAACGATACCTACGGCCTTGAGGAGATAGACATACGTGATGAGATTAAACTTGCCTCCAAGCTAAAGACCCCCAACTGCGAGCGCCTCTGGTACGTCGCTGAGGCCATGCGTCAGGGGATGTCCGTTGAGAGACTTAACGAGATAACGGCGATAGACCCGTGGTTTTTAAACAACATCCTCGACATCATAAAGAAGGAACAGGCTCTAAAAGACGACGCTGTTACATCAACGGTTTCACTGCTTGACCCTGAGTCCTTGCGAAATGCCAAGGGTTATGGATTCTCCGACAGGCGACTTGCAGCCCTCTTGGGTACGACTGAAAAGGAGGTCAGGGCTCACCGCAAGCTGCATCAAATCACGCCCGTTTACAAGATGGTTGATACCTGTGCCGCCGAATTTAAGGCGGTCACACCCTACCTTTATTCCACGTACGAGCGGCCTTTTTACAGGCTTGTAGATGGCGATGATGTACGTCCTGCGGTTGAGTGTGAGGCACAGCCCACTGCACGCAAGAAGGTTATCATCCTTGGCTCTGGTCCAAACAGGATAGGGCAGGGCATAGAGTTTGATTACTGTTGTGTCCATGCCGTGTATGCGCTTAAGGAGTTGGGTTACGAGACCATCATGGTCAACTGTAACCCTGAGACTGTAAGCACCGACTATGATACCTCCGATCGCCTCTATTTTGAGCCTCTCACGATTGAGGACGTCTTGGCCATCATAGAGATCGAAAGACCGGAGGGGGTGATCGTCCAGTTTGGAGGTCAGACGCCCCTTAAGCTGGCTGTCCCTTTGGAGCGGGAGGGGGTGAGGATTCTAGGGACGTCGCCCGACGCCATTGATAGGGCGGAGGACAGGAGACGTTTCAGCGATCTGATCAACAAGCTGGGTCTTAATCAGCCCAAGAGCCGCACGGTTATGACACAGGCCGAGGCCAGGGAGAGCGCGGCACAGATCGGTTATCCCATAATAGTACGCCCCTCCTACGTCCTGGGCGGCAGGGCGATGGAGATAGTCTATGACGATGAGTCGTTAAACTCGTACATGGAGAAGGCCGTTAAGGTGTCTCCTGAGCACCCTGTGCTTATAGACATGTTTCTTGAGGATGCTATAGAGGTGGATGTTGATGCCATATCGGATGGTAAGGAGGTCGTCATAGGCGGTGTCATGCAGCACATAGAGGAGGCTGGGATACACTCTGGCGATTCGGCCTGTTCACTCCCGCCCTATTCCTTGTCTGACGCTACGGTGGGTGAGATAAAGAGGCAGACGAGGCTCCTTGCCCTTGAACTAGGCGTTGTGGGCCTGATGAATGTTCAGTTTGCGATTAAGGACAACGACGTCTGGATATTAGAGGTCAACCCACGGGCATCAAGGACTATACCGTATGTTAGCAAGGCCACGGGTGTGCCTTTAGCCAAGGTGGCTGCAAAGCTCATGGTGGGTAGGACACTCAAGGAGCTTGGGGTTGATAGGGACAGGGAGATAGGGCATGTGGCCGTCAAGGAGTCGGTCTTTCCCTTTGATCGTTTTACTGGTGTGGATACGCTTCTTGGTCCTGAGATGAAGTCAACGGGCGAGGTCATGGGCATCGACAGCGACTTTGGTCTGGCGTTTGCTAAGGCGCAGGCGTCAAGTTTCAACAGTATCCCCTTGGAGGGCAAGATATTCATAAGCGTCCGGGACAGAGACAAGGTGGCTATAACGGAGATAGCCCGCGCCCTTACAGCAAACGGGTTTTCCTTAATAGCCACAAGAGGGACAGCCCAGTACCTGTCAGGCTATGGGATAGAGGTTGAGATTGTGAACAAGGTCATGGAGGGTCGCCCGCACATAGTGGATATCATCAAGAACAACGAAATCAGTTACATAATAAACACGGTATCAGGTGCTCAGGCCAAAGCGGATTCCAAGTCCATACGGACGGCTGCGCTTCAGTATAAAGTCCCATATTCAACGACGGTAGCAGGCGCCAAGGCCCTGGTAAACGCCATAGAGATGCTCAAGTCCAAGAACGTAGACATCAAAACAATCCAGGAATACCACAAAGACATGCAAGTCGGCTGAAAAGAAAAGAAAAAAGGGGAGCGGCTCCGCCCTCCCCTCAGACCCCTTGACCCCATCTTAGTGACTACTTCATTTAGTTTTTGCTTTCTTTATTTGTAATATGGCAAAATATGGCTAAAACTTATTAGGAGGTTGGGCTTTGAAAGAAGTAGTAATAGTTAGCGGTATGAGAACCGCCGTGGGGGCCTTTGGAGGCGTTCTGAAGGACGTATCGGCAATAGATCTTGGGGCCTTGGTTATCAAGGAGACGTTAAAGAAGGCCGGCTTACGGCCGGTAGCCAATGAGGCTCTAAAGGAGTTTGCCCCAGACAAGTTAAAGGATCAGGGTATGACTGATCTTGAGAAGAAGTATCATGACTACGACAGCGCTCTCAGACCTGTTTCTATTGACGAAGTCGTAATGGGAAACGTCGTGCAGGCAGGGCAGGGACAAAATCCGGCCAGGCAGGCAACCATACGGTCAGGGATACCCAAAGAGACACCGGCTGCAACGATCAACAAGGTCTGCTCATCGGGACTGAGGTCAATAGCTATGGGTGCACAGAGCATCATGCTCGGTGAGGCGGATGTTGTCGTAGCGGGTGGAATGGAGAGCATGAGTAATATCCCCTTCACGCTGCCGTCGGCACGGTGGGGATACAGGATGGCACTTACTGGCGTGGCCGAGGTGATAGACTTAATGGTTTATGACGGCCTGTATGAGATATTCTATGGCTATCATATGGGTATTACAGCAGAGAACATCGTTCAGCTCTATGGTATCACAAGAGAGGAACAGGATCAGCTAAGTGTGCTAAGTCATACGCGGGCGCGTAAGGCAATAGCAGATGGTACCTTTAAGGATGAGATCGTCCCAGTCGTTATCAAAGGCCGCAAGGAGGACACCATCGTCGATACCGATGAGAGGCCGATGGACACCTCTATGGAAAAACTCGCAAAGATGAAACCAGCGTTTAAGAAGGATGGCTCTGTAACGGCCGGCAATGCTTCAGGTATAAACGATGGCGCAGCTGCTGTATTATTGATGAGCGCTGACAAGGCTAAGGAGATGGGGCTGGAGCCTTTTGTCAAGATAAAGGGTTTTGCAGCCGGCGGCATAGACCCAGCCTACATGGGATTGGGTCCCATACCGGCGGTAAGGAAGCTCCTTAAGCAGCACGGTCTGACCGTTGCCGACATCGATTGTTGGGAGCTTAACGAGGCCTTTGCCGCACAGGCAGTTGCGTGTATGAAGGAGCTTGGACTAGCCTATGACAAGCCTAATGAGCTTGGCAGCGGTATTTCGCTTGGACATCCAATCGGATGCACCGGTGCCAGACAGGTTGTAACCGGGATGCGTCAGATGAAGCGTATGGGGCACAAGAGAGGCATCGTAACCATGTGCATCGGCGGCGGTATGGGCTACGCCATGCTTGTTGAGAGATAAAAAACGTTATAAATAAGCTGGCAGGGGAGCGCTGCTCCCCTTGCTTAAACCGACGACGCTTGTACCATCGACACCTAATTACATGGCCTGTTTTATAGCGAGCATAGCCTGATTTCTTATCATCTTAACGTATCTGAGTCTTGAGCTTTGGGTTGCTTGGGGATTAGTCTTTGCCCAGTCGCCGTAGATTAATCCTATCGGGGATTTACGCAGCGTTATAGGGATCAGGATAAACGTGTTGACGTTAAAAGCCGTTTGCAGCCAGTTGGGTATACAAGACTGCACTTCCACATCATCAACGTTATTGATAATAACAATGGAGTCCTTGTTGAGCGATATGTTGAAGACGTCGCTTGAGTTTTTATCGATCTGAAATCTAAACTTTTTTACCAGGCTTTCTATATGGCGCCCAAATCCAAAACGACCGTCCATATATTGTCCGTTAGCGCTCTTTATGCTGATAATGGCATGTGTAAATTCCATCCCTCTGTACAACACCTCAAGTATCATGTGCAATATGTCGTTTAGTGTGAAATTCTCTAATAGTGTGCTGGCTATTTCTAAAACCCCTTTTGTGAGGATATCCTCAGGCGTTACGACTTCAGCGCTGTCTTCCTCGCTATCATATATATTGTCTAGTATCTGCAGTGGTCTTTTGGGTTTATCGTTACCACTCTGTTTTTTTGATGCAGCCCGGCCTTTTATCAGAAAACCTAGATTTTTTAGAACGTTGCTGTTTTCAATATTAAACTTGGTGTCTGCACAATAAGTTAAAATAATATTAAGCGAACCATCGAGCACCTCGTTTACCGTACTATCATCGCAGTTAGCAAAGAGTTTATTAAAGCTATTCAAGGTCTCTTTCCATGTGCTTACGTTTACTTGCGTCTCGCTAACCAACTCACACACACTGTTAGAAAAAATCGACAGGCATCTGATAGCTTCTAAACTTGTCTTTGGTTTGTCGAGTTTGAATATTGGAACCTTTTGCATACAGTAGACTATGTCTTCCGAGAAATTCCAGTATCTGGCAATCTCCATCCCAATGGCTTCGTATGTTGCATTTAGCACAGACACTGTCGTTTCATTTTCAGTGGTCTTTTGGGCCCTGGCAAGTTCCACGATCTTTTTATGTTCATCGGGCAGATAATATATGACCAATAGTCTTCCAAGTGTATGAAACATGGAACATATAAAGGCCTCCTCAATGTCCTTAATGCCGAGCTTTCTACCCATTCTCTTGGCTATAACACCGCTCATCAAAGAAATCATGATTGACTCTTTGAACTCTAATACAAAAGAATCGTTCTTGATAGTCTCAACGAGTATAAGGGACAGAGCTACATCTCTTACGTGGTCAAACCCCAATATGTTGATGGCTCGAGAGACGGTATTGATCTTACCACCTCCATGATACTTAACGTAAGAGGCTGAATTAACCAGCCTGAGCAGCTTATTGGTCAGAGCGAAATCATCTAATATAGTGTTTGTAAGCTCCTCAACAGAAGCCTTACTATTGGAGTTTGTCTGCGAGTTCACCAGGGAAACAGTACGACCCATCGCAGGTAACTCACCCTTTGTCTTCATCCTGTCCAGGATAGTCCCCACTATGGGTACTTTGCTGTCTATCATGATTAATCTGACAATGCCTTGATTCAATATACTAAATATAGTTCTCTTGTTGCAAGTATTATTTAACTATACTTTTGCACTTTTTTATCAATAGGCATTTTGTAAGGCTATGGAAAATAGATTCCCGCTTACGCGGGAATGACAGTAAATGGTATATTTAGCCCCTCTATGCCTGCCCCTGACTTGAGCTGGGGGTCATTCCTGCGAAAGCAGGAATCCAGAAAGTGCAAAACTATAGATTTAATAAACCTTTATGTTATAGTATTAATTATGAACTATGCCTAAACAGCTTTCAGAGTTTGTTTATAAAAAATTGAGCGAACTGATATCTTTGCGCACTGGTCTTAACTTTTCAGAGACCAAGTGGCAAGATCTCAAAAGGGGGTTGGAGAGGGCAAAGGGGGACTTCGGTTTTCAGGACGTAGACACCTTTGTCAAGCGGCTTCTGTCAGCGCAGATCTCTAATCAGGAGGTGGAGATGCTTGCATCCCACCTGACTATTGGTGAGACCTACTTGTTTCGAGAAAAAAGCAGCCTTGAAGCCCTGCAGAATCGAGTCTTGCCTGAGATTATACAAGAAAGAAAGAACGGACGTAGATGTATAAAGATTTGGATTGCTGGATGCTCTACTGGCGAGGAGGCCTATACCATAGCCATAATCCTCAAAAAGCTCTTTCCAGACATACAGAACTGGAAGCTCACAATATCTGCAACAGACATAAACCCGGAGTCTCTTAACAAGGCCAAAGCTGGGATATACTCGCAATGGTCATTTCGCGACACCCCGGTGTGGGTAAAAGAGCAGTGCTTTACGGTAAATCAAGAGGGAAGAGCTGTGGTGCGGCCTGAGATCAGAGATATGCTCTCTTTTTCACTGCACAACCTGGCCGATGACAACTACCCCTCCCCGGACAACAACACTGAGGATGTAGACATTATACTCTGCCGCAATGTGCTTATGTACTTTTCGACGGAGACCTCCATTAAAGTAGCAAAACGATTTTATCGAGCCCTCGTTAACGGTGGATGGCTTATCGTAAGCCAGACAGAGCTATCCAATATACTGTTTGCAGAGTTTGAGAGGGTAGAGTTTCCCGGTGCCATCCTCTACCGAAAAACGCTCAGCAAAAAGACTCAGCAAAACGTCGTCCCTGCCAGGCCGATAGTTAGAAAGACAGAAACTAGATTAGCTGCTCAGGGATACAAAACAAATTCATTAGCCCCCCCCCCACCCCCCACCCGAATACCCAGAGGCACTGTCTCTATACGAACAAGGCCGGTACGACGATGCAGCGGAACTACTTGTCCGTGTGTTGGAGGTCGACAAGGGTGAGGTCAAGGCATGGGCGCTCCTATCCAGGGTCTACGCCAACAAACGGATGCTCGATAGGGCGTCTGAGTGCTGTGAAAAGGCCATCGGTGTTGACAGCCTTAACCCTGGTTACTACTATCTCGCTGCTACCATATTAGAAGAACGCGGGATGGTCAAAGAGGCAATGGCAGCCCTCAAGAAGGCTCTCTATATTGATCATGACTATGTGCTTGCCCACTTTGCTATGGGCAATCTCACTATGCGTCTGAAAAACTATAACGAGGCACAGAGACATTTCTCAAATGCCCTCAAGTTACTCTTATTGTATAACGCTGAGGACATACTGCCAGAGTCAGAAGGCATTCCGGTCTCACGGCTAAAGGAGATCATTGAAACTACCATCGCATATGTTAAAATACAGTTAGATGAGTCAAAGACAAGATAAGCAGGCAGCAAAGACATCCAAACGCATAGACTGGCAAGAGGTGCATAAGCTCATCGAAAAAAACCAAAGGGCTATCAACTCTGGCTGGCAGCCTTCCCCCGAGGAAAGGCTGAGAATCCTCAAGGAAAGAACAGCAGTGTTGGCCCGTGAGCCTATCATCGAGGAGGAAAGAGCCGGACTGATTGAAGCAGTAGAATTTATGCTCGCTCATCAACGCTACGGCATCGACTCTCAGTACGTCAAGGAGGTCATCCCGTTGAGGGATTATACACCTGTGCCATGTACCCCGCCCTTAGTTGTTGGGGTTATTAATCTTCGTGGTCAGATCATCTCCGTGGTGGATATAAAAAACCTGTTTGAGCTCCCTGATGCAGAAGAAACCGAGCTTAGCAGTGTCATCATCCTGCACAACAACACAATGGAGTTTGCCATAACAGTGGATGAGATTATCGGCATACGCAAGGTAAGACTCAAGGAGCTTCAATGTGATCTAACGACATTGACAGGGCGGCAAGGGGAGTATTTCAAAGGCATAGCAAGGGAGCACTCAACCGATCTAGGGGGGGACGGATCTAACATAATCCTGTTAGATGCTATAAAACTCCTCACAGACAGCAGACTCATTGTCAACGAGGAAGTCATTGAGTAAGATAACTAGGAACTATAGTTTTTTCAAAGAAGGGGAGGGTGTTAAGTTTACTGTCACCACTACTTGTGCAGGACTACCGAATTTCTTATGCGCCCAAAAGTAGTGTTGACATGATTGATATCGTTAAGTTAGATTAAATAACGGAGGGAATTTGTGGTAAATAGGATTCTAAGCATACCGTTGTTATTAATGTTTTCTATGATCAGTCAAGCAGCCGCCGAACCAATAAAGTTTGGAGTGACGCTTGGATTGACAGGGAAAAACGCTGAACTTGCGGATATGCAAGCGAAGGGGTTTCTGCTTTGGCAAAACGAGGTAAACAAGAGGGGCGGCATACTTGGGCGAAATGTGGAGATCGTTATATATGACGACAAAGACAATAAGGATAATGGGAAATCACTTTACGAAATTCTAATACAAAAAGATAAGGTAGACCTCCTGTTTGGCCCATATTCAAGCGGTATGACTGCAGCTATACTGCCTGTAACGGAAAAATATGAGTATCCTGTACTGGTTTCAGGCGCATCGTCGGATGAGTTGTGGAAACAGGGGTATAAGTACGTCTTTGGTATCTTTATACCTGCTAGCAGATATGCAGTCGGCTTTTTAGAGGCGGCAGCTAATAGTGGTATAACCGATATTGCTATTGTCTATGCCGAGGACGCCTTCTCTAAGAGCATTGCTCAAGGTACTAAAGAGTGGGCTGAAAGGTTTGGGCTAAATATTGTTTTATACAAGGAATTCAAGAAAACAAGAGAGAACCTCGACGATATAGCATTAGAGGCAAAGACAGCCGGTGCAAAAGGCCTTATCGTATGCGGGCACTTTGACGAAGCGGTAGCGATGCGTTTATCTTTAGAGAAGATACGCTGGAAGCCAAAGGCTTATTTTGCCTCAGTAGGTCCTGTCCTTCAATCATATTATGATAGACTTGACACCAAGGCAAATCATACCTTCTCGGCATCACAATGGGAGCATCACGAGCGGATGAATATGCCAGCTAGCACAGCATTTTACAATGCCTTTAAAAATGCTTACGGGGTTGATCCTTCATATCACGCTGCAACGGCATACGCTGCGGGTGAGATATTTGAGGCAGCCATTAAAAAGGCCAAAACTGTTGATAAAAAACAAATAAAACACCTGTTGTCGACAATGAACACAACGAGCATCTTAGGAAAATACGGTGTTGACAGCACAGGCATGCAAATAAAACACTATACCATCACGATCCAATGGCAAAATGGTAAGAAAGAGATCGTCTGGCCAAAAGAACTTATGACCTCAAAACCGGTATTTGAATGAATCACATAAGTTTCTCAATATCGAGCCTCTTGCAAAACTCCTAAACGAAAGAAGTTTTAGCTCTCCTTATGATAAAATAAGTTTCCCAAACTTAAATCGATAAGGAGAGCATCATGTTAAGAGAGAGTATATCA
>PEAB01000057.1 GCA_002753395.1 Nitrospirae bacterium MYbinv3 | reverse complement strand
CATTAATATGTATGCACATGGGCGACATTTTAAGCAGCCACGCCTGACATTTACAGGGTCAAGGGAACAAGTTCCCTTGTGGGAGGGTCTAAGGGAGGGCAAAGCCCTCCTTTTTTTCATCTTCACAACCTTAAGTCAACAGCATTAGGTCTGAGGGGAGGGGTTGCGAACCCCTGCGACAGTGGGCAGAGCCTCCCCTTCTTTTTCAATCAACAGTATTGCCTCATTCCAGCAGTCGCACGCCAGCGTAGTAGCAGCAGCATTGATGATCGAGGTCGTTTATGAATGAGCGGTCCTCTCCATCTTCGAAGGCGATCCTTACGAAGCACCCCCCTCCTGAGAGGCTTGAATGCCTTTCCTCGATGACCTCGCCAATGCCCCAGTTGTCATACCGGAGGTGCATAACCTTGTCTCCCTGTCTCAGATACAGCCGCCTCATAAATGCCCGCTAAAACCTGTACATATTGTAAACGAAATGGCCTCGAATAGTATAGGAGTCCTTCCCCCACTCATCGGGTAGCGGCCAGAACGGGGCTGCGTCCTTGATCGAACGTACAGCCGCCTCATCCAGTTCTTTGTGTCCTGATGTCCGTACAACCTCAACGGGGCCAAGCGTGCCGTTCTTGTTTATCGTAAAGGTGATATACAGATCGCCATAGACACCCCTACGCGACGCAGACTGTGGATACTCCCAGACGCTCTCGATGTTCTGCTTAACACGCTTCATGTACATGGCATAACGCATGTCGTCGACGTCTAAGATCAGACTGTTGTCCTTCTTTTCTTTTGTGCTTGCACCATGCCTGGTTCCCTCATCCTTCTTGAGCGAGGCCATTGCGTGTTTCTGAACTATGTCGCTGTCAAACAGGTCGCCAACGGAGGGAGGGGCGGGTCTTTGAGGTTGCGACGGCTCAGCAGCGGTAGACTCCTTTGACCTGTCAGAAGGCTCTACGTTTGTCTTGGATGCAGGGGGTTGAATAGGTGTAGCAGCCGGAGGGGCAGAGGGAGACATTGGTGTTTTAGATGCAAGCTCTTCAAGGCCATGAGGGGTGACCTGTTGTTGTTTAGCAGTGGCCTTGTCTTGTGAATAGACCTTTGGCTTAGCGAGTTTTGTAGCTTCTGCCTGCTTCTGAGAAGAGCTTGGCGGCTGAGCGGAGGCAGCCCTCTTTGCCTCAGAAGGGGTGGACTTTTTAGCCTCTGGTGCAGGCGGCAATTGTCTGTCTGGTTGGGGCTTTACCAATGGAGCAGCGCTTGGGGGGATGTTTGTTTTAGGGCCTACCTTGGTATCAGGCGTGATAATGTTTGCTATAAGGGGTTTTACCTTGTCAAACTTAGGTCTCGTGTCTTTCGACTTTAGCACAAAACGTAATATGAAGATCACTAAAAGAACGTGAAGTACGAACGAAACGACAAGATAACGTTTAAACATTTCTCATAAAGTAATTAATATACCCGCGGGTGTTTTTACCACAACGTCACTGTTTAGACTCGATGATCACCGTAGCGGCAAACTCGGCTGACTTCATGCAAGGGCGCCCGCTGTGGGATTGACCCTATCGTACAAGTATTTAAGGGCTTTGAGTGAGAGGTCTGGCTCTATCAGGTCTACCCTGTTTAAAAAAGAGGCAAGGAGCGAGCAGTTGCCGCCAGTGAGGGCAATGCTAAGTCTATAACCAAGCCCTGTTTGTGCCTCGTTGATGATGCGCTGTATGGCGCCAGCACTTCCGATGACGACGCCTGAGGCTATGGCCCTTTGTGTGTCCCCTCCAATAGCTCGGATGTCTGTACCAAGCTCAACGAGCCAATGGTGTTGTACTTGGGGCAGGAGTGCTGTCCTTTGGCTTAGACTACCAAGCATCATGTCAACTCCGGGTATCAGCGCCCCACCTAAAAAAGCCCCACTCCCGTCCACAATGCTGATCGTCGTAACGGTGCCAAGGTCAACAACAGCCATCGCCCCCCCAAAGTGTTGATAGCAATAGGCAGCCGCAACGATTCGGTCGGTACCAACCCTTTCGGGGTGCTCAACCGCAAAGCTCAATCCGGTATCAAAGGTATGGGATATCAATAGAGGGGGAACCTGTGTTATGTCCTTCATTATAGCAATAAGACGTTGAGTCAGCGACGGCACAACGGAGGTAACAATCACCCCCTTCAGGCTGCCGGTACCTATAAACGTCTCCATAGCGTCTCTATGTAGATCTTCTATTGCCGTCTTCTTGTAGGTCAGCTTTTCAAACAGCCCCAACTTTGTCCTGGTGTTCCCTATATCAACAACAAGCAGCATCCACTTGTGCCATTATGTAAGATAATACAGTGTAGACGTTTAAATCAATGGGGGGTAGGCAGGCAATCGCGTTTGAAAAAACTGTCTGAACCATGATTTAACGGATTAAGGGATTGACAGGATTTAAGTAACAAAACGAATAAAATGTATCAAGGCTATGAATAAATATCCTTCAAATCCTTCCATCCGTTTAATCCTCAAGGTCAACGAACAATGCGTCAAGTTTTTAAATACGATTACCCTGGGAGGTAGGAGCTCTGCCCAGCAAACCTAATGCTAGAAGGGAGGGCTTTGCCCTCCCTTAATGTACTATTACCCTAGCACATATTAGGTTCTTCTTATGTGAAGAACATTTTTCATAAATGCCCATTTATGAAAAGAAGATTTCTCTTGTTTTTATATTTTTTCTTTATTAACATAGAGATGTTATGAGATCTTTTGTTGTTAACAGTATAGACGTTGTTGATGATAGTCCTTTTGATAGACAAGAGAGGATATCTTGGTGGAGTCAGGAAAAACTCTCAGAGGCCAAGGTTATGGTGGTTGGTGCGGGTGCTATTGGAAATGAGACGTTAAAAAATCTGGCTTTATTGGGTGTGGGTAATATCTTTATAGTTGATTTTGATAACGTGGAGAAATCAAACTTGAGTAGAACTGTGCTGTTTAGGAAATCAGATGTGAATAAGAAAAAGGCTGAGATAGCAGCAGCACGCACTAAGGAGCTAAGTTTATTTGACAAGACAAGGGTAGACTACTTTCATGGCGACGTAGTATGGGAATTAGGCACGGGGGTCTTTAGAAATGTAGATATTGTATTAGGGTGTCTTGATAACGTGGAGAGTCGTTTTGCAATTAACCGCCAGTGTTGGCTGGCCGGAACACCGTGGATTGACGCCGGCATATATGAGCTTGATGGACATGTTAGTTTATTCTCACCACCGGATACACCGTGTTATCAGTGCCATGTTTCCCCTGAAAGGATTAATGAGGCAAGACATAGATATTCCTGTGATAATTTTAAACGAAGTATGCTTAAAGAAGGTAAAATGCCCACAGTACAGATATCATCTGCGATAGTATCGGCTATACAGGTACAAGAGACAGTTAAATACTTATGTGGCCAAGATGTGCCTTTCGGTAA
The DNA here is from genome assembly GCA_002753395.1 of Nitrospirae bacterium MYbinv3. Taxonomy (GTDB): domain Bacteria; phylum Nitrospirota; class Thermodesulfovibrionia; order Thermodesulfovibrionales; family Magnetobacteriaceae; genus Magnetobacterium. The sequence continues at coordinate 20,404 of PEAB01000057.1, read as the reverse complement.
GACAATACACTACTTTGGAAAGATAAATGATTTTGACGTCAACAATCTAACTAATGATTCAAACTGTCTTGCACATGTCTCATATCCCGAGGTTATTTCTCTTCCTTTAGATACAGTTATAACTCTAAGGACATTTCTTGAATATGTTTCACAACCTTCTTTATCAGGTCGGGGAGCTTACCTTGATTTTCGTGCTGATAGGACATTTGTAACAACTGTGTTATGTCGTAAATGTCGTAAATCAATTGATCTATATAAACCTTCATTTAGAATATTTGATTTCGAGACAATATGCAATGATTGTAAGGATAATAGAGATCAATTTAATTTACAACATCAGGAGATTCAAACACTGAAGATTACCATTGGACAATTTGATCTGTTCAATACACCCCAAAGGATATTAAACATGACGTTGAGGGAGTTAGGCGTACCTTATCTGCACATTGTGGCTGTAGCTGATAAGGAGAACAATTACAAGTATTATGAACTTGATGGAGATAAGAAAGCTATCTTCAAAAGGATTTGACGGAGAGATAGAATTTAATCTATTGAAAATCAGGTAGAGTTGATTTTAATTAGGAGGTTTTTAGAAATGGCCGATATAGACGTAACTTTTATTAGTCCAACGGATTCACGAGCAATCAAGGTCACACTTGATGACTCGTTGACTACAAAGGATATAGTCGACAAGCTTATAGAGAATCAGTTTATACCCTCTCATGAGGGTGGCTATGGATTGGCTGTTAAGGGAGGCGCTGAAATACCTGCAAACAGTACGTTAGCTCGCGCAAACGTAAAAAATGGTACAACGCTCAGAGTATTGACTAATACTGACGCAGGCTAAAATGGTTTATAGAAAAGGAGAGAACACATGCCTACACCGCAGGAGATAAGGAAGATACGTATAAAGAATGACTTTGACGAAATGAAGAATATTCAAGGTCAATTGATTAGTTGGCAATCCCGAAAAGGGGTTGCACCTTTTATTGAATCGTACGAACTACATGTTAAGGTAAGAACTATTATCGAGCCAGACCCTCTGTCTTATAAGGATGAACATATCCTTCATCTGACTATACCTGACGGTTATCCTTTAGGTCAAGCTCACCCGGAGATTACAATGGTTGATCGTTACCCTTATCATCCTAACTGGTTTACAGATGGGCGGTGGTGCTGTGGAAATTGGGACACATCAGAGGGATTAGGCCATTTTGTTGTTCGTATGGTAAAAACACTTCAATTTGACATGGAGATCACAAATGAACTCAGTCCTGCAAATAATCAGGCCAGGGATTGGTACGTTAAGATGCGCAATAGCGGTTTGTTTCCATGTGACCGGCAGACCTTGCCAGATCCTTCTTATAAAATTGGCAAATTCATAATAGAAGAAAGAGATAAATTATTTAGGATAAGAACTTGATGGCATCAGTCAATAGGCAAAATAAATTGATTGATGATTATAACTCTATGCTTCTTTTAAGAGAGAAAGCTCCAACTATCATAGAGTTTGTAACAAAAGACACTGTTTCCCCTCCACAAGAATATGAAGTTGTTATGAAGATCAAGAGTCTTATCAAAACGGGAAGAGACATCGTTGAACATAATAGGTTTACCTTTCATATAGATTTAACTAATAGACATCCTAAATGTTACGTTGCAGACGCAAAACATCCATTTCACCCACATTTTACAGTAGAAACATTTGCATTTTTCAATAGAGTACAATGGGTAGATTACAAACCTTATGATCCTGCAGAGAGTCTTGGCGATTTTGTACTAAGAATTGCCCATTCCTTGCAATATGACCCGGGTTACATAAACATACACAAAACTACAAACCATGAGGCTGAACAATGGTATATAAAACAAAAAGCAAACGGGAGGAGATTTCCTATTGATGAAACGGAGCTTCCTCCCTGTCTCATTCAAAAAAGATTTGAAATCCAGAATAAACATAAAACTTTTGAAGTTCAAAGCAGTCAACACAATAATCCAGCAGATAGTAGGACAATTAGAATAGACTACAACGAAGGCAGTAGAAAGACTTTTGAGGTTACTGAGGAAATACCACCATATCAGCCTGAAATGCAAGATGAACCTAATTTTAATTTAGTAGAACATTTTTCAGCAGAAAATGATGTACGTTCAAAGTATAGACTCTATTTAACACAAAAAGCTGTAAAAATAATACACGAACATATTGGTTGGGGCAAGGATACAGATGATAACAAAGTGGAGCAAGGGGGTGTATTACTAGGGCGTGTTTTTAAAGATCCAGTGTCAGGCATGTATTATGGGATTGTAGAAGATGCTTTTGCAGCTAGAACATCAAGAGCCTCGGCTGCCCACATCGAAATGAGTCATGAAACATGGCAGGATATATATAATCGTATAGATCAGCATATAGAAAATGAAATCCTTCATATCATAGGATGGTATCATACACATCCCAATAATCTCAATGTATTTATGTCAACCACTGATATGGCAACACAAAAAAGGGTATTTAATCAAGACTGGCTTTTTGCTGTTGTAATGAACCCTCATAAGCAAAAATGGAAGGTTTATCAAGGTTGTGACGCTAAACAATGTAGTGGTTATGTAATAGAAGAAGCAAGCCACAAAGAGAATAGTAGGGAGCCTTCAACTTATCCTCTCACTTTGCAGGATGAGGTTGCGTGGATAGAAACAAAAACATCAAAGTCTCAAAACAAACGTATTTTACGTATAGCTTGTATAATTTGTATAGCTTTCATCATGATAAGTGCGCTTGCATACGATTATCTAAAGGCATACATTCAAACTGGTTTAAACAACTTTAAGGGGTTAAACGTGACAGTAAAAATTACGAAAGACAATTTAGATATAAACTATATTTCCAAAGCAACTGACAATATGACAGAAAATAGTATTACAACATCAAGTAAGACTTCACCAGCAACAAATGCAATAGAAACGGATGATCCCAAAATTAAGAACTTTGGAGAGCTCCTTTCTTTTATTAATGATAATAAAAATGCAGATAACGCAACCATAAAACATGTAGCAACAAGCCTGACACATATTTTAGGCAATTATAGAAAAGATTTTACACTCAAATATGATCCTAATTTGCGATATCTTCCTATAGACAAGGGAAAAGGTGTTTACAAAAAAAATCCTCCAAGAGATATCTTTTCAATATTTAGAGACAAAATTCAACAAAACAAGAAAAATTATGTTGAATACAAAATAACAATAATAAAAGGAAATGCAGATATTTTCACTATGACAGGAGGTGTTGTGATTTCTAAAACAAACAAAGAACTATGGATATATGATGTTTTGCAGAGTGCTTTATACAACTACGAATATGAGGGAGGTTTTTCTGTTAAAGAGAACGCAATGTTTGATAAAATAGTGGATGATAATGAGAGGAATATTGGCATAATAGATTCTTCTAAAAGTTTAACGATCAGACACTATAAGGTTAATCAAGACTCATCAGTAACATTAACGAAAGATCAGGATCTTGAGCAAGCTATCAATCCACAAAAAGAGCAGAAAAAAAATAAGAAATAGACTATGGCTTTGCATGTGCATACATTAGATGAACACAAACACAAGACATTCCTCGCAGAAGGTAGAGTTGATCCTGTCACAAAAGAACGTCTTTCCATAGGAGATAGAATAATCCTTTGCTCTAAATGTAAACGGGCATTCCTAGAAACGACCTGGCTTGCTCAAGGCAACTCACATTGCAATCAATATGACACTTTAAAGAGTTTCCCACCTACACTAGAGATTGACTTTAAGCCAATCCCCCCACCCATTATTCCTAAAGTCGTTTCTATAAAGGTATTTAGTACCGTAGTAACAATCTTGTTGTTTGTAGTTTTAATATTATTTATTAAATTGAGAAATATCCCAAATCCTAACAATAATTCATTAAAAAACGGTACTATAGAAATGACTATCGAGCCTCTCCCTGCAACAGTTTATATAAACAATGAGCCTATAAATGTAGATCATGCTCCATTTACAATATCAAAACCTGCGGAGATGTATAAAATAAAGATAATGAAGGAATGTTATAATGCAGAGGAAGAAACCATAACTATTAATAACGGAAATTACAACATAAAAAGAACGCTTAAACCTGTCATACTGTCGTTAAAACATACCGAACGGTTCGTACAGCTTTGCCAGAATCTTAAGAAAGGGGGTATGAGTGAGGAGCGGATAAAACTGATCTTTTCATCTTCCAGGACAAATGAAATTGACCTGACACCAGTAAATATAATGTCAAAACGTGTACTCGTTGATAGAACTCAACGGAGTTCAACTGAGATAAATTCAATCGTTAATCTTATGAAAATAAATTTAAGTGATTATAAAACATATTACGATGATGTGGAATCAAAATATGCTGTAAATAGAGAGATCATTGCAGCCATTCTTTTTGAAGAAACCTCTCTAGGAAAGTTTACTGCTTGGAAACATGACTCCTTTACTGTACTTAATAGTATGTTGAGTTTTTTTGAGATATCAGAAAATTCAAATGACAGTGATAGGAAGCGAATGAACAGATTAATCAAGTCTACAGGCGATAATCTTGCTGCCCTTTTATTGTATTGTGAGAGAAACAATATTGATATATTGCATACATCATTGCCTTCCAGTTATACAGGCGCGATAGGGTTAGCACAATTCTTACCAGAAAATCTATCATATGCAGTCAGTGCAAACAATAAAAAACCAGAATTGAGCAGGATGTCAGATGCTATACTTTCTATTGGAAATTTGCTAAAAAACAAACTAAATTGGCCAGGTTTGGTTGACTTTAGCAAACTGGAAAATATTGATGACATCACAACGCAATGGTATGAGTATAATAAGCAAAAAGATGTTTCACTTGCTGTAGGAGCTAATCTTGATGGTTATACGTTAAGACGTTTTGATGAGGAATTCAAACATATACCAAACATCGAGTATATTGGTAATTACGCAAGAGTATTGATGGGTTATAATTTCTCGTCAAGTTATGTAATAGATGTACTACAACTCGCATTCCATGCAAACTTGACGTCTTAGGAGATTATTAATATGAACTCGTTTTCAATAATAGAAGCTCTTTCATTTGGTTGGAGAAGCACTAAAAGAAATATAGGATTTATTACAGGTGTTTTCTTTGCTTACATAATATTCATTGTTGTATCAATATTTATAACTGATAAGTATAAATATGATGGTGCTCTATTAGCGTTTTTTATCGTTTTACTATTACTTCTCATCCAGCATTTTACTATAAAAGTGATAAAGCTTATCTTCACAAAAAATGACGATTCTGATATAAAGTTTAGAGATCTGTCTATAGATTATGTGTTTATAATAAAAGTAATAAGGCTTATCTTCACAAAGTATGACGGTGCAGATATGAAATTTGAAGAATTACTAGCAAATATGCAACTAACTTTTAAAGTCTTAATAACAAATTTACTACTAATAATAATTATTACTATAGGTATGTTATTATTAGTTATCCCAGGTATATTTTTAACAGTAAGGTTTTCGTTCTCAATATTTTTGATCATTGATAAGGATATAGCTATTATTGAATCGATTAAAAGAAGTTATCGGATCACAAAAGGAAATACATGGAAACTATTGCTACTTTTATTTCCTCCATCTATAATTAATTCTCTATTACCAACTATTACAACTTTTCTTAGTGATAAAATTGTAATTTATTCTTTATATATTTTGGCTTTTATAGGTAATATAGTAACCTTCTTCATAATGCTTTTTACTATGCTATATGTCTACAAAAAGCTTAGTACATTGATTGAGACAGAACCTCCAAGGAAAACTTTTGTCGTAAAATCAACCAGCACAACACCAACACAAAACATAACATACGCAGATTGGACAACTAACACACAATCTAAAAAGTTTCAATTACAAGAAGAACAAAACAATCAAACTCAGAGTAGCACACCAAACGGTTCTAATAGCGTAAGAAATTCTTTTTCGATCAGAGATAGAATTGCGCCTAAAAAATGTCCGCAATGCAAGACGGAAAACCAAATCAAGGCTCTGTTGAGTGGTGAGTTTGTCTGCGAAGTATGTGGAAAAAACTGGCCGTAGGGTGGAAATACTAATTATGGCGCATTAGAGGGCAAAGTTCCATAGCCCATTCGTTTATAAGTCCCTTGGGGTCATCTGCAAGACGGCAGTGGAGGGTTTGAAACGCCTCAAGTATTGCTACTAACAGCTCGGCCCTGTTGTAGGTCGAGCCGGTCTCCATAAAGAGACTCGTTGCCTTGTGCCACAAAGATTCAGGTATATGCTCAAAGGCCATGTTGACGTTGACGCCAATCCCTGTAACACAACTGATGACACGCTGCCCCATGCTGACGGACTCGGAGAGTATACCGCCAATCTTCCTGTTGCTTATATATATGTCATTAGGCCACTTTGGCAGGACATCAAGCCCCGTGCACTGCCTTATGGCATTTATGGCAGACAGAGAAGTCACGACGTTTATCAGCGACATGTCTGTGATGCCCGCCGCCGCCTCGGCCCTTATAATGATTGACATGTATATATTTAACCCAGGGGGAGAGAACCAAGTCCTATCAAAGCGGCCCCGGCCACCTGTTTGATGGTCGGCGATTATCACGGTACAGGGGGTATGGACTGCTATGTGGCAATTAGACGGGTTGTCCCGCCGCGAGAGCTCCTTTGCCAAGTCATTCGTAGAGGTTACCGAGTTGTAAAACAGGATGGTGTAGAAGTCTGACTTCTCCTGGAAGGCCTCTAATACCGATATAAACCCTTCCCTTGTCTCAGGCAGCGATAAGGTCAAGTCTTGAGTTTGTCCGGCCACTTACACATTTCATAAACAAGACATGTACCACACATGGGCTTTTTTGCCTTACACACATGCCTGCCAAAAAGCACCGCACTCAACGTAAAGCTAACCCACATCTCTTGTGGCAGCAGTTCTCTCAAGGCCGTCTCAACCTTATCAGCGTCTTTTGGCGCATTGACCAGCCCTATTCGATTGCTTACCCTGAGCACGTGTGTATCGACCGCTATGGCCGGGACACCAAAGGCCGCAACCATTACCACACTTGCAGTCTTTCGCCCCACGCCAGGCAATGTCGTAAGCTCCTGAAGCGTTGATGGTACATTACCGCTAAAATCGCTGAGCAGCTTTTTCGTACAGCCGACGATCATCTTGGCCTTGTTCTTGTAAAACGTCGTGGATCTAATGTCCTGTTCAAACTCATCGATATTAGCGTTTGCATAGTCCTCAGCGCTGCGATATTTCTTAAACAGGCTCTGAGTTACGACGTTGACACGCTCGTCGGTGCACTGAGCCGCAAGTATCGTGGCTATCAAGAGTTCCAGGGGCGTTGAGAAGTTGAGGGCTATCTGCGGATTTGGGTGGTGCTTTGATATGGCCTCAACTACGTCTATTACCTCATTCGCTGTCATAATCTTAACCAGTCTAACGGTCTACTCTGCATCGAGGATGAGGATTCTTACCGTCCCCTCTAATCCCTTGGCAAAACGTTCGGCATCTGCCCTGGTGCCGACTATAGTGCCATAGTGCATGGGGATGGCCGCCACCTTTGGCTTGATGTCCATGACCACCTTGATTGCCTCCTCAGCGGTCATAACATATGTGCCGCTTACTGGCACTATGGCAATATCGATGTCCTTTAAGTTCTTCATCTCAGGTATGTGGTCAGTATCTCCGGCAACGTATATGCGCATACCATTGACAGTAAGGATATAACCAACCCAGTTTTTGGCTTTTGGATGGAACTGCTTATTGGTGTTATAGGCGGCAACCGTTTCGATGTTTATCCCTGAGACGTTAAGCGTCTGCCCGGGGCTAACCGTTTTGACCTTTGCCTTGAGCTTTGAGGCACAATCGGATGTAGCGACTATGACCGTGCTGCTGCCTGTCAGTTTTTGGATATCAGCGGGTGAGCAGTGATCAAAGTGTTCATGTGTTATCAGGATCAAGTCAGCCGGCGTTGGTTTTTTAATTTCGTAGGGGTCTATGTAGATAGTCTTTTCTCCTGTTATCTTAAAAGAGGCGTGCCCAAACCAATGTATGTTTTCTAACATGTCTGTTCCTCCTTCTATGGATACTGTTTTTATGAATAAGCAAATAAAAACCACAATTGCGATCCCTATATACTGTTTCATAGCAAATTTTAATGCCTCCGGGGCGCATAAGAAAGTCGTGGGTCTTTCAAAGAAGGGGAGGCTCTGCCTCCCCTCAGCCCCCTCCGCAAGGGGACCAGTCCCCTTGACCCCATTAAACTCCCCATGAATTTCTAATGCACCCCGCCTCCGTAATTTTTATTATAGTTTTAGTATATCATATTACGGCATGGTGTTAAAAGTCTTTGATTTAGAGAGCGTTATGAAGGCATTGAAGGAGCAGGTCAGTACCCTGAAGGTTCCGTATATAGAGTTTTCGGCGGTTAATGAAATGGACCCATACAAGGTGTTGATAAGCTGCATCCTGAGTCTTCGCACTCAGGACAGGACTACGGCTGCGGCAAGTCAGCGTTTGTTTGCCTTAGCAAGCACACCCGATGCGATGTGTAGATTGACCATTGAGGAGATTGAGAGGGCTATCTATCCGGTAGGTTTTTACAGGGTCAAGGCCCTCAACATCAAGTCTATAAGTGAGCGTTTGGTCAGTGAGTTTGGTAGTGTTGTACCAGATACGATAGAGGTGTTGTTGGGGTTAAAGGGTGTGGGCAGGAAGACTGCCAATTTAGTTGTGACGGTTGCTTACGGTAAGGACGGCATATGTGTTGATACGCATGTTCACAGGATCGTCAACAGGTGGGGATATGTACAGACGAAGACCCCAGAGCAGACCGAGTTTGCACTAAGGGATGTCCTCCCGCGTAAGTATTGGAGGGGGATAAACGGTCTTCTCGTTTCCTTCGGACAGGGTATATGCCGGCCCGTTTCGCCACTTTGCAACAGGTGTTCTATCAGGCAGTACTGTAGGGATGGTGAAGAGAGAGAAAGAAGGGGAGGCTCTGCCTACTGACGCAGGGGTTCGCAACCCCTCCCCTCAGGCCCCTCCGCAAGGGGACCAGTCCCCTTGACCCCGTAAATATTCTTACTCCCCATGTTTTTCTTATTCAACCCATATCTTTCTTCAGATTGGAAAAGTTGTTGTTTAACTGCTATAATATAGGTATGAGTAACAGGTTTGGTTAGTTTTGTTAGGAAGTTATATGCGTATCGATCGATTATTTTTTCGATGGCTGTTCAGGAGATACAGAAGCGGTATGCTGGTACAGTGGCGGGTTTTATATGGTCTATAGTTAATCCCCTCATTACTATAATGGTTTACTGGTTTGTTTTTTCGGTTGGCCTGCGGGTACAGCCCATCGGAAACGTCCCCTTTATACTGTTTTTCGCCGCAGCGCTGCTTCCCTGGATGACCTTCAGCGAGACCATCCTTGTCAACGCTAACGTTATTGCAGCAAACACCCACCTGATAAAAAAAATGGTCTTCCCTTCAGAAATCCTTCCCATCGTAACATTGGTTTCAAACCTTATTACCCACTTCATTATGCTGCTTATTTTTATGATTATCATGCTTGTCTATGGGATATCACTTTCTGCCTTCAATATCCAGTGCCTGTACTACATGCTTGCCATGTGTGCGTTTAGCCTTGGATTGAGTTGGTTGTTCTCGGCTATAAACGTCTTTCATAAGGACACGGCGGTTATACTTGGCGTTGTCCTAAATATATGGTTCTGGCTTACACCGATAGTCTACGGGATTGACGTGCTGCCTAAAAATTATCATATAATGCTAAAGTTCAACCCTATGTTCTACATAGTGGAGGGCTACAGAGAGTCCTTTGTCTACAACGTACCGTTGTGGCACCACTGGCGCAACGGCGTCTACTTTTGGGCACTGACGCTGGCGCTGCTTGGCGTTGGCGGGTACGTGTTTAAGAAGCTAAAGCCTGATTTTGCGGAGATGCTGTAACTTGGATGGATAAATCCATAGCCATAGCAGTTGAGGGCGTATCCAAGAAGTTCCGCCTGTTTAATTCGCCTAAGGAGCGACTAAAGGAGGCCCTGCACCCCTTCAAGAAGAGATACCATCGGGAGTTCTGGGCACTCAACGACGTGAGCTTTGAGGTTGCCAAGGGGGCAACGGTTGGGATTGTTGGCAGAAACGGATCCGGCAAGTCAACCCTGCTTCAGGTCATATGCTCGGTCTTACACCCCACAAGCGGCAAGGTCACGGTCAATGGCAGGATATCAGCCTTATTGGAGCTAGGGGCGGGGTTTAATCCGGAGTTGACGGGCAGGGCAAACGTCTTTCTACACGGCACCGTGATGGGGCTCTCACGCGACGAGGTCAAAAAGCGGATTCCCCTCATCGAGGACTTTGCCGACATAGGCGAGTTCTTTGACCAGCCGGTAAAAACTTACTCCTCTGGTATGTTTGTCAGACTTGCCTTTGCAGCCGCCATTAACGTCGACCCTGACATACTCATCGTTGATGAGGCGCTGGCTGTGGGGGATGCCAAGTTTCAATACAAGTGCTTCAATAAGTTTTTGGATTTTCAGAGGGAACGAAAAACCATCCTGTTTGTAAGCCATAGTACCGAGTCCATCGTCAAACACTGCGACTATGCCATCCTGCTTGAAAAAGGGAGGGTCATAGAAAATGGCAACCCGAAGGTCATTACCGATTACTACCTCGATCTCCTCTTTACTGGACAGATAGCAGGCTACGCCACTGAGCCTGTCTTGACAAAAGAAGACTACAAGGGGTTCAACATAGTCCATTATAAGTTTAAATTTACCGGCTTTTTAAATTCCTTAGGGCATATAGAGCTTCACACGCTTAAGGAGACAGATCTAAAGGGCCATATCGCTGATCATAAGTGTGTTATTGGTTCATCCGAGGATGACGTAAGGAAGATGATAGACCTCATAACCGCTACTGAGCTGTCAGTAGAGCAAGGTAAACCAACCAAGGCCAACGACAAAGAGGCTATGAATGATTTAGAGAGATTTCTCAAGGAGACGGCAGAGGTCGATAACTGTATAAAGAGAAATAGTTACAACAAGAATGAGTATCGCATCACTGACAAGCGCGGGCAGATCGTTGACTACCTGATTGTGTGTGGAGACAAATACGATCCGGTATCTATAAAGTGCGGCAGCCTTATTGACATTTATCTAAAGGCGAGGTTTTCTCAACCAGTAGAGCGGATAATCTATGGGTTTGCGGTAAAGACCTTGGATGGCATCCTCATACACGGCAACAACACGAGGTTCGCTAAACATCCGGTATCTGCTGTTGAGGCGCATCAGGTGCGGGTGTTTAAGTTCTCTTTCAGGATGAACGTGCTTGCCGGGGACGTCTTTTTAGACCTCGGAGTGGCTGAGAAGATAGCATCTGAGGATAAGCCTGTGGATGTGCGATATGGGTTGATACACTTAATCGTACAAGAGGAGAGTATTTTTACAGGGATGGTAGACCTGCAGCCTGTCTTTGAAGAAATAAAAGAAGATGAAAAGGGGGAGCTCTGCTCCCCCTCAGACCCCTTCGCAGGGGACTCGTCCCCTTGACCCCATAAATGTCAGGCGTGTTTGTTTAAGATGCTACATGGGTGTATACACATAATGCTTAAGTCAACAGCATAACCCCTTAGACCATGATAAGATGAAGGTAAGGGATATTATAGATTTATTGACAGAATACGGGTGGATACAAGTATCACAAAAGGGTAGTCATCGACAGTTTAAGCATACACTGAAACAAGGTAGAGTTACAGTGCCTGGTAAACTATCGGACGATTTGAAATTAAATGTGCTAAAAAGTATTTTCAAACAAGCAGGTATAAAACAATGAGCAATATAAGAGACTTAGACAAGGCAGCCATCGTTGAAGCTCAATGTCAACAATCGTTTCAGAGCAGCGGTGATGAAGACAATGAGCAGTCTTCAAAAGAGTATCAACCTGGTTCGTTTGGGTGCCATGAACTGCTGGACAGAACAGCGTTTGTTGCTAATATTATAGAAGATTATTTACTTAATCATCCGTCATGTATGGTAAACAAAGAGTGGTATAGCTTAGCTGAAAGGGCAGTAGCAGCTTTACACGAATTATATCAACGCATTGGAGAAGAACACTTAAGCTTAAAATAACTAAATGCGCCATTTGCTGTCATTCCCGGGTAAGCTGGAATCTATTTTCAAGAGCTGCATAGATTGCTGGTTTGTAAAAAGTGTATGACTATTAGGACACAAGGTTTGTTGTAGTTGGTACTATCCTGACACCCCTTGACCCCTTAATGCATATAGCTTTATTATATATTGTAAATTTTTGCTTAATTCAACAAAAGAATAAAGAGGGTGCATATAAAATTAATGGGAACAAAGATATATTTTAACGGGGTCAAGGGGACTGGTCCCCTTGCAGAGGGGTCTGAGGGGAGGCAGCGCCTCCCATTCTATTCGTGAGGTTTAGGTGGAATTAAAAGAGACACAACTGGCTTCTGAGGAGCAGCGTATAATACTTAAGCAGTTGGCTGAATCGGTTGCCAGACCGGGGTGCAGGTTCCTTGAGATAGGCAGTTGGTGCGGTGATTCAACTACGGTGATTGGGAGGGTGGCAAGGGAGTTTGGCGGTCATCTGTATTGTGTCGATTGGTGGAAGGGCAACGTCGGCACAGACCTTGTTGATATCGCCTCAAGCGAGGACGTCTTTACGACGTTCTGGAAGAGGATAACCGCTGAGGGGCTAGACGACGTGGTAATCCCTATACGTTGTCGAGCTGATCTAGCGCCGGTTATTCTAAAGGAAAACAGTTTTGATTTTGTCTTTATAGATGCAGACCATCGCTACAGCCAGGTCTTTCAGGATATACACAGTTACATGACGTTGGTCAAGCGCCCAGGAGGGTTATTCTGCGGCCATGACTGCGAGGGCTACATCTCGGATTTCGAGTTGGACTTTCTCCAAAAGAATAAAGACACTGACTTTCATCAGTCAGTGCATTGCGGCGTAGTCCTGGCAGTGGGGCAAACCTTTAGTGATTATTCGATTAACTACAGCATCTGGAGTGTCCGGTCGACTTCTGGCACAGAGGCATGGGAGTCGACCAATCTGAACTTTGTCGGTATTGATAATCAAAAGATGGCTATGCCCACACCCATCAGTGCGAGTTTGGGTTATGTGATCTGGCGCTATGGCAAGAGGCTGTATGCCACACCTCGACACATGAGTCAGGTCGATATACGCAGCGAGGCGGTGCGTAATAATCCAGAGGTCAAGAGTGCTGATACCTTGCAGGGGCTGGAGCATTTAATCGGGCAGGGGATTGATAACCTGTCAGCGTGCGAAATCAACGTCAACAAATGGTATAGGGTCGTTATTGTTGATACAAAGACCTATGTGGTACCGGCGTCGTTGACAGAGATAGATTACACAAACATGTCTGTTTATATAGAACAGGGTAGTTGTGCCGTCTTTAGTACGCTGTATGAGGCTCAACTGCATATCTCATGGTTGACACAGAACATCCTCAATCGGAGGTATGCCGTGAAGGAAGTGACAGCCAATGCCATATTGCTTGCCATCGTCAAGGGCATCGAGTCAATCGCTCGCAGGTATTTTCGTAAATTCAAGGGATTAGACTATCTGAAATGGCAGTTGCACGATATCCAGATAAGCCTGTTTGACAGGTATGCACAAGTCTCTGAGCTACAGACTACACCAGGAATCAACGTTTCAGGTCAGACAAGCAATCCCGTCTTGTGTGAAGGCGGTTACAATGAGTTCAACATCGTCGAGTTTGAAGGCAGATACTACGCCTTTTGGCAAAATGCAGGTTCAATTGATTTTCACCAGGGAGGTTTAAATCAAAGACTGCTAGAGCTACAGAAGGAGTTGAGGTGTTTTATAGGGGATTCGATTTCGGAGGTCAAGCATTTAGTGGATCAGTTGGCGGTTATTAAGGCGCTTGATAAGTTGAACCAGGAGATAGACGTCTTACAGAAGGAGGCAATTGCCAGGGACATACAGGTACGAACACTTCAAAGCAAGTTGGATGAGCAAGACGTTTATATAGAGAAGTTATACAGCAAGACATTAGACAAATCTGCACGCATAGATTTATTATACGCGGAGATAGCCCAGTGGGCCGCACGTCTTAGCGAATTGCAAAACGATATAAGGCTCAGAGACCTGTGGATTGCTCTACTGCAAAAGGAGTTATCTGAATGGCCAAGGCGCATAGAGTTAATGAAAAAGGAGATTCATAGCGACCATGAATGACACCGTTTGTGAAGAAAGACTACCCAAATTGATAGAGGATAGTTTCTTAAACTGTTTTGATATCTATTTGTTTAAGGGCAGGTTTTACGCAATAGATAATAGCGTTGTAGATGTTGACTTTCTATCGCAGGACTTAGATACAAGACTATCGAGTCCTCAGGGCAGTCAGGGTAGTGTAGTAGCCGACAACCTAGATGAACTAAGACATAAGGCCCACTGTCTGTTTACAGAAAGAATGCTCCGTACCCTCAGTGATAAACAAGAGCAATCACAGATGGACATAGATGACTTAAAAAACAAGTATAATAACTTTCGTGAGATTATGAAAGAGCAGCTCAAACGGGGAGAAGCCGCTCAAGAAGCACCACATCCGCCACCGCCATATTTGTTTGAGCAGGACTATTATGGATACAACATTATATATTATGACAAGAAGTATTATGCCGTAGACAAGACCGTAGGAGCCATAGACTTTGCAAAGGATGATCTCAGTCCATTGGTTGGTAAGTTTAAGTGTATTATCAGTAGGTCATCCACCGAGGTAAAGGCTCTAGTTGAGCGATATATTACCTTGATGCGTAACATAGACGAGCGAGATACGATTATTACGGGATTAAGGGAGGAGCTAAAAAAAGGCCTGTACCATAATAAATCGGTAATCAATGATTTAAGAAGTCAAGTTGAGGAGAAGGATTCTTTGATCAAGCAGTTGCAAAAGGATTTATCAGAAAGTAAACCTTTGGCTGCTCAATTTCAGCAGAATATGCAGGAAAGTAGATCAACTATTGAGTCGTTAAGAAAAGGCTTATCAGAAAAAGATACGACTATCAGTAAATTGAGAGAGACTATCTCAGAAAAGGATCTCATAATTGATAATCTGCAACAAGACGCTACTGATAAATATTTAAAGATAGTAGAGCAACAAAAGACTCTAGCCCAAAAGGACGTAGTTATAGAAGGCTTACAACAGCAGTTGAACAATCTAAAGTCTACGAACAAACGCCCATGAGGTTTAATATAATTCTTTAGTTTTACACTTTCTGGGTTCCTGCTTTCACAGGAATGACATATTGGGGCTAAAAGCGCCATTTCCTGTCATTCCCGCGTAAGCGGGAATCTAATTTCAAGAGCTGTATAAAATGCTGGTTTATAAAAAGTGCAAAAGTATAGTAGGTGTAATAATTCACTATTACAATTTAATCAGTTTTAGTAGTATAATAGTTTTGCTTTAGTGCCTTTAAACATGTGAAAGGTATAAGAGATAAAATGACAGATAGACTAGCAAAAGAACTTCACCTTTGGAGAAATCCCAACAGGCATACCCGAATTAACTCAACAAGGATAGTTGTTTTCAGATATAGTTTCAATATAGTAACCAAAGAAAAAATTATATTAAGGAGGCGGGCTTGTGAAAAAAATTGAGGCAATAATAAAACCGTTCAAGTTGGACGAGGTTAAAGACGCCTTAAACGCCATTGGCGTGCAGGGTATGACCGTCGTGGAGGTCAAGGGATTTGGGCGGCAGAAGGGGCACACAGAACTATACAGGGGTGCTGAATACGTTATCGACTTTATACCGAAGATAAAGATCGAGCTCGTTGTGTCTGATGATATATTGGAGAAGGTTATGGATACGATTCAGAAGACAGCAAAGACCGGTAAGATAGGTGATGGCAAGATTTTTGTCTACAACGCCGAGGAAGCCGTTCGTATAAGAACGGGCGAAAGAGGAGAGCAGGCTCTCTAAATATAAATTGTAAATTCATTAAGGAGGTATTAATGACACCAAATGAGGTAATCGCCTTTGCAAAGACCAATGGAGTGGTTATGGTAAACCTGACCTTCATTGACTTTCCAGGGGTGTGGCAAAATCTATCCGTACCAATAACCCAGTTACACCCACAATCCTTTGAAGAGGGTTTTGGCTTTGACGGTTCTTCTATAAGGGGATGGCAGGCAATAAACGCCTCTGACATGCTCGTGATGCCAGACCCAAACACCGCTATGATGGACCCCTTTAGGCAGCATCCAACACTCAACCTTATCTGCAATATACTTGACCCAATAACCAAAGAACCCTATGGCAGGGACCCGCGTTACATTGCTCAGAAGGCCGAGAACTATCTTAAATCAACAGGATTGGCCGACACAGCATACTTTGGACCAGAGGCGGAGTTCTTCATCTTCGACGACATCCGCTTCGATCAAAACGTTCACAGCGGTTACTACTACATAGACTCAAACGAGGGCATATGGAACTCCGGCAGAGATGAGAAACCTAACCTCGGTTACAAGCCCCGCCACAAGGAAGGCTACTTCCCCGTATCCCCCACAGACTCCCAAGAGGACATCCGCACGGAGATGGTAATTGCCCTACAAAACTGTGGTATAGAGATTGAGGCACAGCATCATGAAGTGGCAACAGCCGGACAGGGTGAAATCGATATGCGCTTCTCCCCGCTGGTAAACATGGCTGACAAGCTGATGATATTTAAGTACGTCATCAGAAACGTTGCCTTCAAGAACAAGAAAACAGTTACCTTCATGCCCAAACCACTCTTTGGTGACAACGGCTCAGGGATGCACACACATCAGAGCCTTTGGAAGGATGGCAATCCATTGTTTGCTGGTAGTGGTTACGCTGGACTCAGCGAAATGGCTATGCACTACATTGGCGGTATATTGAAACACTCAAGGGCTTTGGCCGCAATAACAAACCCAACGACCAATTCATACAAGAGGTTGGTACCAGGCTTTGAGGCCCCTGTCAACCTGGCCTATTCAGCGCGTAACCGTTCTGCCTCAATCAGGATTCCTATGTACTCACCTAGCCCCAAGGCCAAGAGGGTAGAAGTACGTTATCCAGATCCATCGTGTAACCCATACCTGGCCTTTGCTGCAATGCTTATGGCAGGTCTTGATGGTGTACAGAACAGGATTGACCCAGGCGAGGCCCTCGACAAGGACCTTTACGATCTCGAGCCGGAGGAGTTGGTACGTGTTCCACAGATGCCAGGAAGTCTTGAAGAGGCGCTCAACACCCTGGAAGCAGACCACGAGTTTCTCCTAAGAGGCGACGTATTCACTGAAGACGCCCTCAGCACATGGATCAGGTACAAGAGGGATAAAGAGGTTGACGCCCTAAGGCTAAGGCCACATCCATACGAGTTCTTCCTCTACTACGATATTTAAAACCAAGGACAAGAGAAAACTAGGGAGGACTTTGCCTGTTGTCGTAGGGGTTCGCAACCCCCTCCCTAGACCCTCCCACAAGGGGACTGGTCCCCTTGACCCCGTAAATGTCAGACATGGGTGCTTAAGATGTTACTATGTGCATCTACATTCAACAGCATTATCCCTTGACCCTCATTTGTTGTTGATAAGTGTGCTTTAAACTTGTTGATTATTTTATTATTAGATGTTTATAAGTATACCTTCCTACGTTATTAACAATTGTGAAAAATTAACATTCAGATTTTTAACACACATATGAGTAACTTAGATGCTCATCATTCTTAATCTATTTGTACTTCTATACATATTAACAGCCCCTACTATTACTACTATTTATTAATTATATATATAGATCTATAATAGAGTCCTCCACTTTTCCTGTGTTATAATAGTCCATGTTTAAGCAGACTAGGATTTCGAGCCTTACAACACTTTATAGGTTAGGGAAACCTCTAAGGACTGGGATGACGGTCTTACCTGTAGAGGAGAGATCTTTAGACCCAATTCCTACGATCAATCATTTTGATAGCACTGTAGACGAGAAAGGGTTGTGCTTGGCTCAGACGCTTTTACCACATGACAAGGTGTTTGGTCTTGGTCAGACGCTTGGATCTCTCAACAAACGTGGAAAGTTGTACAGACTTTATGCTACCGATGACCCTGTACACACACCTGACAAGGAGTGCCTTTATGGCTCTCATCCTTTTTTGATCATAGTGGGTGCAAACACTTTTGGGTTGTTTTTGGATTATCCTGGGGAGATAATCATAGATATAGGTTTTACTGACCTTGACCTCTTACAGATCCGTATAAACAATTGTGATATTGATATCTACGTATTTGAGTGTAAAAGGATATTGGACATTGTGCGGGAGTATCTGACCGTTACAGGAAGTCCATATGTACCGCCAAAGTGGGCCTTTGGGTATCAACAATCCAGGTGGAGTTATCCCGATGAATCAACGATCCTTGAGATTGGTAAGACGTTTAGGCAGAAGGGTTTTCCTTGTGATGCCATATATATGGACATTGATTATATGGATGCTTACAAGGTGTTTACAATAAGTGAACAACGGTTTAAGAACTTTGAAGGGTTTGTTGATTTAATGAAGAGGGAGGGTTTTAGGCTAGTGCCAATCATAGACCCGGCAGTGAAGGTTGAAGAGGGTTATAATGTCTACGATGATGGTGTAAAGAAAGGGTTTTTTTGTAAAAGTGCACGTGATGGACTATTTTTTGCTGCTGTGTGGCCGGGGTTTGCGCATCTGCCTGATTTTCATAACAATGATGTCAGAAAGTGGTGGGGTAGCCTTCACAAAAGGCTTCTTGAGGCTGGGATAGAGGGTTTCTGGAACGATATGAACGAGCCGTCGATCTTTTATACTCCTGAGGCCGTTAGTGGATTCTATGATATCGTAGAGCAAATGAGGCATAGAGGGTTTGACAGGGAAAAGATAGATTTTAAATCTAACAGGTCGGAGTTTTTCGAGGATATTGTCCAAACGGGTGATGATGGCATATCGGTGCCTCATAACCGTATCCACAATCTTTATGGGTTTGGCATGGCTCAGGCGACGGTAGAGGGGTTTAACCAGTACAGGCCAGGTCAGAGGTATCTTTTACTTACAAGAAGCAGTTGTACGGGTGTACACAGGATAGCTGGCATCTGGACTGGGGACAACATGAGTTGGTGGGAGCATCTGCTTTCACACATCAGAATGCTTATGTCCTTGAGCATGACAGGGTTTTTCTATTCAGGAGCGGATTTAGGCGGTTTTGGTTGTGACACACACGCCGAGTTGATGATTCGGTGGATGCAGTTGGGTGTTTTCTCTCCGTTGTGCAGAAACCACTCAGCGATGGGTACCAGGTTTCAAGAGCCTTGGGCATTTGGAGATAAGCCGTTTGATATAATGAGGGAGGCTATGAGGCTCCGTTATGCCCTTCTTCCGTATACGTATTCTGAGTACATGCGTTGTGTAAGGGAGCTTGAGCCGTTTATATCTCCGCTTATATTCCATTTCGACACGGTGGATGTCGAGGATCAGTTCATGTATGGCGGTTCAATCATGGCAGCGCCAGTCTGTCAATCTAATGCGAAGGGGCGGTATGTAAATCTGCCGTCTGTGAGATGGCTTTTGTGGCGGTTTAGACGTTTTGACGAAAGGGACGTGGCAGTGTATGAGCCTGGTGTGTATTACATTAGTGCCGAACTAGACGAGATGCTAATCTTTATCAAGGAAAATACGCTTGTGTCCATGACTCAACCCGTCGATTTTATAGGTCATAGGACGTGTAAATCACTTACCGTCATAGGGTTTGTAACCGATAAGGCGACCTTTACCTATTACGAGGATGACGGAGAGACGTTTAAGTACAAGGACGGCAGTTTTTCTACCTTGAGCATTACCATCGAGAAAGAGGACGATGATTATAGCATCATGCTTGCTAAAGACGAGCACGCAGACGTACCTATTGAGATCAACGAACTTATCTTCGAGATCTACGACGCTCAGGGCCATAGTATTTGTCGAAGGATTGTGGAGTAGGAGTTAAGATTTGGCTCTTGCCAGCGATTCTCAGTGAAAATATTGTTCGGCTTTATATGAGGTTATTCAAAGAGCGTAAAAGAAATTTTTCGCGATGTTCCTTCTGGTACAGCCAATGTTTGTTGTTGCAAAAAAGACACACAAATGACAAAATTTGTTAATAGACTTTTTATATATCATTATGCTACGTTTATACATGAAGATAAAGAAGCATCTGTCGTTTGGCGCTTTGGTTACAGTCTTTTCCGCTATCCTGGAAAAGTTCCAGGAGTATAGACAA
>PEAB01000056.1 GCA_002753395.1 Nitrospirae bacterium MYbinv3 | reverse complement strand
GCACTTCTGGCTTTGCAGCCTCGGCATATTGGGCTATGACTTTAGCGTCAATACGATCTGTCTTTGCTAACACACCAATAGATTTAGCAAAGTCTCGTATTTGCCGAGGATTAACTGCAACTACAGGTAGCTTAACCTCGGCTAAAGCAGCAACTACAGGTAACTGTAAACCACTTGTTGCCTCTAATACTACTTTCTCTACTTCAGTCTTCTTTAAACGCTCTATTAGCTCCTTGATTCCTTCTGTAGGGGACTACGGGCTATTACAGCCTTATGTATATACTATATCATACGAGGGGACGAGTTCCCTTGTGGGTAGGTATAGGGAGGGCAAAGCCCTCCCTATTTGTTACCTTTGCATGGCTGCCAAACTTTTTAGTTGAACACCCTGTCGTATATGTAATCTATGTGTTTGAGGTAATCTTTGAGGTTAAAGAGTTCGTCGAGTTCCTCTGGCTTCAGGTACGCCTTTATGTCTTCGTCGACTTTGAGGAGGGCATTAAAATCTGCTTCTTCTTGCCAGGTCTGCATAGCCAGCTTTTGTACCTTAGCGTAGGCGGCCTCCCTGGTCAGACCTTTGTCGATTAAAGCCAGGAGTATCTTTTGGGAGTTGTACAGCCCGGATGTCTTGTTAAGGTTTCGCTGCATGGCCTTCGGGTACACGACAAGACCAGATATGATGCCTTTTAAGCGGTTAAGCATGTAGTCCAGAAGTATGGTGCTGTCTGGTATTATAATCCTCTCAACGCTGGAGTGGCTGATGTCTCTTTCATGCCACAGGGCTACGTTTTCAAGCGCAGCCAGGGCATTTGACCTGACCACCCTGGCCAGACCGGTGAGGTTTTCACTCCCTATGGGGTTTCTCTTGTGAGGCATGGCCGATGACCCCTTCTGCCCCACACTAAAGGGCTCCTCGGCCTCACGTACCTCCGTGCGCTGGAGGTGTCGTATCTCCACGGCTATCTTCTCTATAGTCGAGGCCACAATGGCCAACGTTGTCAGATACTGAGCGTGCCTGTCGCGCTGTACTACCTGAGTGGCAACTGGTTCAGGACTCAAACCGAGCCTCTTAAGCACCTTTTCCTCAATCTCCGGCTCTATTGAAGAGAACGTCCCCACCGCCCCCGATAACTTACCCACGCTGATCACCCTCTGCCCCTCTTGCATCCGTAGGACATTACGCTTCATCTCCTCATACCATAGGGCAAACTTAAGACCAAACGACATCGGCTCTGCATGGATACCATGCGACCGGCCAATACACGAGGTCTCCTTATGTCTAAACGCCTGCTCCTTAAGCACAACCAAAAGTTCCTCAATGTCCTTAATTATGATATCTGCAGCATCCTTCATAAGCAGGGCCAGCGATGTATCTAAAATATCAGAGGATGTCAACCCCATGTGTATAAACCGGGACGAATCCCCAACATGCTCCGCTACCGATGTTAGAAAGGCTATTACATCGTGCTTGACGGTCAGCTCTATCTCCTCAATCCTGCCTGCGTCAAAACCAGCCTTCTCTCTAATAATCCTTAGATCCTCCTGCGGTATAGTGCCGGCCATCGCAAAAGCCTCACACACGGCCAATTCCACGTCAAGCCACTTCTGGTACTTCATCGGCAGTTCCCACAACTGCCTCATCTGCTTTCTTGCATATCTATCAATCATTTTGGATCCCTCTCTACGTTGTCAGTAATTTATTGCGTATAAATGCCCACAGTATGATCTCAAAAAAAACCTTAATCGACCCACGCCGTACAATAATGGGGTTAAGGGGACTGGCTCACTTGTGAGGGGGAGCAAAGCTCCCCACTCTTTTTTTTTCTTTTTTTAATACCCGTAGGTCAGTCTTTCTATTAGTCTAAACGGCAGTTTTGCCGCTTCCATCTCTCGTTGTGTTTTTGCGATATCGTACTGGATGCGGACGATCTCAATGGAGGAATCGTCTACGATTGCGTATGAGGCGCGTGGGTCGCCGTCTCTTGGCTGCCCGACACTGCCGTCGTTTATAATATACCTGCTGGTGCCGTTTATCTCTATCTTGGCTCTATGGACGAGTACCTCTCCACTTTGTGGCAGCTCTATGATAACGGGTGTGTGACTGTGCCCTATGAAGCAGAACTTTTGGTGAAAGTTTTCAAAGTTGATCTCTGCATCCTTGACTGAAAAGAGATAGTCCCAATTTTCAGGGTCCTTTGGTGTAGCGTGAACAAAAAGAGCGTTTCTTTTTTCTGAGGATTTCAGCAGGTTGAATTTTTCAAGGTCCTGTATATGTTCCTCGGTGATTACGTTGCGGCTCCATAGGACAGCCTCAACAGCATGGATATTGAAGTATTCTATACTGGTATATCCTAACACCGCCCAGTCATGGTTGCCAGCTATGAGAATTTCGCAGTTCGCCTTTAACAGATCTATGCACAGGTCAGGTTGAGGACCATAGCCCACGGCATCCCCTACGAAGTATATTTCTTCAATGTGACGGCTACTTATGTCCTTTAGTACCGTGTCCAGGGCGTGAAAGTTAGAATGTACATCAGAGATTACTGCATATGCCATTTATAGTCCTCCTATCGATCAAAGGGAGCAGTTCAGATCTCTTATCTATAGGTTTGGCATTTAAGTAGGAATAGAAGGGGAGGCAGAGTCTCACCTCAAACCCCCTCATAAGGGCAACGGTCACCTTGATCCCATTAATGCACTTAAACCCCATGAAAATATTATGCACCTAGACCACTACCTATAGTCGCTGGTAATTTTTATATCTACGTGTGTTTTATTTTGGAGATCGCTTGAGATTTTGTCAAGCACACCGTTAATAAAAGAGTACGAATCACCGGTTGAGTATTTTTTGGCGATATCAACTGCCTCGTTAATGGTAACGGCAGGAGGGATGTCCTTTCTGAACAAAAGCTCATAGGCGGCATATCGGAGGATATTTCTATCGACGACGGCTAGCCTCTCTATCTCCCAGTTTTGTGATACCGCTGCAATCATCTCATCTATCCTCTTTATGTTATTGACGGTGCCTCTTAACAGGTCATCTATAAAAATGATTATCTCGTTAGAGGGTTCCTTGTCCTTTAGAGACTCCGCCAATTCGATCTTGCTGGGTACCTTACCCGTGAACTCGAATTGAAAGAGGTTTTGTAATACAAGCTCTCTAGCCTTGCGTCTTGTCATCTAACCTACAAACGGGTGGAAGCGGTCGGGGTACCTACGGAGAGGTGTCTCATAAGATTTGCCATTTCGATGGCGGTTACGGCGGCATCCCAACCCTTGTTACCGCTCTTTGTTCCGGCCCTCTCGATAGCCTGCTCTATGGTATCAGCCGTGATAACCCCATATGCTACAGGCACCCCTGTATCCATCGACGCCTGAGCCAGCCCTTTAGTGCACTCTGCTGCGACGTATTCAAAGTGCGGGGTAGCGCCCCTTATAACGGCCCCTAGCGCTATAACGGCGTCGTAGGCGTGGCTTGAGGCGACCTTCTTGGCCAAGAGTGGCAGTTCAAATGCCCCGGGCGTTTTTGCAATCACTATGGTTTCCTTATCTACGCCGTGTCGTATCAGGGCGTCAATGCAGCCGTCTAGCAGCCGCATGGTTATAAAATCGTTAAACCTGCTTACGATTACACAGAATCTTAGTCCCTGTGCCTGTAGATTACCTTCTAAAACTTTCATGTTTATCTCCAACAATATTTATACTTCATCTAGGATGTGTCCCAACTTCTTCTTTTTGGTTTTTAAGTAGACTATGTTTTTTTCACATGGGGTTATTTCAATAGACACCCTGTCGGTGACGGTGAGTCCATAGCCCTCTAGGCCGACTATCTTGCGGGGGTTGTTGGTCATAAGGCGGATGTTCTTTACCCCTAAGTCTACGAGGATCTGTGCCCCTATGCCGTAGTCTCTGAGGTCGGCCTCAAACCCTAACTCTATGTTGGCCTCCACCGTGTCACGCCCATTGTCTTGCAGCTCGTAGGCCTTGAGTTTGTTGGCAAGTCCGATGCCTCTTCCCTCTTGTCTCATATACAGGATGACCCCTCTTCCCTCGGCGTCTATAAGCTCCATAGCCTTCTTTAACTGCTCTCCGCAATCGCACCTTCGAGAGCCAAAGACGTCGCCGGTCAGGCACTCGGAGTGAACACGCACGGAGACCGGATCATCAGTTGTAACGTCGCCCTTTACCAGGGCCATATGGATGTTGGCATCTAGTTTATTTTCATAGGCTATAGCCGTAAAGTCACCGCCGTATTTTGTTGGAAAATAGACCTCTGCCACCCTCTTGACGAGTCTTTCGTTCTTTAGACGGTACTTAATAAGTTCGGCAACTGTAACGATCTTGAGGTTGTGGGTCTTAGCTACCTCCATCAATTGCGGGACTCGTGCCATAGTGCCGTCGTCGTTCATTATTTCGCATATAACGCCGGCTGGATACAGACCAGCCAGACATGCCAGGTCTACGGAGCCTTCCGTTTGCCCTGCCCTCTGCAGCACGCCACCGGGTTTGGCCTTCAGCGGGAAGACGTGCCCTGGTCTTGCGAGGTCCTCCGGGCGAGCCTTTAAGGCTATGGCGGTGAGGATGGTTGTAGCCCTGTCCTTTGCCGATATGCCGGTAGTAACACCCTTGCGTGCCTCTATCGAGACGGTGAAGGCTGTTCCAAAGGATGAGGTATTCTCCAAGGTCATCATTGGCAGGTTCAACTGCTGTACACGCTCTGGTTTTAGGCTAAGGCATATAAGTCCCCGGCCATAGCGAGCCATGAAGTTGATTGCCTCCGGTGTAACCTTCTCGGCTGCCATGCAGAAGTCTCCCTCGTTTTCCCTGTCCTCGTCATCTATTAGGATTATTATCTTGCCTTCCTCGATATCCTTAATAGCATCCTCTATGGTATCAAATGTATACATACCCCTCATGTTGTTATAAAGCCTTCCTCTTTTAATTTAGTTAACAGGCTGCTACGAGTTACCGCTGTGTTGGATGCCGCCCGTGAGTCGTCGCCCTTGACGCCCATATAGTTTAACACAAACCTCTCTACATATTTCCCTATAACATCGGCCTCGATGTTTACCCTATCACCGGGTTTTTTAAGGTCAAGTGTGGTTATCTTTGAAGTGTGCGGGATTATGACCACCTTAAAGCCCCCCCCGCTGCGAGACTGCTCACTCGTATAGACATCTGCTACAGTCAGACTAATGCCATCTACAGCGATAGAACCCTTTTTGATTATGTAGCGCATTATATCATCGGGGGCCTCTATGGAGATGACAAAGCCTCCCCCCTTTTGCTCTTTTGACCTTATGAGACCTACGCCATCGATGTGGCCGGTAACGAAGTGTCCGCCAAACCTGTCATCCGTTCTCATTGCTGGTTCCATGTTTACGCGCACTGAGGCACGCAGCGAGTCAAAGGTCGTATCCTTTAGCGTCTGTGAAGATACGTCAAAGTACAGCGTGGCCGACTCCCTGCGCACCACCGTAAGACACACGCCGTTTATGGCGATGCTGTCTCCGATATTTGCCTTTTGTGCGATTGTGTCTTGTGTTACGCCCAATTGCACTACGTCGTGTTTCCTATTAAAGACCACGACCTCTCCAACCGTCTCTATTACACCTGTGAACATTGCTCCATCTCTAACCTACCTGTTAAGTACCTGACCATAATTAATTATATACAAGAAAAGGGAAAGAAGGTAGGGCTTTGCCCTCCCTCAGACCCACCCACAAGGGGAGGGGTGAGGCACCCCGGCCACAAAGAAGTCCCCTTGACCCCATAATGATCCATCCTAATATTTATGTCCATGTACTTATTGCGGTGTTTATTGGGTCTCATCGATCTTAAAGTCCAGGTCCTTCTGATAAAAACCCAGGACGTCGACTTTAACGCTCCATGCAGTTTTTACCGATACCCTTTTATTTTCAACCTTCACTTCTATCTTTCCTTTCTCAATTGGCAGGTCTAATTCCTGTACCTTATCGTAGACCATCTCGAGGGTCTTCTGCTGGGTTCCTCCAAGTCTGGCAATCTGTTTGACCTCTGACTTGAGAGAGTCATACTTGTAATGGGGCATTCCAAATAAATAAGCTACATAGCATGCAAAGGTTACTACTGCTATAGAGATTACTGGTAGATCGGCCCCTTCACCCTTTTCGTTAAGCTTAATCTTCATTTTACTAACCTCCCTATTCTGTTAAATCGTACCCAGTTTTTATTACTATCCCATGACCAATATATAATCAATGCCTCGCCTTTGACAAGGGAAATGTCTACAAAGCCCCAGAAGCGGCTGTCGTAGCTCTGATCTCTGTTGTCGCCCATTACGAACAGTTTGCCCTTAGGCACTGTGATTGGGCCTAGGATATCGCGTGGAACCGAGTTCTTCTTCCCTGTGGTGTCAACATACTGTGTGTAGGGTTCATCTAAAACCTTGCCGTTTACGTAGACCTTTTTTTCTTTTATCTCTACGACGTCTCCTTCTTTAGCTACTACGCGCTTGATAAAATCCCTTGAGGTGTCCTCTGGGAATTTAAACACCACGATTTCACCCCGTTGGGGTGTGTTAAAGACTAGTATCTTTTTATCAGCAAATGGAAGCTGTATGCCGTAGGAGAATTTCTCAACCAATATGTGATCGCCTATAAGCAGTGTGGGTATCATCGATCCTGATGGGATCTTAAACGCCTGTATGACAAACGCCCTTATTAGCAGGGCCAGCAGCAGCGCCGTTACAATAGATTCAACGTACTCACGGAGTAAACTCTTCTCTGGTTTCACTTATCTACCCTCATAACGGCAAGGAAGGCCTCCTGGGGCAGCTCTATCTTTCCAAACTGCTTCATGCGTTTCTTCCCCTCTTTTTGCTTCTCTAACAGTTTCCTCTTTCTTGTGATATCACCGCCGTAGCACTTTGCAAGGACGTCCTTCCGGACAGCCTTAACGGTCTCTCTTGCGATAATCTTTCTCCCCACGGCTGCTTGTATAGCAACCTCATACATCTGCCTTGGCACGGCTCTTCTTAGACTCTCCACCACCTGCCGGCCTTTGCTGTATGCCTTGTCCTTATGGACTATCAGCGACAGGGCGTCTACAGGTTCCCCGTTTATCAGTATGTCGAGTTTTATAAGATCGGCCTCCTTATACCCGATATGGTCGTAGTCCATAGAGGCATAGCCCTTGGTTATTGACTTTAGTTTGTCGTAGAAATCCCAAAGGATTTCGTTCATTGGCAGCTCGTATACCACCATAACCCTTTCCTTGCCATAAAACGTGAAGTCTTTCTGTATCCCGCGTTTTTCCTGACACAGCTCTAAGATATTACCCACAAAGCGTTCTGGTACAAATATGGTCGCCTTTATAAAGGGTTCTTCAATCATCAAAAACGTCTCGGAGAGTTGTGCGGGATTGTCTATGTAGATGACCTCTTCGTTTTTCTCGGTGATCCTGTAGATAACCGTAGGAGCGGTGCTAATCAGGGACAGGTTGAACTCACGCTCCAGCCTCTCTTTGATTATATCCATGTGTAAAAGCCCTAAAAATCCGCATCTAAAGCCAAAACCAAGCACTGTGGAGGACTCCGGTTCAAAGCTGAACGACGAGTCGTTGAGCTTGAGCTTCATAAGGGCGTCTTTTAGTTCCTCGTACTGTTGGGTCTCAGCAGGATAGAGGCCGCAGAACACCATTGGTTTGACCTCTTTATATCCTGGAAGGGGTGTTGTTGCAGGGCTAAGGAAGTTGGTTATGGTGTCACCTATCTTTGTGTCGCTTACGTTTTTTATGTTGGCCGAGATGAAGCCTACCTCACCGCTAACTAAGGCCTTGACGAACTTGGGCTTGGGTGTAAAGACTCCGACATCCAATACCTCAAACTCCTTATTGCTAAACATCATCTTGATCCTCATACCAGGTATTATTATACCATCAAAGACCCTCAAGAGGACTATGACCCCCTTGTAGTTATCAAACCAGGAATCGAAGATGAGCGCCCTGAGCGGTCTATCGTCGTTGCCTGCTGGCGGCGGTATCCGCTTGATTATCGCCTCAAGGACGTCTTTGACACCTATGCCGCTCTTTGCCGAGGTCAATACGGCCTCGGTGCAGTCTATGCCCAGTACGTCCTCTATCTGCTTTACGACCTTATCGGGTTCTGCCTGCGGGAGGTCTATTTTATTGATCACCGGGATTATTTCGAGGTTGTGTTCGAGGGCCAGGTAGGTGTTGGCCAGCGTCTGTGCCTCTACCCCTTGAGTGGCATCAACCACCAAGAGGGCGCCCTCGCAGGAGGCCAGAGAACGTGAGACCTCGTAGGAGAAATCGACATGACCAGGCGTGTCTATCAGGTTCAATACGTACTCCTGATTGTCCAGGGCCTTGTAGACGATTCTCACGGCGTGTGCCTTTATGGTGATGCCCCGTTCCTTTTCAAGATCCATGCTGTCAAGCACCTGCTTTGTCATCTCTTTTTGACTTAACGCACCGGTCATCTCAAGAAACCTGTCAGCCAAGGTAGACTTGCCATGATCGATGTGAGCTATTATGGAAAAGTTCCGCGTATTTTTATTTAACATCTTCTCTCTTTCTAAAACTATAGATAAACTTAACCCTATATAATACTACATTTTAATAAAATAAGGGTTATGAAAAAAATCCGGTTGCACAAGAAATCCATAAGCAATCCCACCTGACATTTACGGGGTCAAGGGGACTGGTCCCCTTGTGGGAGGGTCTAAGGGAGGGCAAAGCCCTCCCTTTTTTAATCAGCATTAGGTCTGAGGGGGAGAGACGCACCCCCTTCTATACTGAGGCAGGTATCTGTGAGTGCTATAATATTTGTTATATAGGCTCTTTACGTTATACTTGTTTAGCACGCTAACCACAAGTGCTGTACCTGAGGCTCGCTGGTTTACAAGGACATCCTCGATGATGTGCCTCGGACACCGTGCTGACTCTATAACCAGCATAACCATGCGGTTGGCACCAGAGAGGAGCATTGCATCATCGGAGAATGAGGCAGCGGGTGTGTCGATAATCACGTAGTCGTAAAATGATTCAAACAATGTTATAAGTCTGTTAAACCTATCCAGGTGTATTGACAGGGCGTTGTCTACTGGCACGGTACCGGCTGTGAGCAGGTCAACGCCTTCAACACTCTGAAACACAGGGGCATTTTCAAGATCCTCCGCCCTCATATCCGAGGGGAGCACCGGCAGATAATCGGAAAGCCCCTGTTCCATTGAAACACCAAAATACGCATGCAGCTTGGACGACGTGCCTGCGCCATCTATCAGAAGCACCTTCTTGTCTATGGCGACCATTGCCCTGGCAATGTTTGATGTTATAAAGCTCTTGCCTTCTCCCTTCAAGGCGCTGGTGATTATGATCGTCTTTGCAGAACTCCCCACGCTGTTGTTAGCCTCTTTGTCAGAGGGGGGAACTGTAGGGGGAGTGCGGTGAAGATAAGTGATACTGTTTACTACTGTCAATAGTGGTTGTAAGAGCTTAGGAGAAAGTTCAATATCCTTCTTTTTTGCCTTTACGCAGGGCAGAACACCAACAAGCGGGAGGGTCTTAAAATCCTTTACATCCTCAGCAGTTGCAACAGTGTCATCCATGTACTGCATAAAGAGGACGGCTACTATCCCTAACACACTGCCTAAGACAAAAGCCAGGACGATGTTGAGGAGCACAGAGGGATGTCTGTGCTTGGAGCTCGTGTGTACTATGGCCGGTTCAATTATAGAGAAGTTTGACATAGCTACATTTTGGGCAAGTCCTATCTGATACTGATACTGTTGCAACGTCTTGTACAGCATCTCCGTCACTGTTGCATCAAGTTTAAGGATAGTAAAGGTGTAGTTTTTATCCGACATAGACTTCAACTCGTCCTCATACTTTTTTATTATCTCTGGATAGGCTGCATACTGGGACTCGTTTAGGGCCTTGTCAACGTAATGTTCAACAAGCTTCTTCCTGGCATCCACGTAGACACTTTCGAGGCCGAGCTTCTCTGTGTCCAATGCTTTTTCAAGCTCTTTATTGAGCATCTCCTTTATTTGGGTAATCTGGTTGTCTATGTCAACAACGCTTGGGTGGTTATTGGTATACTTGGTCTTTGCCTCGGCCATGCTCAAGTAAAGGGCGGTGAGTTTTTGTTGAAAGTTGGTTAGCATGTCACTTGTTACAAGGCTGTTTGACTCACCCTGTTTGCCTTGAGCGCCTTTAAGCTGCTCTTGTACCCGCTTTATAGCTGCATCGGTCTTTAGGATGGCAAGACGGGCGGTGTAGAGGTTCTTCTTCCATGCAGCCAGGTTTTCTAGTATACTTGAGACCTGAGAGTCTATGGATATGGCATTTTCTTTATTTTGAAAGTCCTTTATTGTCTTAAGTTTTTGCAGGTAGTCTGCCCTGACCTCCCCAATAAACGTATCTATGATGCCCTTGGCCTCCTTAAAGCCGTCCTTAATCCTCTTGCTCTCAGCATCTGAGATGGCTGCTGCCGCGGTGTTTGCAATCTCTTTGGCCTCCGTTGGCTTGGTTGATGTAGCAGTTATTATGTAAACGTTGGTATCCTCATGCTGTTTGACCTTCAGATGAGGGCGTGGAAAGACCAATGAAACCAGCGATGCCTCCACCAGCTCCTCGGCAGTCATGTCCTTCTGTGTCTCCTGTACATCCAGGCCAAGGCGTTTAAATATAACTTTTGTAGACGGTACAAGCCTTGTTATCTTGTAACGCAGGCGTTCCCGCCTCAGGTGGAGTTTGTCTATGACCTCTTGTACGATTGGCCTGATGGTGGCAAATGCCAGATAATCCGCCCTCTCGGTATCCGTGAACTGAAGCAGGTCTGAGGCAAACCCCATGGACAGATTCAAGGAGGCAGTTGCCGAGGTCTTTTTTAGCATCACCCTGGCACTGGAGTCATACCAGGGTGTGATCACAAACGTAAGGATCGTGATTGTCAGAAAAAAAAACAGAAACACGACAACTGCCGTTAGACGCCTTCGCCAGAGGATATCTAAAAATCGCTTAAGTTCCATTTATAACTATTTTACTCAATGACAATCACACATTTGCCATCATGTCTGTCCCTGGATTTTTCAAATGCGCTCAGGACGTCTTTAAACGAATACCGCGAGGTGATTATCTCTCTGACGTTGAGCCTGCCCGATGCTATTAACTTTATGACGTAGTGGTAGATGCCGTTGCCTGAATGTCCCCGGCTACCAATGATACTGCTGGCCCCTGTAACGAGGCTATCCAGTGTCAGCGCTGCCGTTGAGGCCGCCCGGCCTAAGTATATGATCTTGCCGTTGTTTGCAAGGGAGGCCTGCATCTGGGGTATCGTATAGGGCGCCACCCCGGCTGCCTCAATCTGAACCTCAGCCCCTGCCCCATGCGTAATAGAAAGCACCTCTTGTGCCGCAGTGGTGCCGCCTTTAGTCAGTGAGCTGACGTTAAAGACGAAATCGGCACCAAGTGTCTTGGCAATGCCTAACCGAGTGTCTATGCAGTCAAAGGCGATAATCAGATTGGCCCCAGCCAGCCTTGACAGCGCAACGGCCGCAAGCCCAATAGGACCAGCGCCATAGACCACAACAGTGGAGCCTGGTTTGAACCCCCCGCCGCTTATGAATAACCCATTATAGGCACAGCCTATAGGCTCTATCAGAGCCCCCACGTCAAACAGCTCCTGCCCCTCGTACCTGGCGGTAAGGCTATCAATACTCCAACAGTGCCGCTCCTTTGCCGCAACGAATTCAGCCATAGCGCCGTCACGCGTGATACCCACCAACTCAACGTTCTTGCATTGATTGAAGGCGCCGCTCTTACAGAAGGTGCACCTGCCACACCAGTAAATGCTCTCGACAACCACTTTTTGACCTGCCATGAAACTGCTAACCCTCTTGCCAACCCGTTCCACTATCCCCGTGTACTCGTGTCCAACGACACATGGCAGCCTGACAGGGCCTGAAAACAGGATGTAGCCTGCCTCGTCCGTCTCATAAAGGTGGAGGTCTGACCCGCATATTCCGCAGCTCTTGACCCTGATGAGGAGTTCGTCGTCATCTATATCGGGTGTGGCAACGTCGTGGAGCTTAAAGACGGGGTCGCGCCAAACCTTGCAGCCCATCACAGCCCTTCTGTTGCTGCGTTCTGTATCGCTTACCACATAGTCTGCCCTAGGCGACCACTGACCATTAACGACTAAAGCCTTCAAATCTCCACCGCTTGGGGCAATGCAATCGACTTAAGAGAGGAAGGAGGGAGGAGAATGGGGAGCTCTGCTCCCCCACAAACCCCAACGCATGGGAATAGGTGAGCCACCCCTGGCACAAAGAAGTCCCCTTGTGGGTGGGTCTAAGGGAGGGGGTGTGACATCCCTGTGGCAAGGCAGAACCCTCACTTCTTCTTTTGAATTGCACCTGGCTAACTTCTCTTTTAACTGTATGTTCTCAAGGTGGTACTCAAATAGCTTTGCTACTGTCGCCTCTTTGTCTGAATCATATAATGTCTCTGCTGCTATTGTATCCACTTCTTATCTATTATCATATTGTTGACAAAACGATTGTAACTTAATTTTTATTTACTGTCAAGTTAATTTCAAACCATGGGTGCATAAGAAAGTCATGGGGATTTTTGAATAGAATGGAGGGCTTTGCCCTCCCTCAGACCCACCCACAAGGGGACCAGTCCCCTTGACCCCATTAGTTTTTATTGTCCCCCATGAAATTCTTATGCACCCTCAAACCATCTAAGGGAACTACTCAATAGGGGGTGAACTAAGTACCTGCCCATAAGTTCACTGAGAATTGCTAAAGCCAATATCTTCGAACTATTACTATGAGAGTACACAATAAAGAAAATAGCACATAAACGATAATTGATAAATTCATTTTATTTTTATTGTTCCTAAGGTAGTCAATAATTAGAAGGTGTTTTTCCAATACAAAGCTTTTAACTCTGAGCCTTTGGTTTGATACTTTAGTGTTATAAAACAACAATGTAAGAAGGGGGAAAATAGGAATAAAATATCTTCCTTGAATACCAACTATTAACTTAAATCTCAACGGAGACCAAACCAAATAAGCTAACGTAGCGATCATTAGATAAGATAACATCATGATACTAAATATCAGAAACTTATTGATTCTTGGAATAACGTATTGCTTATCTCTTTCAATGAAAGAGGTAGCTAATATTACGATAAAATACGAATACAGTATAGATTTAGGCATAGGCGTGTCTTGCCAACCCAAAAGCCCGATCATCCCTCCTATATAAAATTTATGTATTAAAAATGTATCGAAAATCGTTCTACAATAGATAAGTGGATAAGATATTATAAACTTAAGTTGATCATGGACAGATGTATTAGGGAAATAAACGAGCGGAAGCGACACTGTATCTCTTACTAAAAATGACCATAGAGTCAATAGTAAACTGTTTGTTAATGCTAGAATAAAAAAAACTATCAAATAGTTTAAAGAACTATACTTCCAATTTTTTATAACAGCCATCTTATCTACAGGGATCAAAAAGAATAAAAACAAAAGAAAGATGTAACCCTGTTTTGAAAGAAATAGGAGGCCAGATAATATTATTAAAACTAAAATGTCATCTATTTTGATCTCTTTATTCTTATCGTAGGCAAAACGGATAAATAAGGATATGATGAGAAACGACATACCATTCGTAAAAGTATCGGCAGAAAGGGTTGATGATAGAAATATAGACATAGGTGTTAGTGCTAATAATAAAAACACCCATTTTGAAAATGGTATAATTTTTAATGAAAAATATACAAGACATATCCATACAAATAAATTAAATACTCTAGCCGTATAAAATAGTAATATTGGTGAAAAGTTAAATATCCTCCCGAACATAAATCCTATAGACTGGGGTAAGTATGGTATTGGGCTGTAGGACGCAGTATTTTGAAAAGTAAAGAAAATTCTTTTTTGACTATTAATAGACAGCTTTATTAAAGAGGTAAAATCGCTTAGCGTTAGTCTTTTGCTACGATGCGAAGGTATATCAATGGAGACGCCTAACTCAATAAACGTAGATGATAAAGATGATGGGAAGGCTAATGGCCTCATTGGAATATCTTTAGTTACGCCCAATATAGTAGTCAACAGACTTTCAGGTAAATACCCTCCTATACTATTCGCCTTTCTTTCAGCTATCAACTGGCCTTCAGAAATCTGATAGGACCTGTAAAAATGAGCGTATTCATCAGGAGACTGAAAAGGTGGGATTAATAATATAAACAAGACGCCAAATCCACTCGCCAAAAAAACAAAAACTCGTTCAGGATATTGCACAAAACGTAATAGTTTACCGACTACAGTAAATGTGTTAAATCTATGCGATAATAGAAGGAGCAGCTATACCCCTTTGTCCTGGCTGACCATCAGTTTTACGTCTTTACTCTCAATTATGTTCTTTCGCCTTGCTGCCTTTGAAATGATCCTTAGAGGGAGATTTTGATGAGTTCAGGGAGTTTTTATATAAACCGGCCAACTTCTCTTTTAACTGTATGTTCTCAAGGTGATACTCAAGCAGCTTTGCTACTGCCGCCTCCTTGTCTGAATCATATAATGTCTCTGCTGCTATTGTACCCACTTCTTATCTCTTATCATATTGTTGACAAGACGATTGTAACTTAATTTTTATTTACTGTCAAGTTATAGAGCGTTTTGATCGTATGTGATACAAAAAAAGGAGGCTGGCTCCGCCAATTGACGCAGCAGGTCGCACCTGACCCTCCTTAGACCTCACCCACAAGGGGAGGGGTGAGCCACCCCGGGCACAAAGAAGTCCCCAATTGAGCCGGGGGTCGCTGACCCCGCAATATCGCATGCTTATACACAATGACTCAATATCAATGACTTACACGTTCCCTGCAAAATCATAACTCGTTGATTTTAGATAAGGCAATTCGGAACCTTCACACAAAGCTCTCTCCTATAGTATAATAGAAAGTATATGCAGAATGATAAAAAGATCATAACTGAAGACAAAATCCAAGACATGTTAAATCATAAACGAAGGGAACAGATTACTGGGAAATGGAACTTTATCAAAGAAACGCAGAAAAGTGGAAACGATTTTGGAATAAGGGTACCTTTTTACCCTTTAAAAAAAGCCTTTGATGAAGCATTTCCTGACATTAAACATATCAAATGGAAGGAAGGTAAAAGTAATACATATTATACTTATCTAAAGAATGTAAGTGAAGCACAAATATAAGAGATACGGGCGTACTATAAGAGTATTGAGGGATGTGTGGCGATCAAAGACTGTATGGATGTGTCATTTGCTATTGACTTTGAATGTGAGGGAGGGAACCCTAATTCTGATCAGACGAAAATAGCTGAAATCAGAAGCAGGGCAAAACCTTAAGGATTTCATATTGACTTATGTCATCGCAAAAGAAATAGCTGAGGTAGTTAATCTTAAGGATCTCTCTCACTTAGTTGTAAAAACACGAAAAACGTCTGAGGCAAAAGACTTACCAGTTACTGAAAAACTATCTGCGATAAAAGGTTCCATCTCTGTTAAGGAGGGTGTGTCGGGAAGAAAAATATTGTTGATTGACGATCTCTATCAATCTGGCATTTCTACTAATTATGTAGCGATGTTATTATTAGAAGCAGGGGCAGAGAAAGTATTTGGTCTTGCATGTGAAAAAACATGCCGAAATGATGACAACACAGGATTTAAACCATAACGGTAATATATTATGTCAACTTATACTAATATAAATCGTGCATATTATATACTTCGTTTATTACAGACCAAAGGTATAGGACAAATAAAGGCAAGAGAAATAATAGAAACTTGCAGGCAAAATAACGTCTCTTTAGAAGAGATGTTTAACAAGGTTGATAGTGACGGTCTGTTGCCAGCTATAATAATGAAGCATTATCAGTCTCTAAGAAACAAGGATGTAAGAGTGGATGAACAATGGAAAAAATTAAATGAGAATAGTATCAAAACGATTCTTTATGATGAAGTCGATTACCCTAAAACTCTATTGAGTGTTTTAAAAAATCATTCTCCCGTAATATTATTTTATAAAGGGAATTTGGAGATATTAAAAAAGCCTGCTGTCGGATTTTGTGGTTCTCGGAAAGCCAGTGAAAAGGGACTTGACACAGCAGAAGATAGTGCTGATCAGATAGC
Organism: Nitrospirae bacterium MYbinv3; assembly: GCA_002753395.1. Taxonomy (GTDB): domain Bacteria; phylum Nitrospirota; class Thermodesulfovibrionia; order Thermodesulfovibrionales; family Magnetobacteriaceae; genus Magnetobacterium. The sequence goes on along the minus strand of PEAB01000056.1, from coordinate 7,716 downwards.
TCGCGAGGGTGCTAATATTATTTCAGGTTATGCTCAAGGAGTAGATATAACCGTGCACGTTTCAGCCCTTAAGGCAGGTGGAGTTACTACGTTGGTGCTTGCAGAAGGGATCCTTAATTTCAAATTAAAAAAAGAGTTAGCAAAAGAGTTTGACTCTAATAGAACGCTTATTATTAGCGAGTTTTTGCCTGCTGTTCCCTGGAGTGTTAGAAATGCCATGCAGAGAAATACAACAATATGTGCGCTTTCAAACTTAATTATCCTAATAGAGGCACACGAAAAAGGCGGCAGCTTTGATGCTGGTAAGAAGTGTCTTGCTATGGGACGTCCACTTTTTACTGCAGTTTATAGTGATATGCCAGAAGCTGCTATTGGCAATAGAATTTTACTGAATGAGGGCGCTCATGGTTTGATGAGAAATAAGGTCACTGGAAAGGCTCATATGTTGCAAGCTCGTGAAATACTGTTTGGAGATAACATCCAAGCCAGTTTATAGCTGTTATATCGCAAGCAATCGAACCTCGCTATATTTAGTTCACAGGTCATGTTAAAACCCCAAGTGCCTTTTTATCCACCTTGCCGCTGCCAATCTTAGGCAATTCAGATATGAACTCTATTTTTTTGGGTATCATTTTACCGGTCATTGTCTTTTTACAAAAGGAGAATATATCATTTTCGCTCAATGAAACACCATCCATTAGGACGATAAAGGCCTTTGGCACCATCCCTCTCAGTTTATCCTCAACCCCTACAACGGCCACCTCCTTTATGCCCGGATGCTGCCTGAGCGCCAACTCCACCTGAAGGGGATAGACCTTCAGTCCGGCTACCTTAATCAGACCGCTCTTTCGCTCAACGAAGTAAAAGTATCCCTCGTCGTCTCTCCAGCCAAGGTCGCCGCTATGAAATACGTTGATTCCTGAATCGCTTTCAATGGAATCCGTTTCCTCGTCTTCATAAAAGCCCCCGGCCACAGCCGGACCGCCAAACACCAGCTCTCCGATCTCACCGTTGTCGGCCTCAGAGCCATCCTCCCTCAGACACCTCACATTGTAACGAGGACAGGTCATGCCCATAGAGCCGTCCATGCGGTAGCGCTCCGGTGTGTTGGCAATGGCTACGCCAGAGGTCTCCGTGCTGCCCCAGACGCTCAGGATGGGAATCCCAAAGGTGTCCTTAAAGGCCATTATCGAATCTGCAGGGGTATACATCCCCCCGCTCTCCGCTATCCTGAGGCTGTTGAGGGAGATGCCTTTACAGTGCGACAGGAGCATTTCGTACATGGGTGCAAGGCCCATCATAGCTGTTACGGAACGCTCGACGATTGTTTTTGCGATGGTGCGCGGGTTGATCTCCTCAAGGAGCACAACCGATGCCCCGGTGTATAGGGCACGGGCAAAGAGTTCGTGCGGATGGGCAAACGATGCAAACATACACAGGTGTACGTCGCTACTTGTAAACTTCATGGCCTCAACGGCTGCAATGGTGTTGAAGTATATGTTGTTGTGTGTTGCCATTGCGCCCTTTGGCCTTCCGGTTGAGCCGGTGGTGTAGTTTAAGTAAAGGATCTCACCGCCTGTTGCCTCCACCCCCTTGTGCTGGGTGAGTAATCGTTCAGTCTTGATAGGTTGACTTACGCTGTCAAAGGCAACAAGACCAGCCTGTTCCTTGCCAACTATCACAATGGTGGTGTCTTTTTTATTGAGAGTCTCCGCATCGAGGATACCAAGGAGTCTGTCCTTTACGACTATAAAGGCAGGCGCCAGAGAGGATATAAGATCAGTACAAGCGCCCTTATTCATCATGTAATTTACAGGCACAGGCAATCCCCCGGCCATGACCACAGAGAAAAATGCTATAAGAAGCTCCGGTACCCGTGGCAAGATCAAACAAACCCTGTCATGTCTCTTAAGCCCTGATGCCGTCAGGAACTGCGCAAATCCCTGAGCGCGCCTGTAGACGTTCTCATAAGTTATAGCTACATCGCGGTAATATATGAAGTTATGCTGCGGGCGTTTGAGATAGTTTTCCCGTAGGGCGTCTAAGACGCTTATATCTTTGCCAGATACTAGCAAGCGCCTTTTTTCCTTATAACGGCAGCTACGGTCAATAAAAGGATCTTGAGGTCCAACAAGAGGGATCTGTTTTGCACGTATTCTATGTCATATTTGACCCAGTCGCTAAATTTGCAGGTGTCTCTGCCGCGTATCTGCCACAGGCCGGTTACGCCTGGCTTAACGGAAAGCCGCCTCTGACGCCAATAGTCGTTACCCTGCATCTCGGCGCTCTCAAGCGGTCTTGGACCGACAAGTGACATCTCTCCCTTCAGCACGTTTAGGAGCTGGGGCAGTTCGTCGACACTCCAGCGTCTGAGGTACCGTCCGATACGAGTGACTCTAGGGTCTTTTCTGATCTTAAACACAGGGCCGTCGGTCTCACTTAGAAGCACATCTTTGAAGTCGTCAGCGCCCTGTATCATTGTACGAAACTTGTACATCATAAACTCTACACCGCCAAGACCGCAACGCCTCTGTAAAAAAAAAACCGGCCCTTTTGAGTCAATCTTTATTAAAATCCCAACAATCAGCATTATAGGTAAGAAGGCAAACAGTAATAACAGACTTGCCACCCTGTCTGTGCCTGCCTTAATGGCATCTTGCATCAATCGTCTTTTATGTAAGTATAAAAATAGTGTCAAACCTTCAAACGCTTTATAAACATTATACTATAGTTCAGGCTTTCAATCAAGGGCATTACGTTTTGGGGTATATTGTATATAATATTGTGGCAGTCCTGCAGAGGTAGTGATATTCAATCCCCCTCCCTTGATGGGAGGGGTTAGGGGAGGGTGTTAAGTTTACTGTCACCACTACCTTTACAGGACTACCGTTCCTTGTATATGCCAGTAAAATACTGACCATAACCACACGAACAAAATATGTTTAAACCACTTACTCTTCATTGTTGCCTCCTTTGTTTTTCTTAATTGGTTGTTTGTTTATAGGGGGGGAGTTCACTGCTGGTTGTCTAGCTGGTTCTCCCTTATAGCTTTCCTTCCAGATTCGTTCCCATTCCTTTTTAAGATACTCCTCTTCTTGCTTTGTTATCTTAAAGAGATTGGGTAACTCTCTCTCAAATATAACATCATCAGGTTCATATTCATTATTAGGTTTGATTATGGATCTATTACCTAAAAACGAAAAAGAAGTTACCTCATGCAGTGTCTGACCTCTTTCGATATGAGTTACGGCTTTGCCGAGCTTGATGACATTATATCGATGATCTATGTCGAAATTAACCCCTTTGTATAGGTATTTTTTCGACTTTATAGGCGGATAACCGAGATACCCAGGCTTAAAGATTACGACATCATGCAGTACAAGTTTGCCCAAATATGGCACATAGGCAAGAGCAGCACAAATTACATCAGGCAGATTAAACTTACCGTTTTTGTCCGTAATAGTCTCTTTGTAGCAGCTATTAACACCTATTTGATACTGAATAATCCACTCTATAGCCACTACAGCTCCTTCAATTGGTTTTCCCGTCTCAAGCTCCACAACACGACCTGTATATGAAGGTCTGAGTACATAGCCCCCTACCATAATACAGATAACTGCTATCGCTATTACTGATCGTCTCTTCATCTTAAAATCTGTATATCCGCATTACGCCATCGGTATCCCTCTCAAAGTAGATGTAGTAGGTAATCTCAACCGATGAACCCTCAATGTCCTCATACTGCGTGATCCTGTACTTGGCCACACCATTTCTTACATAAAGCAGTCTTATCTCCTGCATTGAAGAAAATGTTGCCGGTACCATATCACCAAGGAACTGTAAAGCGTTTCTATAATCGTCCCTCGATGTAGTACATATGTACAGAAGCCCTCCCTCGATGTCGCCGGCGACAAAGGCAGCCTTCATACTGTTCCATTTTCCCTTCAGCATTGCATCCGTTTCTGTTTCGTCCAGAACTGTTATGGCAATCCTGTCCGAGTAGGTATTACCGGCGCTGTCCGTAAGCGTGATAGTCGGGTAGTACACACCAGGGGTCATGTAGGTATACTTTACGCCTCGAAACTCCGTGGAGGTATAGTCGATACTACCGTCTCCTTCAAAGTCGATCTCATAGCTGCTAACATTGTTGGGCAACTTTTTCAAAACATCGAAGCTTGTGCTCAACGGGGCCAGACCGCTTACTATGGTTGCATCCAATACCACAATATTGTCAGTCGTAATCGTGTTGACGGTAATCGACGTACTCTTGCTGCTGCCTGAGGCGTCGGTGATGGCTATCGACGATCCGGCCGTCACCACTGCGTTTAATCGACGGCTAATTAGAGAGGTCGAAAGATACGTTAGTATGATTACAAGCATTTTAAAGATCTCTATATCTACTGACTGCCGTCTAAGGGTCTTAATAAGAAGCGATGTTGTCATAATACTTTCCTCCGTTTGATTTGCGTTACTTGCTGTGTTTTGAGTAATCCATAGAATAGTGGAAGGGGGGAATGAATCCCCCCTTTTGGATCTTTATCATTGCAACGTGATGAATCTTGGTTCACCGTAGACAGGGATGCTGACAGTTGCCCCATCCTGAGGCTGAGATTGCTCTGGAGCTGGGGTGGATGGGTTGAGAACTGGACTAAGCTGCGAGTCCGGACAAACCGAATTTGTCGGGTATGGGGTATTTATAAGTATTGCGCCTGAACCACCCCACATATCAACATTCCTGAAGTTATAAAAGGCTGGATATATCTGGACATAGCAACTGTTAAGATCAGTGTCACAGTTGTAGTTTTGCTTAAACTCCGTCTGTCTCTTTATGCCTGAGCCTTGATATAGAGATGCTTTGCTTAAATGCGTGGCTGTATCTCCTGCAGCCGTTGATGCTGAAGAATTACGAATACTGTAGTTAAAGTCATAATCCGAAAGGAAATACAGCACCCTGTTATGCCCTCCAGCGTTAATCAAGGGAAGACTAGCAATCTTCTCGGAAGAAGAGGCATAAATTGGGTTGTCAAGTCTTGAATACCGGAGGTAGAAGTTTTGTACATTATGGGCATATAAGTCCCAAAAGCCTGCTATGTAGTTGCCAGTTGAATCCACAACATTAAATGCCGCAGGGCTTCCGGCATCATACCAGGTGTTATTGAGGCATATCTTGTCCATGTTGTTAAAAAAATCTGCCGGTGTTGGTTCGCTGATGTCTTTATAGCCAAAGGCCACCTCATCAGAGTTTGTGCCAATCTGCCCCCTGTACGCTATTTGAAGATATACGTCTGTTGCCAGAATCGGAATATATTTATCGCTTGGTAGGGTGTTGGTTAGATCAAACGTAAGCTCTACAGGGGCATCTTTTGGAATGGTAACACCGCTCTTTGTTACAATTGCGTGGTATACATCGTTTGAGACATCAACAGTACCCGTCACAAATGGGTCTGCCTGTGCTATTCTGTATGTTACAACAAGTGTTACATCTCCGCCACTCATATCCTCACCGCTGAGCAGGGTGTTCTTGGCCTTAAGGGTGATTTGTGTGAAGTTCATGTTAGGGTAAGGTATAGGCTGCCATTATTCAGTACAGAGGCATACACGCCACTATCGGGAAGGCTTATCTCGATTTGACTCTTGAAGAAGTGATCCATAAAGGCTGCAGTGTAGCCAACGGCTCGAGGAACCAGTGCAGCGGCGTAATCTTCATGGATATCATCATCGAGGAGATAGACTAATTTCTTGCAGATCGTTTCACCATCTAAACCGCTATTGATTCCCTTAAGTGCGATCTCGTTTTTAAGGATACTGAAGGCAGCCAGATTGTTAACCACCTCACCAACAGTTTTTGATACGTATATCCGTTTGTCTGTTTCTCCTCTTTCGTCTGTAACGTCCACAATCGGTACTTGTGTTGCACCCATTACTATATCTGCACAATTTGTATCGCTGAACATTGGTCGAGGCTGTTTATTGAAAATTGTGCCCTTGCTAAAGAAGTTGGCTGCCGAATACTCTGCCAATCCAATTGTGTTGCTTCCAAGTGGAAGAGATGTATCCGTTAAAAATCACCATCCCATAGCTGTAGAGGGGCAAATATTACACTTGTGGTAGGTGTGTTTCCTCTATAGGGAACCTGTGTATACTCTAAATCGTCTATCTTGTCAGATGTGTAACTTTCAAGAAAGTCGGCTCGAAAAGGAAAACCGTGTAGATCAAGTCTCGAATGAGCAGGGACAGCTACGTCCTGAAGTAAATGCATTACATGACCTAGTGATTCAAATGCATTGTCAAGAGCGATTGCTCTGTCAAAGTTGTCGGTAAGAGTGAGAGCCTGATAGAAGTATAGTTTTGCCTCTGACCATGACCAACGATTTGCGCTGTCATTAGCCCAATCATATGCAGATGGTATCCCACTACCCTTAAAAGCAGCATTGGTCAAAGGATTATAGAAATGGCTGTAGAGATTTTCATAAAAAAGAATCACAAAAACAAAGTCTTCCATTTTACTTGATTGCATTATTTGTTCCACTAGATCATCTCCTGCTACTTTTTCTGTAAGAAACTTTATACCAGTATATCCTGTAATGTAATTGCTTAAACTTGCTTTATTCTGCAAAATCGCTTCCTTAGTGAGGCGCTCATGAACATCAAGCCCGAAAGCCATTAAGTTCCTTGTATATGCCAGTAAAATACCGACCATAACCACACAGAACAAAATCTTTTTATACCATTTACTCTTCATTGTTGCCTCCTTTGTCAATTTGGTTGTTTTTCTATAGATGGATTTGTTATCGGTGGTTGTACAGGTGGTACAACAAATTCTTCCTGATACTTTTCCCTTATTGGTTTCCATGCCTTTTCAAGGTACTCCCTTTCCTGTTTAGTTAGATTAAAGAGATAGGGTAACTCCCTCTCAAATATAACTTTCTTAGGTTCATCACCAAAAAATGTAAAAGAAGTCACCTTATCAAGCGTCTGGCTTCTTTCGCCAAGTGTTGCGACTTTGTCTAATTTGACGACGTTATGCCTGTGATACTTGTTGAATTTGACCCCAGTATATAGGGACTTCTTCGACTTTAAAGGTGGATAACCGAGATATCCAGGTTTGAAGATTACAAAACGAGCATGTTCGAGTCCGGTTGCACCTGCTGAATAAACAGGAGTGATGCATATTACTGCAGGGAGCTCAAACTCACCGTTTTTGTCTGTAATAGTTTCCTTGTAACAGCATTTAGCACTTAGTCCATAATTCACAAGCCATTCTGCAGCCACTACTGCTCCCTCGATTGGTTCTCCTGTTTCAAGCTCTATGACCTGTCCAGTGTATGGTCCATCAATGACTATGTATGGCAAGGGCACACAGGCCCCTGCCATAAGGCAGCCAAAAGATACCGCAACAGCTATTGCTAATCGTCTATTCATGTTAAAACCTATCCACCCTTATTACGCCATCGGCATCCCTCTCAAAGTAGATGTAGTAGGTAATCTCAACCGATGAACTATTGACAATCTCATTCTGCCTGATCTTGTACTTGGCCACACCATTCCTTACATAAAGCAGTCTTATCTCCTGCATTGAAGAAAATGTTGCCGGTACCATATCGTCAAGGAACTGTAAAGCGTTTCTATAATCGTCCCTCGATGTAGTACATATGTACAGAAGCCCTCCCTCGATGTCGCCGGCGACAAAGGCAGCCTTCATACTGTTCCATTTTC
>PEAB01000055.1 GCA_002753395.1 Nitrospirae bacterium MYbinv3 | reverse complement strand
CTCTCTTAACATGATGCTCTCCTTATCGATTTAAGTTTGGGAAACTTATTTTATCATAAGGAGAGCTAAAACTTCTTTCGTTTAGGAGTTTTGCAAGAGGCTCTATAGTTTTGCACTTTCTGGATTCCTGCTTACGCAGGAATGACATGGAACATTTAAAAATGCCACTTGCTGTCATTCCCGCGAAAGCGGGAATCTATTTTCGAGAGCTGCATAAAATGCTGGTTTATAAAAAAGTGCAAAAGTATAGACTTAATTCAGTAAATAGCTTTTTATGGGAATATACATATTTAATGGGGTCAAGGGGACTTCTTTGTGGCCGCGGTGCCTCACCCCTCCCCTTGTGGGTGGGGCTGAGGGAGGGGGTTGCGAACCCTTGCGGCAGAGGCAAAGCCCTCACTTCTTTTTTTACATATAGTGAATTACTCTAAGGCAATAGATTATCTGTACGGTCTGCAAAAGCACGGGATTAAGCTAGGGTTGAGTAACATCACAACCATTGCCGAACTCCTCGGACATCCGCAGAAGGCATATCACTCTGTACACGTGGCAGGCACAAACGGCAAGGGGTCAACCTCAGCCATGATTGCGGCGATCGTCAGGGCAAACGGTTTCAAGACGGGGCTTTTTACCTCTCCTCACCTTGTCCGCTTCACCGAGAGGATACGCATTGACGGCATCGAAATAACAGAGGATGAGGTGGTAACGCTGACGGAGGAGATCCAAGAGGCGCTGAGTGAAAATAAAGCCTTGCAGCCAACGTTTTTTGAGTTTGTGACGGTTATGGCCTTTTTGCACTTCAAGAGGCAGGGTGTACAGTGGGTCGTCTTTGAGACGGGCATGGGGGGGCGTTACGATGCAACGAATATAATAGCACCAGACTTAACGATTATTACCTCTATCAGTGAGGATCACAAGGAGTTTTTAGGTCAGACTATTACAGAGATAGCATCAGAAAAGGCTGGCATTATAAAGGATACCGTTGAGGTTATTACAACCTGCCGCGACGAGTTCGCCCTTGAGGTGATCAAATCGGCTGCCGTTAAGTGCCACAGTCCTCTTGATGTTTACGGGACTGATTTTAGCGTCTCTTCGGTTAAGCTCGATGTTGATGGGACGACATTTGATTACGCTGGCGGGTGCATCTTCAGTGATCTGCACATCCCGCTAATTGGCGCTCATCAGGCAGAAAACGCTTCATGTGCCATAAGGGCGTGGGAGATTCTCACGTGGAAGGGGCATCTTGCCGTTGGTGAGGATGCTCTACAACAAGCGTTGAAGGGCGTTCAGTGGCCAGGCAGATGCGAGTTGGGCAAGTACAAAGGGCTGCCGGTCTTGTTGGATGGCGCTCATAATCCAGCAGCCATGCAGCGGCTTTCGACTGCGTTGCGGGACGTATTTTTGAATCTTGCAAGTAAGGCATCCTTTTCGCGGGTCGTTCTTATCGTTGGTACTATGTCGGACAAGGACAAGGAAAACATCATCACACCGATATTGTCTGTAGCAAGTAAGGTCATCTTCACGTCGGCCAATTATACTCGGGCGGAGAGACCAGAGATACTCGCAGACATTGCACGTGGGCTGCTGCCAGCCATGCAGGAGGCGTTCTACCTAACTCATTCGTTAAGGGAGGCCCTTTCGTTGGCGGAGTCGTTGTATCAACAAGGCGATCTCATCGTCGTGACCGGATCTTTCTATACCGTTGGAGATGCCAAAGAGGTAATGGGGCAAGAGGTTGTTTCCCTGAAAAACCTGACCGAGTCCTTGGGACTGGGAGGTTAAGAAGGTCTGAGGGGAGGGGTGAGGCACTCCGGCTACAAAGAAGTCCCCTTGACCCCGTAAATGTTAGGCGTGGCTGTTAAAGATGTTACTTGCTATACATCAAAAATGCTTAAGTCAACAGCATTACCCCTGGGCCCCCGTTTGATTAAAGCGTGTCTTTTATGATATAGTTTTATATGTGAGAATGGCCTATTAAGAGAAGGAGGCGATTATGGCTGAAGAGACAAAGAAAGAGGAAAAAAACCAACTAAAAGACGATGAAACAGTCAAGTATTCTCCAGAGGAGATCAAGGAGTTACAAGAGAAATTAAAAGAAATGCAAGAAGAACATAAAGACTAATTCGTATTAAGAAGGAAGTGCGTCTGCCGTTATTAAAGATCAAAAAATTAGTAATAAGAGCGAGATGTTTAAGATAGCAGTGATAGACGGTCAGGGAGGGGGGATCGGAGGCCTTATAGTAAAGAGATTACGTCAGGAGTTTGGAGACAGCATAGAGGTTATAGCCCTGGGAACAAACGCTGCTGCGACTACTGCTATGCTCAAGTCGAGGGCTGATAAGGGAGCTACGGGCGAAAGCGCTGTCGTCTTTAACGCAGACAGGGTTGATGTCATTGTAGGTCCCTTAAGCATTGTTTTGGCAAACTCTATGATGGGGGAGATGGCTCCTAAGATGGCCGAGGCGATCTCGACCTCACGTGCTAAAAAGTTGCTGTTGTCGGTTAATCAGGAGGGGGTTGAGATCATAGGGGCACAACAGGCACCGTTGCCTCACCTGGTAGATTCCCTCATTGAAAGAATAAAAGCGATAACGGAGGTTAATAATGTGTGAGGCAAATGCCTATATTTATGACGAAAATGGCAAGGAGATACTGTACCTTGACAACGTGGACGAGATAAGGCCGGAAGATGGTAAACTGCTGCTGGTAAATCTGTTTGGCCAACAGAAGCTCTTTGATGGTGAGATAAAGGAAATATCCCTTATTAAACACAGAATACTCCTTACCAGAAAGGCCTGAAGAGCAACGCTGTAGAAATCTGATGGAAGTCTTAAACCAGTTGAGATGGCAGGACTTACTCGACGTACTCTTTGTGTGGGTACTTTTGTATCGCATCTTGCTGCTTATAAGAGGTACGAGGGCAGTACAGATGTTGTTGGGATTGGGGGTGCTGCTGGTTGTCTCCTTAGCAGCTGGCTATCTCAAGCTCTATACAATTGACTGGATCTTGCAGAGTTTCTGGTCCTACATTATTATAGCGGTGATAGTCTTGTTTCAACCAGAGATACGGCGCGCATTGGCTCATATGGGTAAGGCCTCCTTCTTCACCCTTACCTCAGCGGAGGAGATCAAGTCTCTTGACGAAATAGTTAAATCTGCTGTATCGTTATCGGCAAGAAGGATAGGCGCGTTGATCGTCCTCGAACGCGATACGACCCTCAAGGATTACATAGAGATTGGAACGCTATTGGATGCGCGTGTAAGCAGGGAGTTGTTATTGAGCATCTTTCACCCCACCTCGCCCATCCATGACGGTGCAGTGGTAATCAATGGCAACAAGATTATGGCCGCCGGCTGCTTCTTGCCCATCACCTTCAGGCCGGATATAGACAAGATGCTAGGAACGAGACACAGAGCTGGTCTTGCTATAACCGAGGATACAGACGCAATTGCCCTGATCGTCTCTGAGGAAACAGGCGATATCTCTATTGCGATTTCCGGAGAGATAGAAAAAAACCTTGATATGATACAATTACGCAGCAAGTTGACAGATCTGTTTACAGAAGCAAGCAAGAAGAAGACATGAAGAGATTACTTACGGTGAACACAGAGCTAAAGGCCATTACCCTTATCCTTGCTTTATTATTGTGGTTTTTTGTAACACTGAAAGGGCAGTCAGACATAATCTTAGAGCTTCCTGTGGAGTATAAAAACATCCCAAAGGGCTTTGAGCTTGTAAAGTCAAGTAGTAATTTTGTCAACATCAGCCTGAAGGGCCAAGAGCGGCTGGTCAAAAACCTTGCCCCCAAGGATGTAAGCATCTACGTAGATCTGAGTAAGGTCAAGGAGGGCGAGACCGTTATAAACCTCAGTACTGCCAATATCAGGGTTCCCCCCTCTGTTACCATCAACAAGATCACTCCGGCTAATGTCATTGTCCAAGTGGAAGAGACGATGATGAAGACGGTAGCGGTTAAACCCATCATTAAAGGGCATCCGCAAAACGGTTTTATGGTCACAGACGTCGTTTCGTATCCAGAGGAGGTAACGATTGAGGGTTATAAGCGTGAATTAAAGAACATAGAGTATATTGAGACAAAAGCAATTAATATACAAAATGCCGACGCCACGGTGGAAAGATACGTATCGCTTGTTAGAAAGGATAAGGACATGGATCATTTTAAGGAAACAGTTAAGGTTAAAATTATAATAGAAAGGGTTAAGTGATGAGACTATTTGGAACGGATGGCATTAGAGGAACGGTGAACGTCCATCCTGTTACACCAGAGACCGTTGTAAAGGTTGGCATGGCAATAGGGAGGCTGTTACATAAAAAACACGGTAAAAATATGATACTCATTGGCAAGGATACTCGTCTTTCTGGCTACCTCATTGAAAGTGCGCTAACTGCTGGCATCTGCTCGATGGGTATGAACGTAACGCTCGTTGGCCCGATACCAACGCCTGCTGTGGCCTTTCTTGCACGGACACTCCGCTATGATGCAGGTATAGTGATATCCGCGTCTCATAACCCATATCAAGACAACGGTATAAAGATATTTACTGCTGATGGGTTCAAACTACCCGACAGCATAGAGAAAGAGATCGAGTCCATTGTCGCCAACCAAAACTCACCAGTAAGCAGACCAACGGGCAGTAAGATCGGTAAGGCGTATAGACTTGAGGACGCCACAGCCAGATACCTTGAGTACGTCAAGTCAACCATCCCGCGTGCTGCCTCCTTTGATGGCCTCAAGGTCGTAGTAGACTCTGCAAACGGCGCTGCATACAAGGTAACGCCAACGCTCTTAGGTGAGCTTGGGGCCAGGGTTATAAGCATTAACGACAAACCCGATGGAAAGAACATCAACGCCAAGTGTGGTTCGCTCTTTATAGAAAAGCTAGGTGAGGTGGTCGTTAAACACAACGCACAGGTTGGTATCGCTCATGACGGGGATGCAGACAGGACACTCTTGTGCGACGAAAAGGGTAATATCGTTGATGGCGACCTTATCATGGCCATCTGGTCAAAGGAGCTTAAAAGGCAGGGCAAACTCAAAAACAACACCGTCGTTGCTACCGTTATGAGCAATCTCGGCTTTGAACATCACCTGATGCAGCACGGCATACATCTCATAAGAACGTCTGTTGGGGACAGATACGTCGTAGAGAAGATGATTGAGGGCGATTACATCCTTGGCGGAGAGCAGTCAGGACACGTCGTCTGTCTTACACATAACACCACTGGAGATGGCCCGATAACAGCGGTTCAGATACTCCACATACTCAAAGAATCAGGGCAGCCGCTGTCTGAACTGGCGGCTAACGTCGAGCTCTACCCGCAGATACTAAAAAACGTTACAGTCAAAAACAGAAAAGACATAAACACCTGTCCAGAGATAGTCAAGTGCATTGAAGAGGCTCAAAAGAGGCTCAAAGACAAAGGCAGGATCCTTGTTCGTCCCTCCGGCACAGAACCCAAAATCAGGATCATGGTAGAAGGCGAGGACAATAAACTGATAACCGAGATAGCTAACAAAACGGCTGAGGTGGTAATTAGCGCAATGGTCTAACTTACTATCCTTTTGTACTTTCTTATAAACCAGTATTTTATGCAGCTTTTGAAAATAGATTCCCGCTTACGCGGCAATGACAGGAGATGGTGCATTTAGCCCCTATATGCCTGCCACTGACCCGATCATGGGTCATTCCTGCGAAAGCAGGAATATAGAAAGTGCAAGACTATATTAACTAATAGAGTTGTAGTAGTTTAGTATACGAATGCGCTTATTTCTACTATTTATTTGCGGAATAATCCTATTTTATCTATCCCATTATTTTCCTGTAACCATATGTGTTTGCGTTTTAGGTTTCACAGCAGCACGTATATTTAGAGCAAACGTCCTTGTGCAAAGCATGCCTAATACTAAGTTGCATCCCCAAAAGTTGAACTTTAATGGGGTCAAGGGAACTGGTCCCCTTGCAGATGGGTCTGAGGGGAGACAGGGTCTCCCCTTCTACACTAATACTGGTATAAACGCAACTTGGTATAACCCCCAACTGCACGGGTTGACATACCTTTCAGTCCTGTCTCTGTCTATGGGTATCTTCTACGCATACCTGCGATATCAACCTCCTTTAGACCCTGCTGCTTATGTCAACAACCTACACCAGCGACTGGTAGTAGAGGGCACTTTCATCTCCATACCACAAAAGACACCCTACGGTTTTAAACAGGACATGCTGATAAAGAGCGTTTATACTCCTACCAACGAACCTGATTTGGGTAGATCTCTCATAAATGAGCCAATCTCTGTCTTCTACACAGGAAGCCCTCTCAAACCGGCAACCACAGCTGTCGTGCTTATGACCCTTAAACTCAGCCGCACTCACGTAAACCCTGGCTCTTACATCTCTGACCCACGTCTTATTGGTCTCATAAAAGATACAGAGGACATAAAGGTGCATTCTCCCCCTCCAACAAAGGGGGCATGGTCAGAGGTGCTTGCACTAGTTGAAGGCTTTCGATATAGGATGACTCAGTCGATGCAGACCGCTTTTGGCGGCGATGTTGGCGGCTTCTTACGTTCCATCACCATTGGCGATATGAGCGGGCTTACGGAGGCCATCAACGATGACTTTAGAAAGACCGGTCTCAGCCATCTGTTGAGTATTTCGGGGACGCACTTTGGGATGCTCTTTACGATGGTGTTTTACATCCTCCGCTGCCTTCTTCACAGACTGCCCTTCAGGTTGTTAAACCGGATGTCTCTGTACGTGACCACCTCTGAGATAGCAGCCGCCTGCGCCCTGCCTGTTATTGGAGTGTATCTGCTTGTCTCAGGGCTGAGTGTACCGGCCTTGAGGTCATTTATCATGGCAAGTGTGTTTTTGATTGGGTTGCTGCTTGGCCTAAGGGGACAGTGGTTAAACACCATAATGCTGGCCGCCTTTATCGTTGAACTCATTGACCCAAAGGCCATCTTTACTGTCTCCTTTCAGTTGTTGTTCGTTGCTGTTCTGTTTATTGGTCTGGAGGTGCACCGCTCAACACCTGATGAGGATGAGCTTGTTGCGGGCAAACCTGCTTCTATAGACTCCACCGTGTTGAGGGCCGCTGCTTATATAAAGGAGCTTCTTAAGCAGAACGTCCTTATATCACTAGCAGCAACTGTGGGGACTATGCCGATTGTCTTGTATTACTTTCACACCTTTTCTGTTGTAACTGTTTTGGCAAATCTGTTTGTTGTGCCCTACACGGGGTTTGTTGTCATGCCGCTTATGTTGTTTAGCGCTGTTAGCTTTGTCCTGTTTGAGCAGTTTGTACTGACTGATGTTATCAACTGGTCAACGGAGGTTATGTTGTATCTAATAAAGGTTATGGCGGACTTGCCTTTTTCATCGGTCAATGTAAGGGCGTTTCCGCTGGCGTTTCTGCCATTGATGTATGTGGCACTAATATTGTTTTACCGGCTCAAGGACAGGAGGGTTGTGTTTGCATCGATCTTGCTCTTGGCTGCGTTATTGGTGGGTTATTACCGTTTTACGGGGAGAGACGCCATGCGGGTCGTCTTTCTTGACGTAGGGCATGGGGATGGGGCTGTCGTTGAGACACCTGGGGGTAGTGTTGTGGTGATTGATACCGGCAAGAGCGGCAGAGAGGTCGAGGTGTACTTGAGGTACAGGGGCAAGGATGAGATTGACGCCATCGTCTTAAGCCACGCCGACAACGACCATACCGGCGGGCTTTTCAGGCTGCTTGATAAGTTCAGGGTACGTACCGTCCTTGACAACGGCCGCATACAATACTATTACAACAAGCCCATCGACATCAGGCATCTTCAGAGAGGGGATGTCTTTGTGATAGACGGCGTGTCGTTTACTGCGCTTCATCCCTACGATGATTTCTACACCCTCAGCCACGCAGCCACGGGCAACGACGCCTCACTGGTGTTAAAGGTTAGCGGTAGTGGGAGTTCGTTCCTCTTTACCGGTGACGTGCAGCTTGAGGGTGAGGAAGACCTGCTCGTTGCAGGTAAGTCGCTCAAGACCGATGTCCTTAAGGTATCACATCATGGCAGCCGCAACGCTACATCAGTAGAGTTCTTGCAGAAGGTGGCGCCTGAGTTGGCGGTAATCAGCGTGGGTAGGGACGACCCCTATGGTCTTCCAAATCATGAGGTTGTTCAACGGCTTAATGCTGTGAGTCTTTATCGTACCGATCGAGATGGCGCTATCCTCATAACCGATTCAGTAGGCTATCTACAGGTTCAAAGGTATGTCGATTTTTGTATCAAGAAGGTTAGATGTCTGAAAGACGAGCTGGACAACCTAAAAAATCTGTTTGTAGTCTATTAGGTTGTTGCTAAATCAAGCCAACATCATCAACACACACATCATGGCAGCCGTCCAGTTCATGTCAAGTGGCAGATGAAACTCACACGAGGAATCAAACAGCAGACTCACACGCGCAGGAAACTCATCATCAACAAGCCAGAGTATCAACACTATCGGGATTCTCGGATATGGGAAGAGCTTGATAGAGGCATCCCCAAACGTCATTGTCTCACCCCCCAGTGCGGTTCCCTTCTGTATGAAGCCCTCCTTATCAGCGCCGAACTTGGCCGCTAACTTATTAAGCGGCAACGCGTGGGAAGCCTTGAAGAACATCTGCCCCTCCTTCAGGTCCTCTGGTGGAACAAGACGCTGCGTTAGCGGTATGTCCTTTGTGCCGGTAAGATACCACAAGGAGGACAGTCTGAAGAAATCCCCAAACCGGCTAAGCAACAAATCAGCCTCTATCCGTTCTGCGCCATAAGGGACTATCTGCCTGTCCTTTGGAGTGAACTGGTACTGCCGTCCTAAAGAATTCAGGATGTAGGCCTCTTTCACCTCGTAGTAATCTACGACAGCCCTCTGACATACATCACTGGGGGTAAGGGTTACGAGCTTATCCCATCTTTTGTGTTCACCAGCCCTGGGGCTTTGGGGCGGCAACGCTATCATTGGCAAGGCTCACAGCTTAGCTCTACGGTGAACATCGCACCCTCATCTATGTTTTCAACGTACAGCTTACCGTTCATATTGTTTTCGACGATGGTCTTAGACATGTACATGCCTATTCCTGTGCCTTTGTGGGCATCCTTGGTCGTAAAATACGGCTCAAAGACCTGGTCTAATATGGAATCCTCTATGCCTCCGCCATTGTCAGCGATCCTGATATAGACCCTCATGCCATCAGATGACATACTAATTATGATACGACCTTCCATTTTCTTTAAATCAGGCGAGTTATCACGTCTTTCACTGATGGCGTCCTTGGCGTTGTTTATGATATTAAATATAACCTGCTTAAGCTCGTTGGGATAGCCAAATACCTTTATGACATCCATGCCCCCCCCGGCTGTCCCTTCTGCTTGAGCGTGGGAGACATCTTTCAGGCTTAAAGTAATATTTAAGCTCTTAAACATGGCTTCAAAAAGAGAAAGTGTCTCCAGGATGGCTTTTTTTATCAAAAAATGTTCCTTTTCCTTTGAGGGTTTAAGAAAATCCCTAAAAGTATCAATTGTTCTTGACATAAAATCGATCTGCTTCATGGAATCTGTAACAGAGCCTTCCAGGTATTTGCCGTCTAGCTCTTTAGAGTCGTATGCGGCCTGAATGTCCTGGACGATAAGGGTCAAGTTGTTTAACGGTTGACGCCACTGATGGGCTATTACACCAATCATCTCACCCGTAGAGGCCATCTTTGACTGCTGTATGAGGAACTGTTCATGCTGCTGCCGCTTTCTGATTTCGTCATAGACCCGCATCTCAAGGGTTTTGTTGAGTTCCCGGATCTCCTTTTCGTATATTCGCTCTGCCGTAATGTCGATGACGCTTATAAGGCCGGCATACGCACTCATATACTCCACAGTGTCGGCAATCAGGCGTATCCAGCGTTCCTCTGCCCACTTGGTAACGATCTTCATCTCTTGGTCTTCATGTAGCAACTTTTCGCCCTTTAGGCGCCAAAATACCTGCTCCTTGACCGTGTCACGCCAGTTGGGATGGACAACATCCCACAGGGACAACTCCATAAGCTCAACCCCTGTATAGCCGGTAATCTTCTCCATCGCTGGATTTACATATATGAACTTCTCAACATGTAACCCTACACCAAAGGCACATCCCTCGGAGAGCTTTTTAAACATCTCCTGGCTCTCTCTGAACTTTCGCTCTGTCTCGACAACATCCATACACCTGTAGATGGTTGTTAAAAGGTTATCCCTGTTGATTGGTTTTAAAACATACTGGTTAATCCCAACATTGATGGCCTCAAGAAACAACTCCCGCTCACTAAAGGCCGTAGTGATGATTATCTGTGCCTTAGGGTTTAGCCTCTTTATCTCTTTGGCCATCTCCAAGCCGCTCATCAGAGGCATCTTTATATCGGTAATGACTATGTCGGGCCTGTGTTTGATATACAGAGTCAACCCCTCCTGTCCGTTAGCGGCCTCATACAAGGAGCGCGCACGCCTGCTTAAGACCTCGCTGATGTTCTCTCTGATACCAGCTTCGTCCTCTACGTAGAGCAGTGTCAGGTTCTTAAGCTGATTATCCTTTAATGCGTCTTTCATTTGGTAACCGAGTTTATAGTCATAGGATATTATACAAAACCTGTTGTGTTTTTTACACTAAAAGTTGCATAAGAAATTTGGGAAGTTATGTCATTCCCCTGTTCAAGCCAGGGGCAGGCTCTGCGAAAGCAGGAATCTATTAGCTTGTCCTGTCATTGCCGTGTCGAGCACGGCAATGACAGGACAAGCCATAAGTTTATATGAAACACCTCACGTTTTTCACTTCATGTTTTTCCTCTTGAGCAATACAAACAGTCTATTTATTTAATTTTTAGGTAGTCCTGCACAAGTAGTGGTGACAGTAAACTTAACACCCTCCCCTAACCCCTAATGCTGTTGGCTTAAGGATATAAAGATGCAAAAAAATAGAGAGGGCTTTGCCCTCCCTAGACCCTCCCACAAGGGGACTCGTCCCCTTGACCCCGTAAATGTCAGGCGTGGCTGCTAAAGATGTTACTTGCTATACATCAATAATGCTTAAGTCAACAGGTTCTTCCACAAAGTGAGCGGGTAATAGTATAATAGGGGTAAAACAGAGGCTCTTGCCAACTTTGAGTGGGTAAGATTAGCAACCCCACCTATGGACAGTAGGGAAGGGGAAATGCCAAGTCTTGTCGTGTTCCCTTTAATCTCTACTGTTTTCGGGGGAAAGCCTATAAATGGCAAGGTGTTAGATTGCACTACTGCTCCCGTTGGTCGCTACCCTTAAGTTTAGTTACCCATGCGAAATAAAAAAGAAGATTATTTATTACAAGAATACTCTATTCTATACGTAGATATTGTCTGTTTCATTGTTTGTTGTGCCCGTCAGGGCATGAGGGTTCTTATGTACCCCCTAACACCTTAATCTTTATCTCTTTTGTTGCATTATCGTGTATAATACCTTAATAATTAACTATGAAGATACTTATAGTCAAACCAAGTTCCTTAGGGGACATCGTCCATGCCTTGCCGTTTTTAAACACACTGTCAGTAAATTACCCGGGGGCCGAGATCCACTGGGTCGTTGCCCGCGCATTTCATGAGCTCTTAGAGGGACATCCAATGATCAAGAGGCTCTGGGTCGTTGACAAGGATCGGTGGAAAAGGCTTGCGAGCATCAAAAGTACCCTTGATGAGTTTCGGCGGTTAAAAGACGGCCTAAGGCAAGAGCGCTTTGATATCGTCGTTGACCTGCAGGGTCTTTTACGAAGCGGGATTATCACTGCACTATCAGGCTGCGCCACAAGGATCGGATTTAAAGAGGCCAGAGAGGGCAGCCGGTTCTTCTACAACCAGCTCGTAGAGGGAGGCAGGGGGTTACACGCCGTTGACAGGTACTTAAGGGTTGCGACCTCTGTCCTAAATTGCAAGGTGCAATCAGTGGAGTTTCCCTTGCCAATGTCTGATGTTGCGGCAAACCTTTTAGGAGGTCTTAGGGATTTTGCTGTAATAGTGCCTGGCGCTCGTTGGAAGACAAAACAGTGGGAGGCAAAGAAGTTCGGTCAGCTTGCAGCACTTCTGCCCTTGCCATCGGTAGTAATTGGCAGTGTTGGCGATATAGAGATAGCGCGAGCTGTAACTGCGTATTCCAAACAAACGGCTCTAAACTTAGCTGGCAGGACGTCCTTTAAAGAACTTATCGGTATAATTAAAAAGGCGCGTTTTATGATCACCAACGATACAGGCCCCATGCACATTGCTGCTGCCCTCAATGTCCCAGTCTTTGGCGTTTTTGGCCCTACCGACCCCGCCCTTACTGGACCTTATGGCAGTTCCTGCAGCGTCATTAGAGCCGGCATTGACTGCTCCCCATGCTTTAAAAAAAATTGTAGGACTAAAAAATGTATGAGGGATTTATCTTTTCAATCGATTTATGAAACAATATCACAATCCCCTGTTCTTGATGGGCGGGGTTGGGGTACGACTGATATATAAAATATAAAGGAGGTAGATTGTATGACTATCGGTTTACTTGTAACAAGGGATGGTTTTAAAGAGGACATCATTGGCCTTACGAAGGCTGCATCAGGCAAAGGGCACAAGGTCATCATCTTTATGATGGATGATGGAATAAGGCACTCGCAGGATAAAGACGTCGTAGCCTTGAAGGACCTATCCGGTGTAACCATGAGTCTGTGCGACCATAGCGCCAAACTTAGAAACGTTACCGAGGACATGATCCCGGCTGGCATTATTGCGGGCAGTCAGTATCAGAACGCAGTAATGAATCAGGACTCCGACAGGGTAATCTTAATTTAACCATAGTGACTGTAATAAATGGGCTATATAATTAATAGCCAAAGGAGATAACAAAACAATGCCTAAGAAGATAGCAGTGTTAGTGAGAGACAGACAGGGCGAGGCTCTGAGGATGAGCATTGGTATAACAGTTATGGACGATATAATTGACGTATTTATCTTGGATAAAAAAATCGTCGAAAACGAGGAAAACTCCATGAACCTAGAGATGATCAAGGACATGGGTATGAACCTGTGTACAAACGTTAAGGACTACGACGACATTGCGTACGTTGCGGCAGAGGAAATCGGCAAAAAACTCACAGAGTATGACAACATCCTTGCATATTAGAACCCACATGGAGGCAGTATGAAAGTATTATTAATCCTGAAACAGGAACCCGATCCCACAGGCATTACCATCATAAAGAATATGAGGGAACACTCAGAATTCTCGGCTATCGATTTGCGTACCAACAAGGACTACGACGCTATCATAGACAGCGTTGTTGCAAGCGATAAGGTTATTACCTGGTAAAGGCTTTGCTAATTATGTCTTTAAAGATGTATACTTTATAAAATTGTATTAAGGAGGTTAAGTTATGCCTAAGAAGGTAGCGCTATTAACGGCTGGCGGCCTAGCGCCATGCCTAAGTTCAGCGGTGGGGGGACTCATCCAGCGTTACAGTGAGATATTACCAGAGACTGAGATCATTGGGTTTACCAATGGATATGATGGCCTATTGAGAAAAAATTACATAACCGTTAATGCCGAGGTGCGTCAGAAGGCTCATCTGCTTCACGAATTTGGCGGTAGTCCACTTGGCAACAGCCGCGTTAAACTTACAAATGTAAAGGACTGTGTCAAGAAAGGTCTGGTAAAGGAAGGCCAGAACCCTCTGCATGTGGCAGCAGAGAACCTTAAAGAGCTTGGCATCGAGGTACTTCATACCATCGGTGGAGACGACACGAGCCTGACGGCAGCAGATTTGGCAAAATATCTGCACGAAAATGGTTATGAGCTGACCGTCATAGGCCTGCCAAAGACCGTAGACAATGACGTATCACCTATAGTGCAAACTCTAGGGGCATACACGGCCGCAGAGCATGGGGCCAACTTCTTCTTGAACGTAGTTGCCGAGACATCGGCTAACCCGAAGATGTTCGTTGTCCATGAGGTCATGGGTAGAAACTGCGGTTATCTGACGGCAAGAACGGCCTATGAATATAACGAGATGATTAAGAAGGTATCCTTTGTAGATTCCTTTGGTATCTCAAAGGATAGATACGGTATAGACGCCGTCCTTATACCAGAGATCGAGTATGACCTGGATAAGCTGGCTGCTCACCTGAAAGCAAGATTAGAGAAGAACGACTGCGCCAAGATATTTATCTCAGAGGGTGCAGGGGCAAGCGGCATAGTGAAGGAGCTTGAGTCCAAGGGGCTGGAGGTTCCACGCGATGCCTTCGGTCACGTAAAACTCGACAAGGTCAATGTCGGACAATGGCACGCCGATACCCTAGCGGAGAAGATGAGCGCTGGCAAGGTGCTCGTACAAAAGAGCGGATACTATGCAAGGGCCGCACGACCTAACATTAAAGACGTCATGTTGATAAAATCCATGACTGACCTGGCCGTGGAGCTGGCTATAAAAGGTGTACCTGGGATTATTGGACACGACGAGGAACAAAACGGGGTACTGCGGGCTATAGAGTTTACACGCATTAAGGGCGGTAAACCCTTTGATCCTAACGTAGATTGGTATAAGTCTCTTATAAAAGAGATCGGGCAGCCGGACTTCAAATAACAAATTGTCTTGTACTCTGAATAAAAGTATAAATTAAGAAAACGGCCTCATTCGTTAGTTAAAAGCTGAGGAGTGAGGCCTTTATAAAAAATAATAAGATTTAGGGAGTTTTTAAATATGCTTAAAGATATGAAGATTAAGACCAAGCTCTTTACTGGTTTTGCTATAGTGTTTATACTTATACTTATAACCGGAGTTGTGGGTATTGTCAACGTGGAAAGACTAATAAAAACAACGGATAAGGTCGAGGAACTAAACCAAAACCTTGCCACTGAGATTGGGGCTAAAGACCAGGCAAGGGCCAAGACGATTCAGGATATGGTTAAGAAGTTCAAGGAAGAGACTGAATCTATAGAAAGCGGAGTCGTTATCGTTCTGATCGGCATGATGATCCTGGGAATCGTGGTGTGTGCATTCATTTCAGCATTTTTAAACAAGTCGATAACACAACCGATCATAACTATGGTTCATACAGCAGAGGCTATCGCTGACGGCAACCTCCATTTGGAGTCTTTACATGTAGACAGTAAGGATGAGATAGGGGCGCTCGTCAATGCTATAAATCGAATGAAGGATTCATTAAGCAGTATTATTGATCAGATATCTAATACTGCCGGGCAGGTTACATCAGCCTCTGAGGTTTTATCGAGCTCCGTAAAGCAGATAACACGAAAGGTCGACGACCAGGCAGGCCGAGCAGGGCAACTATCTACCTCCTCAACAGAGATGTCTCAGACGGTTATTGATATTGCCAAAAATGCCTCAGAAATAGCCTCTTCAGCTAATGACACGTTGAGTACCGCTCAAAAGGGCGCAGACGTTGTCATTAAGACTGTCAACGAGGTCGACGGAATATCCAACACCGTCTCTAATCTGGCTCAGGTAATGACCACTCTCGGAGACCGTTCAAAGCAGATCGGAGATATTGTGAGCGTTATAAACGATATAGCGGATCAGACAAACCTGCTAGCCCTAAATGCCGCCATAGAGGCAGCCAGGGCCGGTGAACAGGGCAGGGGGTTTGCAGTTGTTGCCGATGAGGTGAGAAAACTTGCCGAAAAAACCGCCAAGGCCACCACCGAGATAAGCGAAATGATCAACGCTATACAGAGAGAAACGGATAAGGCCGTATCATCAATGGAGGAGAGCCTAAAACGTGTTGAGTCAGGTTCGAGATTCTCGCAGGAGGCAGGTACCGCCCTGCAAACCATCGTAAGCAGTGTTCAGGAGCTTCAGACGATGGTACTACAGATAGCCTCTGCCACTGAGGAGATGTCAACCGTCTCTGAAAACATGACCACAGATATCGAATCCATTGCATCTGCTGCCAACGAAACCTCCGCTGATGCAGAACAGATATCTCACGCCTCCTCTGACCTCACTACGCTGTCGGCAGATCTAGAAAAGGTGCTTAGTCAGTTTGGCGCTGTAGGCAGAGGACAAAGAGGCTCATCCGCCAGACGAAGCACACAGTCACTTAACTGGCAAAAATGACAAAAACGTAGGCTCAGGATAATAGGTTGTTTGCTCTATAGGTCAACGCAGCCTTTTAGTAATTACGGAATTGGCTAGTTCATTAACCTTGGCCGAATTGATAAAACCTGAGCCATAGGAGAGGGTGTTGACAGTACCAGATGCTGCTGCATACCGCATAGTCTGTTGAAATGGTGTATTCTTCTCCAGACACACGGACATGCCAGCTACAACGCAGTCACCGCTGCCCCAACTGTTAAGCGCAGCTACTTGTGGGGGTGTAACCCTCCATGCCTCGTCTTTGGTAAAGGCTAGGAGATCATCCCTTCCCTGCGTAATGACAACCTTCGATATGCCTAGGCATAGAAGCCTTTCTATCTCTTTCGCTGTTTCACCGTTGTTGTAAACAGACCCTTTAGTAAGTGTCTTTAATTCAGTGACGTTTATCTTTAGGATGTCGGGAACAGCCTCAATGCCTCTTGCAAGTGCAACGCCGCTAGCATCGAGGATCACGCTTGCCCCCTTTTGATGTGCGATATTTATAAGCTCACCGTAGAAGCCATCGTCAATCCCCCTTGCCATGCTGCCAGAGAGTACAACGAGCGACTTTTCTTTGACCGTTTTATTGTACAGTGCTACAAACGCCCTTAACTCATCTGGTGAAACCACTGGTCCCAGTTCGTTGATGACCGTTTCTACCGCATTTTTCTCATCTATTATGCCGTAGCAATTTCTGTTCTCCTGATCAAGTTCAACGTATTTGAGATTAATGCCTTCTTCCCTGAGCATATTGACAATCACCCGCCCCGTACTACCGCCGGCGATTCCAAGGGCAACGCTATTCCCACCGAGGTGCAAAACCGCGCGTGAGACGTTTATCCCCTTGCCCCCCGGGCAAACCATCAACACCTCACCTCTACACACAGAGCCTGCCCGAAAACCGCTAACCCTCATCGTCCTGTCAATTGAAGGATTAAGTGTTACCGTTATTATCATCAAGCAATTATAACAAAAGGAGAAGCTCTTAATCTGCCTCATACCAAGTTGCGTTCATACCAGTATTGGTATAGAAGGGGAGACTCTGTCTCCCCTCAGACCCCTCTGCAAGGGGACCAGTCCCCTTGACCCCCTTACAATACAACATCTTACATTCTGAAACATAATATACCTCTTTGAATGCAACTTAGTATCGTGGGTGCATAAGAAAGTCATGGGAAATTATGTCATTCCCCTGTTCAAGCCAGGGGCAGGCTCTGCGAAAGGAGGAATCTATTAGCTTGTGGATTGCCGTGTCGAGCACGGCAATGACAGGACGACCCATAAGTTATATGAAAGTCTAAAAATATCCTACATAATCAAGGATTTTCATTGCTTGTTGTGTCCGTAAGGTCATGGTGGTTCTTATGCACCCGCCTCAGTGCCTCAGTTATTTATTTGACAATGTCGGATTTAAGTAAACATAGGGACAGTCTGAACTATGATTACACAGATTAAAAGATTTACAGGAAAAAGATATAAAACTTGTTTATACTAAACTAAATGGAATTTGCAAAAAAATTTTGACCTTGACATCCAATAAATGGATATGACATTGTCAGTTTAAAATATATAACACATCGAAAAAAGAGGATGATGGATATCTGGCAGCCTTACCTCGTTTTAATAATCCATACTGAATCCTGTAAAATCTGGTGGGTTATAGAGTGGTCCCAACGGGATTCGAACCCGTGTTTTAGCCTTGAGAGGGCCACGTCCTAGGCCTCTAGACGATGGGACCATATACTGGCTGGGGAGAGAGGACTCGAACCCCTACAGGCAGATCCAGAGTCTGCTGTCCTGCCATTAGACGACTCCCCAACTTTTACAGATTTTAGTTTACAGCATTTTTCTTTAAGAGTCAAATGTTTTATTTTTACTATATAGGGAATCTCTCACACAGCGCCCTGACCCTTTGTCTTTGCATCTGCATGTTGCGCTCGTTAGAGGGATTTCTCAAGCAATTATCAATAATATCAGCCACCTCTTCCATTTCGGCCTCAGAAAAACCTCTGGTTGTTACAGCAGGGGTTCCAAGCCTTATACCACTGGTTATGGTTGGGGGCTTTTCGTCGTAGGGTATGGCGTTTTTGTTGATCGTGATATCGGCTCTACCGAGGGCTTCCTCAGCCTCCTTTCCGGTTATACCCTTGTTCCTTAGATCAACGAGCATCAGGTGGTTATCGGTACCGTCTGAGACGATCTTATAACCGCGTTCAGCCAAGCCATCGCAGAGCTTCCTTGCATTCTTAAGCGTTTTTATCTGATACTCCCTGAAATCCTCTGTAAGAGCCTCTTTAAAAGCCACTGCCTTAGCCGCAATAACGTGTATGAGCGGACCGCCCTGGATGCCTGGAAAGACCATTTTATCTACAGCCTTGGCATAAGCGCTCTTACACATAACCATCCCGCCGCGCGGCCCTCTGAGGGTTTTGTGAGTAGAGGATGTTATAAAGTCGGCATAAGACACAGGTGATGGATG
Organism: Nitrospirae bacterium MYbinv3; assembly: GCA_002753395.1. Lineage (GTDB taxonomy): Bacteria > Nitrospirota > Thermodesulfovibrionia > Thermodesulfovibrionales > Magnetobacteriaceae > Magnetobacterium. The sequence goes on along the minus strand of PEAB01000055.1, from coordinate 5,270 downwards.
TAACCCCACGGCAATTAGTCCAGCAATGTGAGCTATGTCTACCAGTAAGTAGGCCCCAACCTCTTTTGCTATGTCATAAAACGCTTTAAAATCTAATGTCCTGGAATATGCGCTTGCGCCGGCCACTATCATCTTTGGCCGAGCCTCAAGGGCAAGCTCCCTTACCCTGTTATAGTCAATATGACCAGTCTCTCTATCTACACCGTAGTAAATGTTGTCAAATAGCATACCAGAGAAATTCACCTTTGAGCCATGCGTTAGATGACCGCCATGATCCAGACCCATCCCAAGTATCCTGTCGCCCTGCTTTAGGATAGATAAGTAGGCTGCCATATTTGCCTGTGAACCTGAATGCACCTGTACGTTAACATGATCCACCTTGACCGTGTCCTCACCATCCCGGTACTCAAACAGACTCTGTGCCCTCTGGATTGCCAACGACTCCACAATATCAGCGTACTCACAACCTCCGTAATAACGGTGACCAGGATAACCCTCGGCATACTTGTTCGTAAGTACTGATCCTTGTGCCTCAAGCACGGCCTTACTTACATAGTTCTCCGATGCTATAAGGACTATCTTATTTTGCTCTCTGCTAATCTCCCCCTTGATAGCTTCAAATATCTGAGGGTCTATTTCCTCTAAAGGTTTATTCCTTAAGTTACTTAGTGTCTTCAAGAGATTCCTCTATTATTAAGATTTTCTTTATCCTTTGCTCATGTCTTCCACCTGAGAACTCTGTACTAAGCCATACCTTAACGATCTCCTTGGCCAACTCATCAGCTATAATACGGCTGCCGAGCACTAAGATGTTTGCGTCGTTGTGTTGCCTGCTCATTGACGCTGTATATAGGTCGTTACACAGGGCTGCCCGAACATTTTTAAACTTATTGGCAACTATAGACATCCCTATGCCGCTGCCACATATCAATATGCCTCTATCTACCTCTTTCCTGGACACAAGAGAGGCTACCAGAGCAGCATAATCAGGATAATCTACGGAGGTCTCATCATTAGTACCTACGTCTTTAACGCCTATGCTGTAGTCTAAGAGACACTTTACCACCTCTCTCTTTAAGACAACGCCAGCATGATCACATCCTACTGCTATAATCATATAAATCTGCTTCCAGACGATATCATAATGCACTGTTTTTATTATTGTCAAGATAGAATTTGAAAGGGGTGTACAAGAAAATCATGGGAACAAAAATGTATAATGGTATCAATGGGACGAGCTACCTACAATGTCCCAACGTGCCTGAGGGCCTCTTTTATGTCAGGATTTTGGTAGTCCTGCACAAGTAGTGGTGACAGTAAACTTAACACCCTCCCATCAAGGGGGGGGGGGATTGAATATCACTACCTCTGCAGGACTACAAAAAAAACAAGGTAAATTTATTTTCATGGTTTCGAGACATGGATTCCCACTTTCGTGGGAATGAGAGTAATAGGCGTTTTCCAAGTATGTCATTCCTGTGTAAGCAGGAATATAGAAATCTTAAAAGCATAACCCTACAACGTCACTTCCTGTCTAAACGGTTGATTTCTGCGGTAACTTCAAATAACACCAAAGCATGTAAACCGTTTATTTTGCCATGTTCTATTTCTAAACTGTCGTTGTAGGGATAATTACCATGAGATATAAAGAAGATACCATAATACAGCGAGTGCATAGGAATTGTTTTTCTTATGCACCCCTCGTCCCTATCCTTACTTTTTTTCATAAGCAATTTTGTTATACTACTGTTGTGATGAGATTTGAAGACCTGCTGAAATTGATATGCAGATACGCTATACAGAGCAAGTTGCAGGGGAGTCACGCTAGCTGGCTAGCCTTACTGACGGACGTCAGAGAGGGAGATTTTGAGGTCAACGATGAGATGGAGTCCCAAATACGTCTTGTATAAGATTCCATAAAGAGACTCCACGGCTCCATACATCAAATAGAAGGATGGGAGTATTATGAGTGGAGGGCGCATAAGAAACTTATGGGAACAAAAACATACTTTAATGGGGTCAAGGGGACTGCCTAGCGACCGTAGGGAGCGGACTGATCAATGAGCGTAGCGCTTGCGGAGGGGTCTGAGAGGAGGGGTTGCGAACCCCTGCGACAGTGTGCAGGGCGTCCCCTTCTTTGAAAAAAAACACGACTTTCTTATGCGCCCATGAGTGGAGGATGTATTACACGACCTCCGGCAAAAAGGTATATTCTTATCAAGAGAAGACGGAGAGTTATTTAAGGGATCTGTTTGAATCGATAAACGGACTTTATTCGGTATTTATAAATAAAAAGACGTAAGTACCCGATAATCTTTATAGTCTATACAAATACGTATTGAAAAACTTGTACATATATGACATTATATAACCTGTAACAATTATGGCTAAGATCAATTGTTTAATAATCATATTGTTGATAGCCCTTATTGATGTGAGTTTAGCGGACGATTCCTCGATAGTTGTACGCAGTAGTGAACAGAGCGGGATGATAAGGATCGTCTTTGAGACTGAGAATGAATCATTGATAAGTCAGGCAAGTGTATTTGAGTCATACAGTCTTGTAAAAATAGACTTTAATGAACCTTTCAACTATAAAGGCGGGGCATTGCTAGAGCCTGTAAAGATATACAAGAAGGAAGATAGCCTTTTTATGAACATAAGGAATCTTCAAAAAATAAAGTTTGTACGGCTTTCCTCTCCGCCGCGTCTGGTTATAGACGCCTACTTGGCCGAGCAAAAGAGTCCCCCGCCAGTAAATACAGTTCAAGCTGAGACAAAGGAGCTGCGTCACTTAGTAGTCATGTTTGACGCTGGTCATGGGGGGGCCGATATGGGTGTAAGGGGTGAGCAGTTTAAGGAGAGCCTCCTGACGCTCTCTATAACAAGCGACCTGGCCAAGCAGATCGCCCCCAAGGTACAAAAGGCCGTATTGCTTAGAAAGGAAGATGTGCAGCAGTCAATTGAACAGAAGCTTACTGATGTGGGAAACACACGGATTGACGCCTTTTTTAGCATACACCTGACAAGACAGAAGCATTTTAACATATACATAAGTAAGATGCCTGCATATGCTTCCTCAAAAGTCGCCAAGTACAACACTACCTTGGCTCAGAGCGCCTACATTGAAAGGAGCAGGGCGCTGGCAAACTCCGTTGGGCAGGCAATCACCAATGGAACAAAACTGAACGTTGTATATGCCGAAATTCCTTTACCGCTGCTCTCAGCCATAAAGGCCCCTGCTGTTATGCTAGAATTGCCAGAGCCACAAACGCTGTCCTATAACGCTGAGACAATCGACACTCTTGCCGCTTCAATCATTAAGGCATTGATGGATTATGCGAAAAGGTAAACTCATAATGTTTATCATAGCGCCTATACTTCTATTGTGCTCAGCAGCCGTGGCCTATTATTTCTTCATATGGCGCGACGACGGCGAAACCCTCTCTCAGCACATTGTGAGCAGAAAGGAGCAGGAAAAAGTAGTAGACAACAGCACACAAATACACATTTACTACCCTGAAGACTCAGAGCTAAAAAAGATAACGATCAAGAGTAAACAGACCTTTGACGCCATAAAGTCGACAGAAGTGGCTCTTACCGAGTTATTTAGCGGTAAGAATATACCAAACAGAAGCTCTATACCGGCTGATGTGAAGCTGCTCGGTCTGTATTACGGAGTTGATAAGATACTCTACGTAGATGTATCGTCTGAGCTTAAGAAGAATTTTCAAGGTGATGCAACGGCGGAGCTTATGCTGCTTAAGAGTATCTTCGAGACAGTTATCAACAACATGGAGGCAGAAGATGTAAAAGTGCTCATAGACAGCGCTGAGGCGGAAAGTCTGGGGGGGCACTTTTACTTAAGATATCCTTTAAGAAGAACTGTAACACAGGAGATAGTAACAGATGGATTACACAAAGCTGGCTGATAGACCTATCGGTATATTTGACTCAGGCATAGGAGGGCTCACTGTTCTTCGAGAGGTACACCGGCAACTGCCTGCTGAGAGTACCATCTACCTAGGAGATACGGCCAGGGTACCATATGGCATACGTTCTCCTGAGACTGTCAAGAGGTATTCACTGCAAAACAGCATGTATCTTATGGATATGGGTATAAAGCTCCTGATAATTGCGTGTAACACATCATCTGCAATAAGCCTGTACAGCATAAGAAACGTTCTTGACATCCCAGTTTTAGGCGTAATAGAACCGGGGGCAAAGGCAGCGGTGGCCGCCACTAGAAACGGCAACATTGGCGTCATAGGCACAGAGGTTACTATTAAGAGCGGGGCTTACCGCCGTGCTATACACGGACACAATGGCGGCATCGTCGTCTATGAGCAGAGCTGTCCGCTGTTTGTCCCACTTGTAGAGGAAGGGTGGCTTAACGACGATATAACAGAGTCGGTTGCAAGAAGATACCTAAAGGGACTTAAACTCTACGGCATAGATACGCTCGTACTAGGATGTACCCACTACCCATTGCTTAAGGATGTACTCAGGAAGGTTATGGGCGACGATATAGTCTTAATAGACTCAGGCATAGAGAAGGCAAAAAACGTTAGAAACATCCTTAAAGACCTCAACCTGTTAAAAAGAGACAATAAGGGTACCTTCAGAAAATACTACGTTACGGACAGCCCTGATAGATTTATAGACATTGGTAAGAGATTCCTCGCCGAACCTATAGAGGACATAACAAGCATAGATCTGACTTCCCTAGAAATGGCTATCTGAGCTATAGAGCCGGGGGATAAAGCCAGCGATTCTCAGTGAAAACATTGTTCGGCTTTATATGAGGTTATTCAAAGAGCGTTAAAGAAATTTTTCGCTATGTTCCTCCTGAGTACAGCCAATGTTTGTTGTTGCAAAAAAGACACACGAGTGATAAAATTTGTCAATAGACTTCTTATATATCATTAGAGCCTCTTGCAAAATGAAAATAGAGAGTTCATAAGGATTACGCATTTGCCTATTCATAGAATACAGAGCCTCTTGCAAATCTCAAATCAAGCAATTATTACGCCCAAAAAATATCGTTTAATATTAATCACTTACATAATTAGCTTTTTGCTATATTTTACATAACATGTACTTTTGCAAGAGGCTCATACAGTCAGCGGTATAAAGGAGTAAAAAGTCATGTCTACTCTGAAATATTGCTTAACTTGCTATGGTTTTAAACGCAACTCTCCTATCAAACTGTTATAATCTATTGCTTTTAGGACATATAGGCTATGTTATAGCAATAGTCTTATCATTTG